>CAYULG010000570.1:0-1012 GCA_964445365.1 uncultured Salinivenus sp. | reverse complement strand
GTATTGCGAGTCGTCTGCATAAAGGAGTCGCTAATGGAACAGTGAGGAACGTGTGTGAGGGGGGCATCCGGTTCGCCATTCGGCGACCGACGCGCTGGCCTACCCTGTTTGGAAAGAATCGGTAAGCGGATTGTGGCCGCACCGGCGGCAACGGTAGAAGCCACTCATCGCGTGGGCGGCCCACGGCGTCTCGCGCTCGCAGTGCGGGCAGTGCGCCCGGGTCATGGCGAGATGGGACAGCGGAGTCGAGACGGCGATCATTTGTGAAAGACGCTGAAGCCAGCTGTGGAGTGGGGTCGGGAGGGAGAGCATCGTTGGTGCCTGTGAGGAATGAATGGGAACGACGGATGTCAGCAACAGCCTCTCTGCATCGGGTCGCGCAGCGTTCTCCAATCCCCCCTCCACGTCCAGGTTCATCCTCAAACCCGCTGTAAGGGCTTTCTACCGATACAGTTCACGGGCCAGTCATTCAGTCTTCAACTGAAGCGCTTGTGAGTGTACGATTCGTAATCGCCAAAATAAATGAAGCGAATAGCAATTATTCCTTTAGTTCATTAGGAATAATCGTTTCGTAACACGAAATCGTGAGAGCATCGGCCGCCTGGATGCGAGGGCGGGATTTCGGTCGCAATTCGCCGAAACGGTCCTCCAATCGACCCGCCCTGTTCGGCTTGCAGGAGACCGGTTCGTTCCTCGTCGCCTCAGCGTGTCCGTTCGTCGAGCCGCGAGCCCCTTTCGTCGAAGCCCCTCGAACCGGGCGTCTCCCTGCGCGTGTCTGCTCTCGAGGCACGACAGGGCGCTCGCTTTTGCCCGGAGGAGTGTTGGAGCGGGTGCAACCGTCTCGCCGATGCCCCTGTCTACTGGGAATGCACGGGGCCGACCCCGGCGCCTCAAGGGCCGCTCGGCGGTTGCCGATGGGCCCGATTTCCAACCTCGCTCACACTGACATCAAAATTTCCCAACCGAGCCATGACGGACCACACGACCGATACGTCCCCGACCTTCCGCCCCT
>CAYULG010000569.1:0-1020 GCA_964445365.1 uncultured Salinivenus sp. | reverse complement strand
AGGGCAGGTTCCGCCGACTACTGGTTTTCGTCGGATTCGAAGGACACGTCCAGATAAATCTCGGTGAGCGGGAGCGTGGCGTCAAGGGTGGGGAGATCAATTTCCGCGTCAAGCCCGTCGGTCTCGGTGAAGCGCCAGCTCGCCTCGTCCCGCCGGACGTAGTGCTCGACGTAGGGCCGGTTCTGGGCAACGAGCAGGTACTCCTGAAGCGACTCCAGCTGCCGGTAGCGCGCAAACTTTTCGCCGCGGTCGTATCCTTCGGTCGTCGGAGAAAGCGTTTCGACGAGAACGCTCGGATTGTAGAGCATGTCGGGGTGCTCCTCGTCGAGCTCCGGCTCCCCGCAGACGACTACCACGTCGGGATAGGCATACGTGCTGACAGAGGGAAGTGCAACTCGCAAGTCGTTCACGGTCGCACGGCAGTCCGTATCAAGCAGTTGATTGCCGAGTGACCGATTGAGGTTCGATACGATGAGATTGTGCGGGTAGCTGGCACCGGTCACGGGAATGATCCATCCATCAATGAATTCGTGTCGGTTCGCCGTCTCGGCCCGCTCCCGTTCGAGGTACGCCTCCACCGACATCGGCTCGTCGTTCACGACCCGATCCTTGAGGGTTTCCGGAATGGAGGGGGTGGTCGCTATCGGCATGGCCGAAGGAGTCCGATCACGAATCTGGTGTGCTCATCTGTACGGGCGTCACCTGCACGCCGTTCGCGGAGAGGCGAAGCGTGTCGGCGGCAACGCGCAGCGTGCCGGCGGCGACGGCAAATCCGTCGGTCCCGGCCGGCACCTGCCACGCGCACGGTTCCTCCCCGGTTCGCCTCGCGTCCACGCGCAGCGGGACACCGCCGTCGGTGGCCAACTGGAGCGTACAGCCGTCCCGCTTTACACCCACGACGCGACCATCCACGGTGACGCGGCCTCCCGTGTAGCGGGCGGCCTCGGCGGCAACGGCCGGGACGGGGATGGCGTCGGTGGCGTCCACCGGCGCGCCATAGGTCTGTTCGGCCGCGGCGGG
>CAYULG010000568.1:0-1031 GCA_964445365.1 uncultured Salinivenus sp. | reverse complement strand
TTATTTTGCTGCTCCTGGCCGTTTTCCCGGCAAACGTGCACATGGCCCTCCATCCATCGGCGTTCGAGCGCATTCCGGCCTGGGCCCTCTACCTGCGGCTTCCACTGCAGTTTGTGCTGATCGGCTGGATCTACTGGGCGTTCGGGCTACAGGTCGGGTGGGGATAAGAGCCGACCCGAGAGAACCCTCTACTGGGAGGCGTCCCGTGCTTTCGCCGCCCGGGGTCACTCTCCCCCTTCAGGTCACTCTCCCCCTTGAGGTCGCTCTCCCCGGAGCCCCTGGTCTTCGAACACCCGCACCGGCTTGCCGCCCGGCCAGGTGTAAACCCCGATCCGGCCGACCTCTTCCTTCGAAAGGCCCACCCGCTCCCACTGGAGGGTCACTTCCGTGCTGCGGGCTTTCTCGCGAGCCCAACTGATCACTCGAAGCCAGAGCTCCCCGTCCTTCAGGCGCATCACGTCCCCCATCTCCGCCGCCCCGCCGTCCGGGTCGTAGCAGTCCCGGCGAACGGTCTCGCCGGTTTCCTTCTCTTCGACCTCCACGAGCCGGACGTAGGAGGGGTTGAAGCAATCTGGCTGAGGGGCCGGCTCGGACTTTGGTTCCTCGGCTTGAGCCCCGTCGGTTTCCGCGTGCATATCGAGCAAAGAAGCTTTTCAGGTGTCTCTGTCTACCTGTAGAGGAGCAACTGGGCGCCGGTGCCCGCCTGCGGCCCCCGAAAAGACAAAGGCCCGGCCCCCCACCAAGGAAACCGGGCCTGGGATTGAAGTCGCGAGGGCACTACCCCTATGGACATCGCTCCCAACAAGAAGTGCACCCGGTAGACACATGAGGACCCGCCAGTCTAACGTCGCTCGCCGGATAGGTAATCCGACCGCAATCTGGGTGGGGGGATTGACACTATGGTATGTGTGTGATATATGTGTAGTGCTCATCTGGCCTGCTCCCTTTCACCTCTCGCCCCGTGGACTCCGTCTTCGCCCTCGTCGACTGCGAGAACTTCTACGTAAGCTGTGAGCGAGTCTTCGATCCCT
>CAYULG010000567.1:0-1032 GCA_964445365.1 uncultured Salinivenus sp. | reverse complement strand
GGTGACGGAGCTGACTGAAGGCGTCGCCGCCTTCGAAAAACTCAGTGAACCCATTCCTGATGTACAGGGGTAATCCTGCGCGGTCATGAAATTGCAATTCCGATGCCGACTCCTACCACGGCGCTGATGGCTGGAATGACGACGAGATAGACTAAAATGTGGGCCAGTGGGGGAAGAAGCGCTCCCTTCCAGCCATCGTCAAAAAAGCCGTATCCCGCCAGGGCGAGAACCCCAAGCTGTAGTGGGATGCCGAGCACGATCCAAAACAAGAGAGACGTGGCTACAAAAATCGGCAACAGGACAATCTGGAACAGAACTGTCTGAGCCATAGCATACAGTTCGAATACAACCAGCTCGGCAAAGGTATGGCTGGATAGAACCAGACGCAGAATACCGGCACCAAGCATCCCGTAGACGAGTAGAAAATACGTTTGGGCCTGTTGCAGGATGGTGACGAGTTTCTGGGCGTACGCCTCGACAGAGCTCAGGCCGAATGCCTTTCGATAAATGCCGTCCGGGCCAAAGAACTGCTCTTCAGGGTTGCTCATGCCCATCGCTTCCCACTGGGCGCGCGACATCTCAGCCATCGCCTGCACGAGCTCAGGCCGAAAGAGCCCGTAGAACAGGAACAGGAGTGCCGTTGCGAGCAGAATGTAGCTGATCGGATTAATGAAGCGCTCCCGTTCCCCCTCCACGTAGCGCCGGGCGAGTCGCCCTGGATTCCGAGCGCCTTCAAGCAAGGTCGCCCAGAGCGTGCCGCGCAGGTCGGCCACGTTGAGTATCGAGTCGGCGAAGTGCTTCGTGAGCTCGCGGGTTTGGAGCCGGGAGACGTGGCGCTGCCCGCAGGAATGGCAGTAGTCCCCGTGCAGGGAGGCCCCACAGTTCTTGCACGTCTCCCCAATTGCCTGGTCGGATCCGTCTGTGGAAACAGACGGCTCGCCGGACGTTGCGGGCGGCGGGGACGCCCCGGAGGAGGACGTCTCAGGCGGGTCCGAGGTCGGCGGAGGGGGGGCGCCCGGGACAGACGAGTTG
>CAYULG010000566.1:0-1034 GCA_964445365.1 uncultured Salinivenus sp. | reverse complement strand
CTGCTCGCATCACGAGCTATGGGCAGTCTGCAAGCGTCGAGAGGTTCCGACGGATACTGTTTTCTTTTTTCTGTTTCCTCGGCTTAAGCCAGTTTCTCTTCAAAATCTTGTAGAACCAAACTTGAGAGCCGACCGCACATGGAAGCCCGCATCCTTGATCTTCTTTGACGGGTCACTTACTTATGAGATGTCATTCAATTTCAACATCTCGTAAATGATATCCTATTCCCGTCATGTCGACCACTCACCTCTGTGTACGTCGATCGGTGCTTTTTTCGTCTCTTGTGGCTGCCTTTTTGGCCACGATTCTCGCTGGCTGCTCCGTTGCCGAGGAGGCTACCCGAACCACGGTGGGGTCCGCCTCCGAGGCGGCCGGAGAGCAGGTGGGCAAGGCCATCGGGCAGCAGTTGGCGCCTTCCGCCGACCTCCCCAACTCCGGCACCGCGCAGTGGAACCAGTTCATGGCGAATCAGGCCCAGGTGCTTTTTAATTATGCGTTTGCGGCCAATGGCATGTGGCCGGCCGAGGCCAACTATGAGGAGGGCGAGTGGGTGCAGTACGAGATGAGTGCCGACGGGGAGGGAGAAGCTGCGTTTGAGACCCTGGAGCGCGCCTTCCTGAAGGCCAGCCAGGACGGCAACGAGTGGTGGCGGGTGAAGGCTCGGCAGGAGGGAGACATCTGGGTCTACGAGGCGCTCATTGATAAGCAGAAGGGCGAGGTTTTGCGCCTCCGCTCCAAGGATCCCGACGGCAATGTTGGCGAAGTGCCGGTTACCGAGCGCACTGTGTACCAGGAGCCCCGGCGACTGACCGAGGAGAGCGTTGAGGGAGCCACGGTGGGCCAGAAAGACGTCAGTACCTCCGCCGGCACGTTCACGTCCCGTGAGGTGCAGTTTCAAGGGGGCATGGGCGGGGGCGATGTGACGTGGTATCTGTCGGAGGAGGTGCCCGGTCAGGTTGTGCGATACCGCGTGCAAGGCGATCAAGGAGACGCCTGGATTAGTACCCTCTCCGATTATGGGGGCGACGCCACC
>CAYULG010000565.1:0-1039 GCA_964445365.1 uncultured Salinivenus sp. | reverse complement strand
CAGGGTCGTACGGCGTAAGCCGCAGGCTCCCGTCTGCCTCGCGCAGGACAAAAAGCTCGTCCCCCTCCTCCACGCCAATCTCCTCAAGAAGGGGCTTAGGCAGAATGACACCGCTGGAGTTTCCAACTTTGCGAACCTTGAGAGTCTGGGACATTGCGAATGGGAGTGAGGAGCAAACGAGAATCAATTGTTTTAACTTGTATTATAACATCTAGGGAGCGGTTCCGGAGCATACGGGGCCTTCGGCAGGACCTCCTAACTGAAAGCATCCAGCAGGTACGGAGCCAGAGCCGGGATCACGATGAAGGCAATCACGACCCCAAGCGTTACCACCTGGCCGAGAACCTGCTCTTGGTTCCCAGCCATGACTGCCTCGACTAAATAGCTGGCCCACGCCGTGAGCCCAGTCAAAATGCCAATAGTGATCGCGAGAAGTAGCCCCCCAAGAAACGTAGCTACTCCGGCGTATCCGGCCATTCCCCACTCCTCAAACAGCCCGTACCCACTGTACACCATACCAATCGGGAAGGCCAGCACGAAGACCCTAATGGATCCAGTTTGCGTGAGCGGGTCGCCTGTGAGGAGGCACTCAACAGCCGAGACGACCAGTGCAAGCAAGAGCACATTTCCCGAGGTGTAGATGACCGTCACGATCGCCTCCATCGCGTTGAGAAGGCGGCCGTCGAACATCACGCGCATCGCAACCGCCAGCGTCGCGACCGTCAGAACCGCCCCGTACGCGATCAAGCTTATCTGGTCCTCGACGTTGCCTATGGCACTGCCCAGGGCCTGTAGATCAGCGGCACTGGTGCCGGAAGCCAGCCCGGCGGCTTGGCGCATCGCAAATTGCGCCAGCGCGTAGATGACCGTACAGAAAAGCAAGTAGGAAAACGGGTTCAGGTAGGTCCGTCGCCGGCCGCCGAGGTAATGACGAATAACCGTTCCGGGGGAACGGATCATCTTCCCGAATGTCAGCCAGACTCCTTCCTCCCAGTCGAGGAACCGATCTGCGAAGATCCAGGCCAGCTCTCGAACGGTG
>CAYULG010000564.1:0-1040 GCA_964445365.1 uncultured Salinivenus sp. | reverse complement strand
GCGCTGGCCGAAGAGGACCACTTCCTGGATCCGGGCCTGGCCTTTTCGGGGACGTGGACGGGCGGGCCGCGGCTCGTGTATCACAGCCGCCCACTGGAGGAGGCCGTGACGGTGGCCGGCGTCCCGCGGCTCGACGCGTTCATTGAGCTCGACGTGCCGGACACCGACCTGCTGGCGGCGCTCTACGAGATCCGGCCCGACGGGACGACGATCTACCTCGGCGAGAGCGCCCTTCGTGCCCGGCACCGCACCGGCGTGGACACGGTCGCCTTTCCCGAGCCAGGTGCGGTGCACCGCTATACGTTCGACCGGTTCAACTGGTTTGCGCGGGAGCTCCGGCCCGGCAGCCGGGTCCGTCTCGTCCTCACGCCCCTCAACACGCCCCTCCGCGACAAAAACGACCATAGCGGCGGCAACACGATCGAGGCCCCCACCGACGACGCCCGGACGGCCACCATCCGGCTCCACCTGAGCCCGGAGCACCCGTCTGCCCTGTCGCTGCCCATCAGGGAGGACGAGTAGAGCGTCGCGAGAGTAGTGCCCGGGCCAGATCCGAGGCTGCGTCCAGGGGTCCGGTCCTCACGCGACCACTTGCTCTTATGCCCTCCCCGACAAACGTCCCGAGACGCTGTGAGGCGCGACATACGAACGACCCCAGCAGACAGGCTCCCGCCTGTCCCTGGGGCCATCGTATCACCTTCTTGGTTGTCCGCCGGAGCTCCAGCCTACAGACTAATGCCAAAGATGAAGTAGCTCCGCTCTGTGTAGGGATTCAGGTAGTACGACGCCATCACCGGCAGTGAGAACGAGTCCGTGACCTCCAGGCTCCTCGACGCCGTCAGACTGAACTTGGTAATGGCCGCGTCGGTGTCGGCGTCGGTGCCGTAGTAGGCGGATCCGTCGTTCGGTGTGCCGCCCAGCGCAAGCGACAAGTCCACGTCCTGCACACTGAAGGGGACGCCAGCCTCCAGCCACACCTCGCTGTCTGCGCCGTGGGCGTTGATTGAGGCGGAGAGGGATACCGGGCCGCTGTAGCTCAG
>CAYULG010000563.1:0-1046 GCA_964445365.1 uncultured Salinivenus sp. | reverse complement strand
CTACAAGTGCACGCCGCACGCGGCGGTGGGAATGAAGGGCGTCGTGATCGTTGAGACGGCCTGATGATGCGCCGTGCTCGTCCCACCCGCTTTGCCGGGGCAGAGCCCCGCCTTGTGACGGCCGAATCGGGACGCGATCATCATTGATAGGGACGGGCGGGCCGGACGCAGTGAGCCGAGTCCGGGTCGCTTTCGACGCTCGCGTTGCTAACCCCTCAATTCTCGAAGCGCATGTCGATCAGGACATCAACGCAAAAGCAACAGGATGATACCGTCGCCCGGCAGTACGATGGATGGGCACGCGTCTACGATCTGTTCTGGCGCCGGTACGTGAACCAGACCATTCCCGTGCTGCAGCGGGCCGCCCGCGTGCAGCCGGGCGAACGGGTCCTCGATTTGGCCTCTGGAACGGGCGCGTTTGAGCGTCGGGTCGCAGCGGAGATTCCCGACGTCGAACTCGTGGGGATCGACCTGGCGCCGTCTATGGTCGAGCGAGCCCGGGCGAAGCTGGATGGGGCGGCGAACGTCCGGTTTGAGCAGGCCGACGCGCACGACCTTCCGTTTGAGGAGTCATCGTTCGACGCGGTCGTCTGCGCCAATACCTTTCACTACTTTAGCCATCCCCAGCAGGTGCTGGCGGAGGCGCGCCGCGTGCTTCGATCCGACGGACGCCTCGTCCTTCTCGACTGGTGCCGCGACTACTGGACGTGCAAAGTAATGGACGCGGTGCTTCAGCGGGTGGATCCCGCCTACGATACCTGCTACACCCTTGACGAGTTGACGATTCTGCTTCGGCGAGCCGGACTGCGAACGCAGTACACGTTTCGCTATCGGTTCGACCTCGTGTGGGGAATGATGGTTGCGACGGCGATTCCGTCGGTCGCTTGATCCGGTTGCTTCTTGCTTTTCTTCCTCACTGATTCCCAATTCCGATGAGCCGCGACCACGACGGCGAGCACGAGCAGGACGAGCACCAGGGTCACGAACATCACGCCGAAATGGTGACGGACTTTCGGCGTCGCTTCTGGGTGAGCCTCGTCGCGACG
>CAYULG010000562.1:0-1047 GCA_964445365.1 uncultured Salinivenus sp. | reverse complement strand
GTGTGGACCGGGACGACGTCCGACGGCGTCGCGACCTGCGTCGTCAACGTCAGGGTGGGTCCCGCGAGGGGGGCAAGGGCCGGCGGCACGACGAGCACCCGACGGGTACACAGGTCGCACTCGGGCACCTCAAGGGACGATCCGTACGCCGTCCAGAGCGGAACGTCCGAGTTGTGCACCGCCTCCGAGTGGCAGGCCTCGGCGGTCGCCGCGGCGCGTTCCGCCGCGTGCTGCACGTGGTGCACCACCGGACCCACCGTGCCCCCCGCCGCGAACGCCGCGAGGAGCAACCAGGCCGCAATGTGCCGAAGATGACGCATGATGGTAGCCACGTTCTTTTTGCCGTACAGAAGGCCCCTATGCCACTCCGGTACGGTGGTTCCTCGTATGGGGGAGACCACATATGCACATTCCCTCACCTTTGCGTTGGTGGGGATTCTCGTTTGCGTTTGACGATTCCTTCGCAACCGTCCCGCGACACAACGAATTCACGCTTGGCGGCATCCCCGCACGATCCCCACTCTCAACGCCCTACCACTCAACCCTCAGCCGTGTCATGACCTGGTGGGAGGCATTCCTCCTCGGCCTGGTTCAAGGCCTCACTGAATTCATCCCCGTGTCCTCGTCCGGTCACCTCGTGCTGGGCCAGCACCTGCTGGGGCTCAGCGCCGAACAGGCCGACATCACGTTCGACGTGTTCGTGCACTTCGGGACGGTCCTGAGCATTCTCACCGTGTACTGGACGGAGGTGGCTGATCTCCTGCGAGAGACGTGGGCGGGGCTCCGGCAGCCGACCGCCGTTCCGGCCCGCTACGCGGAGAACGATACGTTTCGTCTCGGCGTCTTTATTCTTATCACGCTGATCCCCACCGGCGTCGTCTACCTCCTCTTCAAGACTCAGCTGGAGCAAGCCTTCGAGAGTCCCCGCCTGACGTGCGCCATGCTCCTGGTCACGGGCGTGCTCCTGCTGCTTACCCTCCTCCGCCCGCAGCCGGAGGGGAAACTCAGCCCGCTCAAGTCCTTCGTCGTGGGCATTGCACAGTCCGC
>CAYULG010000561.1:0-1066 GCA_964445365.1 uncultured Salinivenus sp. | reverse complement strand
TGCGGCAGGAGTAGCGGCGACCGTGGTCGAGTGCGCGGGTGTTGGAGTGCTCAGCGTGTATATACTGATTCCGCCAGCATCTCGACCCCAAACGCCCCAACACCTGAACACCACAACACCAAACACCTGAACACCGAGCCCCATGCTCCGCAACTACCTCAAGGTCGCCCTTCGCAACCTGCGCCGGCACCTCGGCAGCACGCTCGTCAACCTCAGTGGACTGGCCATCGGCATTGCCGCGTGTCTGCTCGTCGGCACGCTGTCCTGGTCGCTGCTGACGTGGGACGCCTTTCATCCCGAGAGCGAGCGCCTGTACCGCGTCTTCGCCAATTGGGAACGGGCAACCGGCTGGAGCACCGGCGGCAACACGTGGGGCACGACGCTGCCCGAACTGAAGATGACGTATCCGGAGGTGGAGACCGGCACGCGGGTCCTGACGGTGCAGCAGCTCGTGTCGCCGGAGCAGGCGGGCGGTCCCGGCACCTCGTCGGACACAGGGCCAAAGGCATTCGAGACCACCGTCGACTACGTGGACTCGACGTTTTTCCAGGTGATGGGTTTTCGGCTCGCCCGAGGCGATCCCAAAACCGTGCTCGATCGTCCTAACGCTGCCGTCCTCAGCCAGGAAACGGCTCGGACCTATTTTGGGGACACGGATCCGATTGGCAAGACGCTGCGGCTCGATGGAAAGTCGAGGGTGCGGGTAACCGGCATTGCCCAGGATCCGCCGTCCAACACCGTCCTCGATCCCGACGTCGTGGCGAACATCGCCCACGCCCGGATCAACGACATCGAATACCGTCGGGACGGCCTTCAGGAGGCAGGAGGCGCTTCCTTTCTAGACACGTACGCGAAACTCCGAGAGGGCGCCGATCCGAAGGAGCTGGAAACGAAGATGAATGGCGACTTTCTCGACGAGCACATCGGCCCGGAAGCGGCGAAAGAGCGACGCTTTCGGCTGGTGGGGGTGGCCGAGATCGCCGACATGCGCATAAATGCCAGCCTTTACGCCTACGTTCTTCTCGCAATGGCATTGGGCTTGCTGCTCCTCGCCGTCACCAACGTA
>CAYULG010000560.1:0-1073 GCA_964445365.1 uncultured Salinivenus sp. | reverse complement strand
CCGACGGCAAGAGCCCGAGCATGCAGCGCTACAAGGGCCTCGGCGAGATGGACCCGGAGCAACTGTGGACGACGACGATGAACCCAGAGACGCGCAAAATCCAGCAGGTAACGATCCAGGACGCCGCGGCCGCCGACCGCCTCTTTTCCACGCTCATGGGCGATTCGGTGAAGCCCCGGCGCGAATTTATCGAGCGCAACGCCAAGTACGCGACGATTGATGCATAGAGTATATTGCGTATTTCGTATTGCGTATGTCGTTGTGCCTGGAGAGGCGATCCGCTGCAATACGAAATACGGAATACGCAATACTCAAGGTGGCAATTGAGCAACACGTCAAACCTGGGCAATGGATGAGACGACGACAAAAATACTGGAGGTCCTTGACGCGTTGCCGGAGAAACGGCGGCAGGAGGTGCTGAACTATGTTGAGTCGCTCCGCGCGCAAGAAGAACGCCGTGCCGGGAATGGAAAGCGGGATCCGGCGGAGAATCCGCTTCTGGACCTCATCGGGGCCGTGGATGAGGAACTCGGCGCTGACCGCATCGATGAACAGCTATATGGGGATGATTCAGCGTAGATGATGCGAGAAGCGCTCTTTGTTGACACGTGGGGATGGCTCAAGATTTTGAGTCTCCGCGAGTCTAGGCACGACGAAGTCACGCGGCATTTTCGAACTTTTCTGGAACGGGACGGTCGCGCTTACACGACCGATTACGTGCTCGACGAGACGCTCACGTTGTTGTTTAAGCGCTTGCTATTCGAGCATGCCAGTGCCCAGCACGAAAAGATCGAAGAGGCCAGAGAGGACGGATTTCTGAAGGTTGAGTGGATTGGGCGTGACCGTTTTGAACGAGCCGTTGACCTTCGAAAGCGGTACAGCGACAAACCGGACATTTCCTTCACGGACCTGACGTCGATGGTCGTCATGAAGGAACTCGACCTCCGAGACGTGCTCACCGGAGACGCTCACTTTGCCCACGTCGGGCTGGGATTTCGACGACAACCGTAACGACAATCTCGATTTGTGGAGCACGCGTCCCTATCCGCATCACATCCTGACGGCGAGCGGCC
>CAYULG010000559.1:0-1104 GCA_964445365.1 uncultured Salinivenus sp. | reverse complement strand
GTTCATTTATCAGCACGATCCCGACTTCACGGGGGAAGGGTGGATTGGCGTGTTCGACAACAACTACGATTTTACGACGCGCGGCACAATGCTGGGGGGAAGTCGGATCGTGTCCATTCAGCCGCACACCGATTCTACGAAGATCCGCTTCACGACGCCCCACTCCGATCCGCTCTACACCCGTGTTCAGGGCCAGTGGCAGGAGCTGGCGAATGGAAACATGCTCCTGGTGGAACGCGATGCCGGACGAGTGGTGGAGGTCGCCCCGATGGACGAACGGTCTGGGAGTGGGTCCACGAGCCCTACCAGCAATCGAAGGTCCCGATCGTGTCGGGCGCCCACCGTTACGACTTGACGCGCAAGGAGGCGGCCGCCTGGGCCTGCTCGTCGGCGGATTCGCTTCAGACCGCCTCACCCTCAAGGTGAGGACCTGCCTTTGATCTCACGCGCTGGGGGCGCCGCGCGACGAGCGCAGAACGGTCGACGCCCCCACTTTTGTAGCCCGCGCACTCGGCGTTGGCCGTCTGCCCGGAAGAACGGCGAAGGCCGCAACTCACAAATCAAAACAGAGCCCACCGGAGACCGCGAAACGGCCTGCTCCTGCAACGGCCCCGTCGATTCAGGCCCACTGAATAGCACGCACGATTATCCCGAACTGCAGAAAGCCAATGAGCAACGTCTCTCTTGAAAAGGTCGCGTTTGCCGTCTCCGTGCTGGTGCTCGTGTTCCTCTACGGGTATTCGGCCCGTCAGAACGGCCTGTTTCCGGATCAAATCATTCGGCAGATTCAGCAGG
Source organism: uncultured Salinivenus sp. (assembly GCA_964445365.1). Lineage (GTDB taxonomy): Bacteria > Bacteroidota > Rhodothermia > Rhodothermales > Salinibacteraceae > Salinibacter. The sequence continues at coordinate 309 of CAYULG010000559.1, read as the reverse complement.
AGGCCAGCAACATGTGGTACCAGCCGTCCCTTACCACTCGGGTGTACGAGCGCCACGGGGTACGGGTCGAAGACTCAAGTGCAGTGCAGCCCGGACTCACGTTCATAAACTCGTTCTGGGAAGGAGAAGATGAGTGGTACGCAGGGTTCCAGTTGATTAATCGGGACGGGGAGACCCTCCATCGCTGGCGGGTCGATCGGGGAGCGCTCTTCCCGGACTCTGTCGAGCGTCGGGGCGATCCCGAGCACAAGATCCTACACGGCTCTCACCTATTTCCGAACGGAGACGTCCTGTTCAACACCGAGTACG
>CAYULG010000558.1:0-1122 GCA_964445365.1 uncultured Salinivenus sp. | reverse complement strand
GGGGCGGATGGTTCACAGACCGACACCTACGAACTGGACACCACCCCGCCGACGATCAGTAGCGCGACCACCCTCGACCGGGACGAGGACGGGAAGGTCGACGCGGCGGACGTGGTCTTCTCCGAGCCGATCGACGACGGGACGCTGACGGCGAGCGATTATGCGATCGGAGGAACGACGGTCGAGGCCATCGACTCGGGCACGGCCGACGACGATCAGATTCAGCTCCAAATTACCACCGACGGCAATGAGGTGCCCGGCACCGACGCGAAGGAGGTGACCTACACGGCGGGGACGACGGCAGATCTTGCGGGCAACGTGATGGGAGATGTAGGGACGTCGGATGTGACCGAAAGCGACGGAGCCCGCCCAACGGTCGATCAGCTCGCGATCCGAGACACCGACACCGACGGCCGAATCGACGAGATCGTCGTGTTCTTTTCCGAGACCATCGACACCGACGATTCGTCGGCCCCGGTCGCGTCGGACTTCGGGACGATTACGCTGCCGGACGGCTCGACGGCGGATCTGTCGTCGGCTTCCTTTACGGATCCGGATGGAGGTGCCACATCGTCGACAATTAGCGGAATCACCGGACAGTCGGCCCCGAACACCGCTGTCGGGGCGACGGACATCTCCGGTGATCTGTCGGCGGACTGGACCGACGGGCAGGGGAACAGTCCCGTGACGACCCTTGACGACGAGTTTGTGATCGACGATGCCGGTCCTGCCGTGATGTCGGCAGAGGCGGTAAGCGGAAAGTCGTCGGTAGAGGTCGTCTTCAGCGAAGGGGTTTCCGGCAATGCGGTCGGCACGGACCCAGTTTCCGGAAGCGACTTCGCGTACACGGACAACAGCGGAGACGGGGCCGCCGCCGTCAGTAGCGTAGCCAACCACAGCGCAGGCGATCCGGCGGCGACGGTCGACCTGGATGCGGGAGCGCAAGCCGGCGACTTGGGGACCGATGCGATTGGGGCCTCGGATATTTACGACGGGTCGGGTAACGGAGCAGGCGGGACGGCGACGCTGCAGGACACGCAGGCGCCGGCCGATCCGGTGTCTACCAATGGGGCGACCATCACCGCGAGCAACGAGACGAGCTACAGCGTCGATGTGGAGCTA
>CAYULG010000557.1:0-1129 GCA_964445365.1 uncultured Salinivenus sp. | reverse complement strand
ATTGTGGCGCCCGCGAAGGGCCAGCTCGTCTTGTTGCATGAGCGGCTCGTCCTCGTCGTCACTTCGAAGAAAGATGCGATCGTCCTGCCCGTACGCCCCCGGATCCGACTCACCGGAGAGGGTGATGCCCAGCGCCCGCACGTCCTGCTCCTCGGCCGCCCGTTCCACGTAGTCCCGCACCAACTCGTCGTCGCGGTTGTACACCACCACGTCGCCGGCGCCCTGATTCTCCAAAATGCGGAATTTGGCCTGCGCATAGGCGTGAAAATCGTTGTCGTAGCGGTCCAGGTGGTCCGGCGTAATGTTGAGGATTACGCTGACACGCGGGTGAAAGCGGTCGACGTGGTCGAGCTGGAAGCTCGAGACCTCCAGTACCACCACGTCCTGCGGCGCCGTGTCGAGCACGTAGTCCGAGAACGGAAACCCAATGTTGCCGGCCACCAGCACGTCGCGGTCCGGATTCCCGTCCAGTGCATTTCGAAAAATGTGACCGGTGAGGCTGGTCGTGGTCGTTTTGCCGTTCGTGCCCGTGATGGCCACAATGGGGGCTTCGCAAAACCAGGAGGCCGCCTCGATTTCCGAATATATCGGGATGCCCGCCCGTACGGCCTGCTGCGCGATGTTCGACTGCGTGGACACACCCGGGCTGAGTACGAAAAAGTCGGCGTCGATGGCCCGGGCAGTGTGTCCCCCGAACTCGTAGTCGACCCCCGCCTCGTCGAGCGTGTCCGTCAGGTCCTCGGGCGCCGGCCCATGCTCGGTCAGGAACACCTCCACCCCGGCCTCCGCCAGCAACTGCGCCACAGCCCGCCCACTGCGCGCGCCGCCGACGACGGTCACCTGTTTTGTGCGAACCTCGCTCGGATTCATTCATGCAGCCTCGTTCGGAGAAAATTGCCAGTGCGTTCAAGGAATCAGCTCTGTTCGAATGGTGCGTTGCACGTTGAAACGTTGAACGTTCAACGTTTAACGTTCACCTGTTCTGAAGAAAGCAAGCTGGTGTCGAATCAGCATCTTCTTCTGAAGGGAGCATTGCGACATGGAACAAAAACCTTCTAACGCAGCCGTAGCAGGAGGAGGGCGGCGATGACGGTAATGGCCGTCACGATCCAGAAGCGCGTCACGATCT
>CAYULG010000556.1:0-1130 GCA_964445365.1 uncultured Salinivenus sp. | reverse complement strand
GTCTCCTGCCGGAGGAGCAGCACCTCGCGCTGCTCGGGGGCGAGCTGTTCGATGTGCTCGTCGAGCCACTCCCGCTGTTCGGCGCGGTGGAGCTCCTCGTCGGCGTCGGGCGAGTCGTCTTCGAGCGTCTCCCAGAAGGAGCGGCCCTCGTCCGGGTCGTGGGACACGTCCGCCCACTTCTTCTGCTTGCGTATGTGGTCGATCGCTGCGTTGCGGGCGATGCTCATCACCCAGCTCAACCACTTTCCCTCGTGGGTGTAGGAGCCGTCCCGCATCGCGTCGATCACACGGACGAAGGTGTCCTGGAAGACGTCGTTGGCCACCGCCCGATCCTTCACCATGCCCATAAGGTAGCCGAAGATACGGTCCTGGTGTCGTTCGACGAGCTGGCGGAAGGCCTGCTCGTCGCCGTTCTCCAGGTATGCCGAAACCAGTTCGTCGTCCGAGGGCTGCATGCGATGTCCCGATCGTGGGCAGAGGCCGGAACGTCGGGCGGCGTGGTGTGGGGAGGATAACGGGCCGCCCGGCGCGATTATTATGAACCTGTTTCGTTGTCTTCTCCTGAAGTTATCAACGGTCGGTACGGGCCGGAGATTCCGGGCGTTTCCAGGTGTCCCGACGGAGCTGTTGCCAACAGGGCTGTTGAGAAGCGGATTCTTCGTGTCAAGTCATCGGATTAGTTCGTTACGTTCAACGTGCTGACGTTCAGACCGCACGGGAAATGGCACACCGTCTGTTCGGGGCACACCGGACGTTCGCTCCTCCAATATTTATTCTCGAAAACGGGTTCTAAAGCACCAGGTCCACCACGTCTCGCAGCTCCTCGGCCCCGGTCACGTCGAGGTCGTAGTCCCCCGCGATGCGGTCGAGGTTGTTTTCGGGGACCACGGCGCGCTCGAAGCCCAGCTTGGCGGCTTCTTTGAGGCGGGGCTCGATCTGGCTGACGGTGCGGATCTCGCCGCCGAGGCCCACCTCGCCCACCAGCACCGAGCCGGTGTCGGCGGGAATGTCGCGGAAGGAGGAGGCCGCGGCGATGGCCACCCCGAGGTCCACGGCGGGCTCGTCGAGCGTCACGCCGCCGGCCACGTTCACGAACACGTCGTGGTCGCTAAACGCGAGGCCGGAGCGCT
>CAYULG010000555.1:0-1134 GCA_964445365.1 uncultured Salinivenus sp. | reverse complement strand
CTGTACCTCGACGACAATCGGCTCTCCGGACATCATTCGCTTCAGCATGTCCATTTGACCGCCCATCATTTTTTGCATCTGCTTGCGTTTCTGCTCGGGCATGTTCTCCATCTTCTTCATCATTTGCTCCATCTGTCGGCGCTGCCGTTCAGACATGTCCATGTCGAATTGGACCTCCACCCGGTGCGGGAGCGTGAGGCCGTCGGTGGTCTGGTAGTCCGTCATGTCCACGGTGACGGTCCTTGTTTTGGACGCCGATCCCTGCTGGCCCTGCCCCTGCGACACGATGGCCATACGGGCCGGCACGTGTTTGTTTGCGTCAATGTAGTAGGTAACCCCCTGCGCGCTTGGACGGGCATCGGGAGCGACGTTCGGCGCATTTTCGACGCGCAGAACGTGGCACTGAACGCCATTCACGGTTTCGGTCCCTTCGTACGTGGCATGCTCCTTCATCTTGTCGGGCTGCAGATCGTAGGCCGTCGAGGGCGTCCCGACCTTTCCGATGTTTGTCTCCCCTCCTTTCATTTCGGTTTCTGTTTGAAAAGCAGGGTCGCCCCCCTTTGAGATTTGTTTGCTGTAGGTCGTGTAGAGGTTGGTGTCTACGATGTAGGTGTCGACCGCTTCGAATTGTTTGTTCTGGACTGTCCGCATGTTTTCGACGACAGACTCGACGGACTGGGCCGGAGCAGGAGATACAATCCCCCCAAGCAAAACCCCAGCGAAGAGGAGAAGAAGCGACGAACGAAGTCGAAGCATGGGAGTGTGAGAATCAGTCATGAGAACAGATGTCTGGAAATAGAAGGAGAACGGGCGTGGGATGAGATGAGTCTTGCGAGAACTGCCGGTCGTAGATTACGCTTGATACCAATCCGGGATTCATGAGCCACCACGACGTTGACGCCGAAGCGGAAATGGAACGTCTTCTTGCCTCGGGGGGCACGCCGCCCGTGCAGGAAGATCCATTTCAATTTGGGGACACCCGGCTCGCGCCCGAACGCATCATTTCGCTGCTCCAGCCCCACATGACCGACCGGCGCCTGCGGCGCATCCGCGAGGTGGTGGGCAACCGCACGCGGACCGTGGTGCCGGTGGTGGAGGGCCTCGTGAACACCGGCAACGTGAGCGCGGTGATGC
>CAYULG010000554.1:0-1135 GCA_964445365.1 uncultured Salinivenus sp. | reverse complement strand
GCCGCCCGCCGGGCGTCCTGGACAAGGTACGTCTTCCCAATGTTCTCCAGCGTGCGAGCGACACCGGGCTGCCGACCCATCTCCCGATTGAGGTGAATCGCCTCACGGTATTGCTGGAGGGCGTCGTCGGTACGGTCCTGCCGCCTATACACGTCGCCAATGTATCCCGTCGTCGTCGCCACACCGTCTCGGTCCCCAATCTCGCGCTGAACGGACAGGGCGGTCTGATGCAACCTCAATGCTCGCTCGTAGCGGCCTTGACGCTTGTGGATCACACCGATATTGTTCAGGGTCTTGGCAGCCCCCGCCCGATCGTCAATCTCCCGCTTTACGGAAAGCGATTTCCGGTAGTATCTGAGGGCTTCCTCGGCTCGCCCCTGGTGTCGATGAACGACCCCAATGTTGTTGAGAGTCGAGGCGACGCCCTTGCGCTCCCCGATCTCCCGCTTCACGGCGAGGGACTTCCGGTAGTAGGAGAGGGCCTGCTCGTACCGACCCTGATTCTCGTAGATACTGCCGATGTTGTTGAGGGTCGCCGCGACGCCGCCCCGGTTGTCTTGTTTCCGGTGAATAGCCAAGGATTCCCGGTATCGGGCCAGGGCCTTTTCGTAGCGACCCTGGTTCTTGTAAACGACCCCGATGTTGCTCAGCGTCTTGGCGACATCTTCTTGCCTGCCGCGAGCGCGCTGAATGGTTAGGATGTCCTGGTAGCGAGCGAGCGCCTTGTCGTAGCGACCCCGATTCTTGTAGAGAATGCCCATGTTGCCCAAGACCTGGGCGGTCCCCACTCGGTCTCCGGCATCGCGGTAGAGCGTGAGCGCCTCGTTCCAGTGCGTCAAGGCCTGCTCGTACCGCCCCCGAACCGCGTAGACAATTCCGATCTCGGTTTCGACCCGGGCGACGTTGGTCGGCGCGTCCCGTTCTCGATACCGAGCAAGGGCCTCATTGAAATGCTCCAGGGCCGCCTCGTAATGGCCCCGGCGCCGATGGATCTTCCCGATTTCACTCAGATTGCTCGCCACCCCCCCGAGGTGGCCGTGCTCGCGCCGAACAGAGAGCGCACGACGATAGAATGTTAGCGCCGCCTCGTACTCGGCCCGTTCGGCGTGCGTGGCCGCAAGGCCACTGAGGTTCT
>CAYULG010000553.1:0-1137 GCA_964445365.1 uncultured Salinivenus sp. | reverse complement strand
TCGCCGAGATCGACTCGAAGGAGGAGCGCTACCCGTACCTCCGGATCCTGGTCAGCCTCGTCGAGCAAGCCCACCCGGAGTGGCGCCAGTCTCCCACCAAGGTCGAGCAAATGACCGACCTCACCTGTGAGCTCAGTGACGATGCTCTCGACGCCGACGAGGTGGAGGAAGTCATCAGGGTGCGCGACCGGGAACGCGGCTACCACAACTAACGGATGGGGAGTGGGGAATGTGGAACGTGATTTCTGTCGGTTCCACCTCGTAATTCCACGTTCCCAATTCCTCATTCGGACACCCGGTCGGGGTTGGCGTCGACGAAGCTGGCCCAGCCGGTGTAGGATTCGCTGTCGTCGTGAGCGTCGCGGTTGTTGTGGCAGAGGGCCGTGGCCAGGGCATCGGCGGCGTCGTGCGTCAGGTCGTCGGCCTCCGCCCCGAGGATGGACTGCACCATGAAGCGCACCTGCTTCTTCGAGGCGTTGCCGTTGCCCGTGACGGACTTTTTGATTTCTTTCGGCGTGTACTGCGCCACGGGGAGGTTCGTGTTGAGGGCCGCCATCATCGCGGCGGCCTGCGCCCGACCCAGCTTCAGCATCGACTGCGGGTTTTCGCCGTAGACGGGCATCTCAATAGAGAAGGCCGCCGGCTCGTGCGTCGCGATGACCTCGGTAAGCCGGTCGTAGATTTGCTTCAGGCGGTCGGGGTGGTCGTCGGTGTCGTCGAGGCGAACGACGTCGGTGGCCACAAGCGTTTCGTCGTCGGCGTTGACGACGCCGTAGCCGGTGGCGCGGGAGCCGGGATCGATGCCGAGGATGCGCATGGGAATGGGCATGGGAGAATGGGGGGGGAAGGGAGAGCGGGGGAGCGTGAGAAGCTGACCCTCTCGATGCAGAGAACTCCCGAAGGCCCTCTTCCTCCCCCACGCTCCCACGCTCTCGTTCGTTCCGCCCGCCGCCCCGAACGGCACACGCCACTGATTCCACGCAGCTCTACTGCTGGGCCGCATCGGACTCAAGGGTGGTGTAGACGGCCTCCACGTCCCGGTGATCGGCGATCTCGTCGATGAGGGCTTGCACCTCCTCGCGCTCGTCGGGGTCGAGGGTCACGGTGGTGGTGGGCAGACGCACGAGGTCCGCCTCG
>CAYULG010000552.1:0-1149 GCA_964445365.1 uncultured Salinivenus sp. | reverse complement strand
CGGCCGACACCGAGACCACCGCGCGTGCCTCGAAGCAAACGGAGGGCCAGGCCTCTCCTGGACTGCGAACGGTCGGTGGGGACATGCGAGTCCCTCGAAAGATGGAGGTGGCCGAGAAGAACAAGGTGACGGACGAGACCGATGAGGCAGCGGCCAAGGAGGCAACGACAAAGGACACGAAGATCTCGACGCGTTTCACGCTTCGGGTGGAGGCGGGGAGCCCGATTCCGGTCGAATTTGCCGGTTTAGACGCGACCGTCGACGATCGAGACGTTGTTCTCAACTGGTCGACCGCGTCGGAGACGAACAACGCCGGCTTTTACGTCGAGCACCGGAAGGCGGACGCCGACGAGTCCTTTCGCTCCCTTGGTTTCGTAGAAGGAGAGGGCACGACGAGCACGCCCCAGGACTACCGCTACCGCGCCGACGGACTCGACGTTGGGGAACACACCTTCCGAATTCGTCAGGTCGATTCCGACGGGACCGCAAGTTACTCGGACCCGGTGACCGTGGAGGTGCGGCTCGACGGCGCTTTTGCTCTCTCCGAGCCGTCCCCGAATCCGTTCCGTCGCACCGCGGCGTTGGATCTATCGGTAGGCGAAACGCAGAAGTTGACCGCTGCGGTGTACGACGCACTCGGGCGTCGCGTGAAGATGCTTTACGACGGCATCGTGAAAGCAAATGAGAACAAAGAACTCCGATTTAGCGGGGATGGCTTGGCCAGTGGACATTATCTCATCCGTGTGCGCGGAGAACACTTCTCAGCCGTGCGTCGCGCCGTCCTGGTGAAGTGAAAATCCTGAACGAAGCACCTCCTTCACTGGGCTTTGAAGGCCTGTTCAGGACGTCTCGTATCCCCGGTATTCTCAACGAGATTCGACACTCATGACTATTTTTAATCGCCAGGAATTCATGCTGCTCGCCCGGGCTGGACTTGGTCTGGTTCTCCTGTGTGTCGCGTCCGCGAGTCCGGCCTGGGCGCAAGTTCGGGGAGAAACCGATCAATCGGCGCCGGCCCGCTACGAACGTCAAGAACGCTCCTCGGCCGCGTCTCGCCCGTCTCCGTCGGCGTCGGGATCGGCTACCTCGCTTCCGGAGTGGGCAGAACCATCTGCCTCCTCAGGGGAAAGTTCGAGGACGCCTACGGCT
>CAYULG010000551.1:917-1177 GCA_964445365.1 uncultured Salinivenus sp. | reverse complement strand
AAAACTCAGACTCAGGGGCCGACACGGTTTGCCCGTCGCTGCCCTGCACCGAGGCTGCTACGCTGACCGCGGTCTTCTCGTCCACCGAGCGAACTGCCCCCCCTACATCGCGGAAGTTTCTGCCTACGTCATCTACGTCTCTCTGGCCGTATCGCCAGTTAAGATCGACCGACGTTTCGGCCTCCCGTCTATGCTCCTTCCGCAAGGCCGTTTTGGTGATCAAGTGGACGACCCCCCCCAGCGCGTCGGGGCCGTAGAGG
>CAYULG010000551.1:0-907 GCA_964445365.1 uncultured Salinivenus sp. | reverse complement strand
GTAGAGGGCCGTGGCGGGGCCGTGCAGCACCTCCACCCGCGCGATCTCGGCGAGCGGCACCGGCAGGTCCATCAGGAAGTGCCCGGTGTAGGGGTCGTTGAGGCGGGCGCCGTCCAGCAGGAGGAGCACACCGTTGAACGTGGAGCCCCGCATCCGAAGGTCGCTCTGCACGCCGAAGCCGCCCCGGCTCTGCACGTCGATCCCGGCCACCACGTCGAGCAGCTGGTCGATGCTGTTTACGGAGAGGTCGCGCACGTCCTCCTGGGTATAGACGCTCACGCGGCGCCCTGTCGTCTGCGTGGCGGAGGCGACCCGGGAGGCCGTCACCACGACGCTGTCGGGCATCTGCACGCGAAAGGCCACGTCGGTCGTATCGGAGGCGGACGCGTCCGCCTGAGGTTGGGCCCGGGCCGCGCTTACGAGCAAAACAGGCAGAAAAAGAACGACAAGACAACGGCGAAGCATGGTGGGGAAACAGAACGGATTGGCGTACAACAGAGAGCGTAGAATCGGTGATGTCTGTCGGTTTTTCAACGGCACAGGATCGGTTTCATCCCGTACTGAAAGAGAGGCGTAGTAACGACACCCTCCTGCCAAACACTCAGGTTGTGCGAGTCGGGCCCGACGGATGTTGCAACCGGTCCGAAATTATGACTCGTTCGTTTGACCCTCAGAACCAAAACTGTTCGCCCCATGCCTGAAACCCTGACGACGATCTCGGCCGACGACCTCAAAGACGCCCTCGAAGGCGAGCACCCGCCGGTCCTCATTAACGCCCTGCCGCGCGAGGCCCACGAGGCCCGGCACATTCCCGGCTCCATCAACGTGCCGGTCGAGGAGGCCGATCAGGTGGAGGCACTCGTGCCCAACAAGGACGAGCCCATCGTGGTGTACTGCGCCAACGCCG
>CAYULG010000550.1:0-1180 GCA_964445365.1 uncultured Salinivenus sp. | reverse complement strand
ACCGCTGCATCGAGAAGGCCGGCTTTGCGGTGTCCGACATCGTGCTGGAGCCGCTCGCCTCCTCCTTCAGCGTGCTCCACGAGGACGAGAAGGAGGTCGGCGTGGCCCTCATCGACATTGGCGGGGGGACCACGGACATCGCCGTCTTCGAAGACCACACCATTCGCCACACCGCCGTCATCGCCGTGGCCGGCAACAAGGTGACCGACGACATCCGAAAGGGCCTCGGCGTGATGCGCGACCAGGCCGAGCAGTTGAAGCGTCAGTTCGGCACCGCCCTCATTGACCTCGCCGGCTCGGACGAGCAGATCGAGATTCCGGGCATCGGGGGGCGGGAGGAGAAGACGATCGGGCGCGATACGCTGGCGCAGGTCATTCAGCCGCGGCTGGAAGAGATTCTGGAGATTGCCGCGATGGAGATCAAGCGCAGCGGCTACGGCCGGCACCTAGGCGTGGGCTGTGTGCTCACCGGTGGGGGCTCTCTCATTCCCGGCACCGACGAATTAGCCGCCGATGTCCTCGGCATGGAGGCCCGCGTCGGGCGCCCCATGGGCCTGAGCGGCGGCCTCGTCGAGGAGGTCTCAAATCCGAAGTACGCGACCGGCGTCGGGTTGGTGCTCTACGGCATGCGCCCCGACATCATCGGCGGCACGACGCTGTCCGGCGGTGTGGGGGCCAGCCAGGCCGGGCCCGCAGGCGGCGGCCTCATGAATCAGATTGCCGACCGCATGAAGTCCTGGTTTGACGAACTGTAACTGATAAGGCGTTGAACGTTCGAACGTTCAACGTAGCAACGTTCTAACGCACATTTCGATTGCTCGTGCAGGACGGTCCGGAGCTGCTCACTCCGATCGGCACGGGCGGACCACTTTCACATTTTGAACCACAGATTTCTGGAGGGAACTCATGAACGACTTTAGCTCAAAATTTTCGTTTGATGATTCGGCGAACGAAGAAGCCAACATCTGCGTCGTCGGTGTCGGCGGCGGAGGGGGCAATGCCATCAACAACATGGTGGAGAAAGGCATCCGCGGGAACGTCGAATTTATCGCCATCAACACCGACTCTCAGGCCCTCAACGAGAACCGCGCCCCGCAAAAGATTCAGGCGGGTCGAAACCTGACAAGCGGGCTGGGGGCCGGCGCGCGGCCCAACGTGGGCGCCGAGGCCGTCGAGGAGA
>CAYULG010000549.1:0-1182 GCA_964445365.1 uncultured Salinivenus sp. | reverse complement strand
CCCGCCTGCATGAAAAACACCAGCGCGGCGGCGAGAATCGTCCAGACGTAGTTTAAGTTCGTCTGCGCTTGCTCGGCCGCTTGGAGGGTGCCCGCGTCCGCTTCCACCAGCGTAGGAGCGAGCCCCAGTCCAACCAGAACGAGCACGAAAGCACGAAGAGAAACAGACATAAGACAAGTAGTGGGTGGGTTTCGTTCGAGGATATCGAGGAACGTCGGGGATTGCATTTGTACACCCACTACTTTACCCCACTCGCCACCTCAAATCAAATAATCACTCTCTGAAAGCGCTTTTGAATGAATTATTTTGCCTTTTTGGGGTTTTTGGAGAAATAAATTCATTAACGGACTTCTCTCCCAGGACTCAGCAAGAATCGTTTCACGTTCCCGCCTAGTTCGCCCGGCGCATTCACCCAATCTGCCCCGTCGTCGCCCCCTGGTTCACGTGAAAACACCTTGAACGGTTTGAGGCAAAGCAGGAATCTGGAGGGGGGCGCGTTTCCCTCCATCCTTCCAGTCCCCCACACTCCCCATACCGCTTCCCGTTCGAAATGCCTGCTTGGGAAAGAAGAAGGCGTACCCGGATGACTGGACGCTCCTCCTCGTAACGTTCTACCGTTCTACGTTGGAACGTCTAAGCCCATTTAAAAGGACCGTCCTCTCCCGCCCCCAGACGTGATCGGATGGATTCCGTATTACTTCAGGCGTTTCATCTGGAGGCACCGCTTGAGCCACTGCTTCTTGCGTTTCAGCAGCTTCAGGCTCATGTCGGACTGCTTTTGGCTGAACCGCTGCTTGGCCTTGGCGTGCACGTCGCGGATGTGCACGTCCATTCCCCGATCCTGAAGCGTATGCGCGAGCCGGTTGGCGAGCGTTGCGCACTCCTGACGCAACTCCTCCTCCTGCGCCGACACGTCGAGGGAATCTGGATCCGGGCGCTCGAAGGGCTGGCGCTGGACGCGGAGGTTGGAGCCGGTGCCCTCGTCTTCCAACTCCAGGCTGTGCGTTTCGATGTCGCTTTCGTCGACACCGGTGAGGGCCCACTCCGATCGGTTGGTGTCCTCGGTGGCCTTTTCGGGCGGCGTCTCGCCGTCCTGGGCACGCCGGCGCAGGCCCGCCTTCACCTCCCGCGTCATCCAGTCGAGCGTCCCGGAGAGGCCGAGGTCCCCGGACGTGAAGACGT
>CAYULG010000548.1:0-1190 GCA_964445365.1 uncultured Salinivenus sp. | reverse complement strand
ACGCCGGAGCGGCGGACGCCGACGAACCGGCGGCCGCCCTGGAATAGTTGTCTGCGGGATCTGTAGGAGACGTCCCCACAACCAATTCCGTTCTTCCCCCGCCACGCCGTGGGGCCCCCGCCGTTTCCTGCGGGCGGCGGGGCCTCGTACTTTATCTACCCGACGCACTCTCCACACACCCTCCTCTTCCCCCCATGATTGACATTGTCCTGGTGGACGACCACCCCCTAATGCGCAAGGGCCTCGTCCGCACCATCGAGAACGAGGTGGACCTCAACGTCACCGGCCAGATGAGCAGCGCCGAGGACGCGCTCGACGAGATCGAGGACCTTGATCCCAAGCTGGCGATCGTCGACATCTCCCTCCCCGGCATGAGCGGCATGGAGCTCATCAAGCACCTCCAGTCGCGGATGCCCGACCTCAAGATCCTGGTCGTGTCGCGCCACGACGAAACCCTCTACGCCGAGCGCTGCATCCGGGCGGGGGCGAAGGGCTACCTGATGAAGCAAGAGGCGGGCGACGTGATCGTGAAGGCCATCCGCAAGGTGCTCAACGATCGCATCTTTGTGAGTGAAGACATTAACGAGCGCCTGCTGCAGAGCATGGCCGAGGGGGGCCGCGAGCGCATCATGCAGTCCCCGCTCGAGGTGCTGAGCGATCGGGAGCTGGAGGTGTTCGAACTCACCGGCAAGGGCCACTCGACCCGCGACATCGCCGACCGGCTGCACCTGTCGGTGAAGACCGTCGAGTCGTACCGCGCCCGCATCAAGGACAAGCTCAACCTCGACTCCGGCAACGAGCTCATGAAGCACGCGGTGCAGTGGGTCGAGAGCGAGGATGCGCCGTAAGGGGACGGTCAACGATTCAGCCCATCGGCGCGAGGTGCGTTCGTTCGCCGTCGGGCGCAGTCGGAGGTCGCGGCGCACGTTTGATCCCCTGCCTCCGGCCTCCTCAAGTCCCCCCTGTGGTCGGACCACACCGATTCGTGCGGTCCCGGCCCATGCGTACTGCCAACTGCACTGTGAGACGCCCTTCTCCCGGCTCCTTCGGAATCTTCGGTTCGGTGAGGCGGGCTTTGCCCGTTCCCTTCCGTCCTCCGTCCGTGCGTCCCCCGGTACGGCACCGCCCGAATCGTCCCTTCCCGGCTTGTCCGATCGCCCCCATTCACCGGGGATTGACGTCGTGAAACC
>CAYULG010000547.1:0-1193 GCA_964445365.1 uncultured Salinivenus sp. | reverse complement strand
TCTACTACGAAACAACCTGGTTCAAGGGACTCCTAATCCTGGGTCTTTTTCTGCTGTTCGGGGGCGTCTACGCCTGGCGCACCCGCGCCCTGCGCCGCCGCCGAGAGCAGCTAAGTCGAATGGTGGACGAGCGTACTGCCCAGCTGGCCGAGGAGAAGCAAAAAACCGAGCGGCAGGCCGAGCGCCTGGAGGCGATCGACGAGCAGAAAAATCGGTTCTTTGCCAACGTCAGCCACGAGCTGCGCACCCCCCTCACGATCCTGAAGGGCACCCTCCAGGACGCCGCGGACGGCGCATTCGGGGACGTGCCGGCTCCCCTCCAGCGCCGGCTGGAACTTATGCGGAGCAACGTCGACCGCCTCCGTCGCCTCACCGACCAGCTGCTGGACCTTTCTCGCCTGGAAACGGCCGACCCCGAACTCGACGCCCAGCCGAATGACCTGGTCGAATCCCTCCGACACATAACCAACTCGTTCGCGCCCCTGGCCGAGCGCCGCGGCCTCGACCTGACGCTGAAGAGCGCCGAGGAAGCCCATCCCTGCCGGGTCGATCCCGAGAAGTGGGAGAAAATTGTAAGCAACCTCCTCTCCAACGCCCTCCAGCACACCCCGGAAGGCGGCACGGTGCGCGTCCATCTCGACGTCGAGGACGGCGATCCGCGAACGACCGTTCTCCGTGTCGAAGATACGGGCCGGGGCATCCCGCCCGAGCGGCAGGACGACATTTTTGATCGATTCTCGCACAGCGGACAGGAGAACGGGACCCGAGAGGGCACCGGCATCGGCCTCTCGCTCGTTCGGGAATACGTCGATCTGCACGACGGGACCATCGACCTGGAGAGCACGCCGGGCGAGGGCAGCACCTTTATCGTCCGTCTGCCCCTCCCTCCCGCCAATCCGGAGGCCCTCGACTCCGTCGACGCCCCGGAGACGAACGAGCCTGCTTCGATGGTGCCGACCGAGGCCCCACCTCCACCCGCCGACGACGGCGCTCCGGGTGGGGACGGCGCTCCCGGGGATGACGACCGGATGGTCCTTCTCGTCGTCGAAGACAACGCCGACGTACGCGCTTATCTCCGCCGCCACCTCGTCGACACCTACCAGATCGTCGAGGCCGCCAGCGGGACCGAGGGGCTCGACCAGGCCCGACGTCGGCAGCCTGACCTCGTCCTCACCGACCTGATGATGCCGGAG
>CAYULG010000546.1:0-1198 GCA_964445365.1 uncultured Salinivenus sp. | reverse complement strand
CCGGGAGTGGCCACGCGCTCGGGCGGGCCGGGCTCCGGGCCGTGGCCGAGGCGTTCGACGGGGGAGACGAAACGGTACTCCAGACGCGCGTCTGCGAACGGTTCGGCATCGAGACCCGCGACGACCTGCTTCGCACGGTGTACCGGGATGATTTCGACGTGGCGGCGGTCGCCCCGCTGGTCGCTAAGGTGGCGGAAGAAGACGCAGTGGCCGCCAAGATTCTCGACGCACAAATGTCCAAGCTTACGGACCAGGTCGAGTGGCTCCTGGCTCGAACCGAGGCGATCGCCCCGCACATCACCTTGCTCGGGGGGCTGCTTCAAAACGAGTACTACGAGCAGTGTCTTCGCCGACACCTGCGGGATCGCTTCCCAGACTGGACGGTCGAGGTGCTTCAGGGGGAGCCCGTCGTCGGGGCGCTCCGGCGGGCCCGCCGTCTCCGATCGAAACAGCAAGAGTGAGGAGCGGACGATTTGCGTTTTCGCTCGGCGAGCGATAGCCTGCCACCGGCGTCTACTCACACACGCCCATGGTCATTCCGCCCCGACGACCGAGGAGGGCGCTGAGCCGCCTCCTCTCGATTGGTTGCCCACCGAACGAACGCCCATGCTCACTACGCTCGACCTCGTTGTCATCGCGGTCTATCTCGTCGGGGTGGCCGTCTTCGGCGTCTGGGCGGGGGGCAGCCAGGCGTCCACAGAGGATTATTTCCTCGGCGGACGCGACCTGCCGTGGTGGGCCGTCTGCTTCTCGGTCGTGGCCACCGAAACCAGCACCTTGACCGTCGTGGGCGTGCCGGCCGTGGCGTACGGGGGGGCGCTCACGTTCCTACAGATCACGCTCGGGTACCTGGTGGGGCGCGTGATCGTCGGCGTCTACTTCCTGCCGCGCTACTACGCCGGCAAGCTGGAGACGGCCTACGCCTTCCTCGGCGACCGCTACGGGGACACCATGCAGGGCGCCGCGTCGGTCACGTTCCTCGGGACGCGCCTGCTGGCCGACGGGGTGCGCCTCTTCGCCACGGCCATTCCGCTGAAGGTCATCGCCACGATGGCGGGCCTGGAGGCGACGTACTTTCAGATCATCCTCGTGATCGGGGTGGTGACGGCGGTCTACACGCTGGTCGGGGGCATCAAGGCCGTCGTGTGGATGGACGTGGTGCAGATGCTGCTGTACGTGGGCGGGGCGCTGGTCGCGA
>CAYULG010000545.1:0-1201 GCA_964445365.1 uncultured Salinivenus sp. | reverse complement strand
GAGGCGGAGGCCGCGCGTGTTGCGCCAGGCCGTGCCGTTGGCCACGCGTCCCGACGCCGTCCTTCGGGTGGCCGGGCCGACGTAGCCGTAGTACAGCGGATTCAGCTGGAGGCCGTAACGGGCCCCGCGCCAGGACAGGAAGTCGTGCCCGTTTTCGTAGAGCGGGAGCCGCTGTTGAACCCAATCGGCCCCGGGGCGGGCCGTCTCGCCGCGCAGCCGGGCCAGCTGGGCCCGATTCGCGGCGGTCAACACCTGCTCGGCACTGTCGCGGACGGCGAGGCTATCGAGGGAGCGCTGGGCCGCATCCACCGAGAGGGGCTGGTGGGAGAGAAAGGCATCCGGGAGGTGGCCCTTAGTCTGCTGGGTCTGGAGGAAGCGGTGCGTCTCGTCGTCAAGCTGGAGGAGACCGTCCGTCTGAGCCTGAGCGGGCACGGTCGCCGCGACCGAAATGAGGACGGTCATACCCAGCAGGAGGGATCGAATCATGCGACACAGGACGCACAGTCAGGAAGGCGATGCATGAATGTGGCCGCTCCTACGAACCGCCTCACAGACCGATCCGCGTGATCTCTAGGGCACGCTGCGGGTGGAGCTTCTCGTCTCGCAGAACCCGGGCCGGAGAACGGAAGGGTGGTATAAAACAAGAACATCTTTAGGCAAAATATTAGCCCGCGATGGTCTTGATGTAGACGGCAGAAATGATTAATATTTGGTGTAAACATTCACGAAGCGCCAACCCAAATGTTCTACCGCACGACGCTTCTGGTAGGGTATGGAGTTTGGGTCACATCGTCGTGAAGAGAAATCCCTTGTCTCGTTGTTGTCCGGATCTCCTAAACGAACGGATTCTTCGGCCCATGCCGTCTTTTCGTCCATCGTCGCTTGTCTCTCTTGTACAGCGAACCGCTTTTCTCGTAGGCGCCGTCCTGCTTGTCGGGCTCTTCTTTGCGGGGCCTGCCCCGGTCTGGGCCCAGCAGCCCGATCAGGAAACGGTGTTCGACCACCTGAAGGAGGAGGGACGGATGGAGCAGCTTCCGCCTTCGGTGCTTCAGGAACAGGCCCGCCGCGATCCGGCGTCGCTCTCGCTCGACCAGCTGCGGCGGTTGCGGCGGCACCAGATGGAGCAAGCCTCGGCGTTCGGCGCCCGATCGAAGGCCCGAAGCGACCGGTTCCAGCTCAAGGATCCCGTACAGACGAACGG
>CAYULG010000544.1:0-1214 GCA_964445365.1 uncultured Salinivenus sp. | reverse complement strand
GACGCCGCGGAGGGGGAGGAGGGAAAGGCTGCGGTCGCTTCCACGGACGAGGAGAATGGACGGCGTCGATCCTACGAGCAGGCCTGGCGGGACCGACAGGGACGGCACGGGATCGGGGTGAGTCAAATCATACTCGACCAGGTGCAGGGCCTCTCCGCCGACTACGACGTACTTCGCAACCGCACCTCGGTCACGGTTCCGGTCTGCGGGGTGCTCGGCACGATCGTCTACCTTTACGATCCGACGGCCATCTATGCCACCGACCTGTTTCTCGTTGACCTCTTTCTCTGCGGTGCGATCGGGAGCATTTACGGTTACCTGATCGGAAGTGCTTGGGGGTACGCCGACCTCGTTTTCCGCGGCCATTCCGGGGGATAAATTCCCCTCTGGCCTTGATCCCGACGCCTCGCTTCAGACCTTCTATGCCTTCCGTCCGATCTCGCCTCGTGCTTTTTTGCTGGGCCCTCCTTGCCGTTGGGTGCCAGGAGGTGCCGGCGCAAGACTCGGGCGGGGCCCTGCTGCCGGAGCAGGCTGCCTACGACGTGACCTTCTACGACCTAGCCGTCACGGTCGACCCGGCACAGAGAAAAATTGACGGCACGCTCGCGGTAGAGGCCGAGGTGACAGACTCTCTTTCGACGTTCGTTCTGGATCTTGACCATAGATTGGACGTGTCGCGGGCCTGGCCCTCGGGGAATGCGTCTCAGTCCCTGTCCGTGGACCGACGAGCGGAGGGGAACGAGCTCTGGATTTCGTTGCCTTCGTCGAAGGAGCCGGGCGAGCAGGTCCGGCTGACGGTGGCCTACGAGGGCAGCCCGCGCGAGGCCCCGAATCCGCCGTGGAATGGCGGCTTTACGTGGGCGAAAACCCCGAGTGGGGCGCCCTGGGTCGCCACCTCCTGTCAGACGACGGGCGCCGACCTGTGGTGGCCCGTGAAGGACCATCCGTCCGACGAGCCCGACTCGATGGACGTGGCGATCACCGTGCCGGACTCGCTCGTCGCGGCCTCGAACGGGCGGTTGACCCGCGTCGAGCCGGCGTCCGACAGCACGGATACGTACCACTGGGCCGTTTCGACCCCGATCAATACCTACGCCGTCACGCTGAACGTAGCGCCCTACGCCCGCCTAGATACGACCTACCGGAGCACGGCGGGGCAGGACGTGCCCGTGTCCTTCTACGCCCTGCCCTCGGACACGACGAAGGCGCGAGCG
>CAYULG010000543.1:0-1221 GCA_964445365.1 uncultured Salinivenus sp. | reverse complement strand
AGAACCCCGACAAGAACCTGCTGCGGATGTGCTGGCAGCGGTGCCCCCACATGAACCAGATCACCCTCCAGGACACGCACCGCAACCTGGCGAACAACCAGTACCAGATCGAGATCGAGGAAGAGGTGCGCGTCCGGGCGCTGGAGGCCGTGGAGCGGATGCTCAAGATTGGATAGACACCTCCGGGCAAACCGAAGCCCGGGACCCACTTCGGTCGCTTCCTATCGGAGTGTGAGGTCGATCACCAGTGGGAGGTGGTCGGAGCCCGCTACCGTGTCGTCGCGCTGGAGACCGTACGTGTTGAGCTGGTCGTCGGAGAGAGGCCGCGTGGTGAGAGCAAACTCGTGCACCACGTCCAACACGCTGTCGGTCACGTAGGCGTAGTCGAGGCGGCCGGGCGGAAATGAACTGCCGGCACTGAACGTGGTCGCGTGGAGCGGCGCCCCCGTCTGCTGGGGATCGGTGTCACGGAGCGAAGACCCGTCCCAGTCCGGCGCGGCCGGCTCCCCGAATGCACCCGTGTTCTGAATCTCTCCGGTCCGAAGGGTGCGGGGCTGTTGGGGATCGCCCACAAAGTTCATGTCCCCGGCCACCACGATGGGCGTCTCGGCCGCAACGCCGAACGGCCCGTCGCCCCGCTGCACGTCGCGCAGGAAGGCCACGACGCCGTCCACCGTTTCTTGACGCGAGCGGTCCTCAGACGCCCCGCTGCAGCACTTCGGGTGCATCAGCACCACCACGAGCGAGTCGCCCAGGGCCCCTTGCGTGTCGAGGAGGAAGGCCCCGCTTGGCTGATTGTCGGCGCCCGGAATGGTGTGGGTATCTGCGATCGAATGACGGGTCCCCAGCACGAGCTCGCCACCGGTCTTGGCCCAGGTCCACGCCTCCGGCACTCCATCAATGTCGTTCTCCACGACCCGTTCGATCTCGCCGGCGGTGTTGTCGTACATCTCCTGGAAGCCGATCACGTCCGGCCCGACGGCCTGGAGGATGCGTCGATAGCTGGACTGGTCGTCCGTGTCGAACAGGGCACTCTGGTTTCGGTCGAAGTTGTTGGGAACGTTGTAGGAAAGCACCCGCACGTCGGACATACTCGGGCGATCAATCGACGGCCCGCCAGCGGCCGCCTCCGTGTCGGATAAAACGTATCCGAGCCCCCCGTTCGCATCGGGCAGGCGGTCGCTCTCGGACGACAGCGCAATGCGGAGGCTGTCGCCCGAA
>CAYULG010000542.1:0-1224 GCA_964445365.1 uncultured Salinivenus sp. | reverse complement strand
GAAACACACCGGGCGAGACGGTCTGGCAGTCCAGCTTCCACGACCACATCGTGCGGAACCGGAACGAACTTCACCGCATCCGCCGCTACATCCGCACGAATCCACAGCAGTCCCAGTCAGATTAGGACGAGCCAGGAAGGTACTCCGAAAGAAAGCCGTCAATCGTCCGAAGATACGCGTCCGCCGAGACCAGAAAGCCGTCGTTGTGGCCGCCCTCAATTTCGAGGAACTGCTTCGGTTCGGCGGCCGCCTCGTAGACCCGCCGCCCCAGCTTGAACGGCACGATCCGATCCTCCCGGCTGTGGATGTGGAGCGTCGGGGCCTCGATCTCCGCCACGCGAGCCTCGTTGTCGAACTGGTTGGTGGCGAGGGCGCGCACCGGCAAAAACGAGTAGTGATGGGCGCCGATGTCGGGCACGTTGGTGAACACCGACTCCAGGATGACGGCGCCGGGGGACTGCCGCGCCGCGAGCCACGTGGCCGCCCCACCCCCCATCGACCGACCGAAGATCACAATGTCCTCGGGCGCCATGCCGCGGTCGTCGGTGAGATGCCGCCAGCACGCCGCGGCGTCGCGATAGATGCCCTCCTCCGACGGCGAGCCGGTGCTCTGCCCATACCCGCGATAGTCGACGATGAGCACGTTGAGGCCGAGCCTGTGGAACTGCTGGACGCTTTCCAGTCGGCCGGAGACGTTGCCCGCGTTGCCGTGGAAAAAGAGCAATGTTGCACGTGAAACGTTGGGCGTTGGGATCCACCAGCCGTGGAGCGTCTCCCCGTCGTCGGTGTTCAGATGGACCGTTTCGTAGGTCATCCCCGCGTCGTCGGGCGTGGCGAGAAGCCGGTTCGTGGGCTGGAAGAGAAGCTGGTCCTGAAAAGCAAAGGCCAGGCCGACGACCGCACCGTAGCCGACGGCAAGCCCGAAAACGGTCTTGATCATGGTGTGGCGCACAGCGAAAAGTCGGGTGGGGAAAACAACTCTCGGAATGGATACGACCGAAAACGATAAAGAGATCGAAGACCACAGGAGATCGCCGGGCCGTCCACCAACGGGGCACGGTCACGCGGCCGGTAGCAAAACTGAAGACGAGACCGCCTCAACGAGCACTCCGTATCGATCGCAGACGAGGACGGCGGACGGACTGCGTGGACTGAAACGAATCACGCTGCCCATCGAATGATAGGAGGCAAAAATGGTAGCGTCAAAAACACAATAGACTGTGG
>CAYULG010000541.1:0-1224 GCA_964445365.1 uncultured Salinivenus sp. | reverse complement strand
AGTCGGACGACGACCATTCGTCTCGACGGGAGCACATAGAGCCGTTGGTTGTACCGACCTGCAGCCATAACCATCTCGGAAGAGGCGCCGTCGTAAATGAGCCGCTTCTCGTCGTGGGTCAGCAGGATGCGCTCCGGCACCTGCGACCAAAACTCCTCAAACCGGGACGATGGAATCGAGTCGAGGGGTACGTTGAGCCAGACGCCCGCCCCGTACCCGGGACTCGCCTGGGTCGGTTCGGTGAGCGGTGCCAGGTTTTCGACAATGGTCTTGCCCTTCCACTGTCCGCCCTGCAGGAGCATCCGCCCGATCCGCCCCAAGTGCCGGGCCGTAAGGTGCGCGCCGTCGCAGAGGCGCATGCTGGGTAAAGGCGCTTGAGGAGAAGTCGGCGACGCTTCACTCTTGGAATCCCGGCTTCCCCCCAACCAGCGACCCCCAGGGATGCCCAGCGGCAGGAAAAGACGTTCTTTCAACCCAGGTTGTGGGTTATGGGTTGTGCGAGTTGAGGGTTACGTTCTCGGGACTACACAATCCGAAGCCCTGCAAATCCGGGCGCAGTCCTGCATTCTCAACCCGTTTTCGCGTTCAATTGCGAAAACGCCCAACCTAAAACTCTCAACCCACAACTTGAGCTCTTTCATTACCGGCTTCTTTGCGTCCGTCCGCCCGAGAACGGCGCCGAGGGCTTGCACGTCCGCATATCCGAACCGAAATTGCTCTCCGGGCTCCCCAACCATCGGGGCCGTGAGGGCCTCCTCGTGGGACGGAACGTCCCCTCGACCTACTCCACTCTGCTTCAGCCCGCTTGTGCGGTGAAGGAGGTGGGCGAGGGTGATCTTGGATTTTTGGGGAGATGACCGCCACTCCTCGACCGCCTGCGCGACCGGCTCGTCGAGGGCCAAGAGAGAATCCTCCACGACCATTAGGGCCGTCAGGGCCGGGAAAAGCGCGCTCACCTCCGTGAGGACGTGGGGCTGTTCCGGGTCGTAGCCGTTCTGGTAGGCTTCGAGAATGAGGTCGCCGTCTGCCCACACCAGAAGCGCGTCCCCCGCTTTCTCGGCAGAGTAGGCCCTGGCCCGTTCGAGGCGACTCGCCCGCGACTGCGTGCTCTCCTCCGGCCCCGCACATCCTACTCCGGCCGCCCAAATCCCCCCGATGAAAAGAAAGATCATGAACGCCCGAACAAGCAACGGTGTTCGTAACATCAGGGGGTTCTGATCGCTT
>CAYULG010000540.1:0-1227 GCA_964445365.1 uncultured Salinivenus sp. | reverse complement strand
GGATGGTTCGGGTGCCGCGGGGTGTAGACACATCTGTGTTCCACTTGACGTAGTAGTGGGGCGGCTCTTTCCGGAGATGGACGGTACCGGTCACATGCTCATTGCCCACGACCAGGTCCACCACGTAGGTCTCAAACGAGCCCGCCGGCGTCTTGACTGTCTCCGTGCCCACGACCTCAAACTCGGCCTGCTTCGTCGACTGGCCTGAAGGGAAAAAGACCCGGAGCGCCGCCCGGGAACCCGTCTTTAGCGGCATTGCGCCGAGAGCGATGACGTCGTGGACGCCTCCCGCGAGGGTCGGGCCCTCCAGGCTCGCGTGGATCGGCTCCGGCTCGCCGTTCCGCCTCGTCTTTCCGGTCACAGCGGTGTCCGTGTAGGTGAGGTCCATCACTGGCCCTCCCCGCCGGTGCCGCGACACCGGCATAAGGGAGGAGCGGTCGGCGATCAGGGAGTCGGTGCTTTTTCCCTGAGGCATCTCGATCTTGTTAACGACCGTCCAGGTGTCGGTGCCGCCGGTCGTGGTGGCAGTAACCGTCAGGGTCGAGGAGAGGTCCAGGGAGCGGCCGTCCATCTTCATCGTGGCGTCGTAGGAAAGGACCGCCGGCCTCAGCTTCGTGCCGTCAATGTCGTCAAACCCTCCTGCCGTGACAGAAGACGCATTGCCTTCGGCTGTCTCCTGCGCCACTGCCGGAGCGGCCGATGCCACGAAAAGAGAGGCGACGCCGAGGACTATGGGTAGAAGGCGGGGCAGTCGGTCCATGCTGAGCGGGAGATCTGAGCAGGGCCGGTCGGAGGAACGGGACCTCACCTCTAGGGCGGCTGAGCCCCAATCGAACAGAAGGCCCAAACAAGGGGAGAAGAGAGGCCTTCTGGAAGTGCTCTCGCCTGCGCGGAGGCAGGTGCTCTGGGTTGGGAGCTTGCCCTACGCCAGCGCGCCGTTGGAGAGGAGAAGAGCCCCGACGAGAGAAACCATTACCTGTGTGCCGGCCGCGAGCAGGGCCGGGCGAAGCTCGTCGCCGTCGATCGAGAGGCGGTAGGACGGAAGGGCGCTGTCGAAGCTCATGGCAATTGAGGATTGGCTTGCTACGGAGCAGCGAATAGGGAGGAGGGCCGAGCCCAGCCGCCTTCGGCCGTGCGGTCCTCCGGCTCGACACCTCCTGTCTTCTCGCGTAGGTGCACGACCGGGCGAGGAGAGCGTTTGGGGGCTCTCGATGAACCGGCTGTGTC
>CAYULG010000539.1:0-1227 GCA_964445365.1 uncultured Salinivenus sp. | reverse complement strand
CTCGCAATTGTCGTAGAGGGCGAGCTGCACGAGGGCTATGGGCAGGAGCTCGGCTACGGCCCCGAGGACATCCGCGCCCTAACGCTCACCCCCAACAACCGCGCCTACCAGAATCACATGATCGAGCGCGCCCAGCGCGGGACGCTCGTGGAGGCGGTCGCCGCCCTCACGCCCTGCCCGTGGCTCTACATCGAGCTGGGCCAGCACCTGAAGCGCGAGATCGGCGACATCCCCGACGACCATCCCTACGCCGAGTGGCTGGCGATGTACCGCGACCCGGACTTCCACGAGTACATGGACAACCTTCTGGACCGGCTGCAACGCTTCGCCGAGGCCGCCGACGCCGACGCGCGGGATCGCGCCAAAACGGCCTTCACCACCAGCGTGCGCTACGAGTGGATGTTCTGGAACCAGGCCTGGACGGGGCAGGAATGGCCGGTTTGATGACGGGCTGTGGGCGCTGTGACCGGCCTGCCACTGATACCGTTTCCAGTTCGAAATGTCCGCTCGCGAAAGAAGAATGCTTACCTGAATGAGTGGATCTTCTTCCTGATAACGTATTAACGTTCAACGTTTTACGTTGGAACGTTTTACCGGAGATTCGCTCGTTCAGGGCGAGCACCTTCTCCGGTATGCCGGCATTATCGAATGGATTCCCTATAGCGCCGTGGCCTCGTCCTGCGCGCAACGCGTGAACGAGGCAACTCACACACGCCCGCACTCACACACTCATCCCTACTGCTGGCGCACAGGCACGTGGCCCAGGTCCACCGTTCGCGTCGTCGTGACCGTGGAGTCGGGCGTGAGCGAAGCCGCGCCCGTAACCGTGACCGACACCGGGCGCTGGCCCACCGGCAGGGTCCACGACGCGGCGAACGAGGCCGTGTCGGCGGGCGCCCACGTGCGGCTCGGGGCCGTCGTCATCTCGGTCCCGTTCTTGAGCGTGAGCCGATCGAACGTCACCGTGTAGGGCCGGTCGGCCAGCGAGTCGGGCCGCGCCGTGAGGGTGAACGTCCACTCGTCCGGGTACGCCTTGAGGCGAAGCCGGTGCGCCCGGACCGACGGGGCGAGAGACGGGACGAGCGCATCGCCTTCCTGCAAGACCGGACGCGCCTCCGCCGTTTGCTCCGTCGTGTCCTCCTCCCGATCAACGAGATAGGAGCGAATCAGCGTCATGCCCTCGATCCCGAACGCGAGCCCGAAGGCGAGCCCCAGAAGGATGCGCAC
>CAYULG010000538.1:0-1230 GCA_964445365.1 uncultured Salinivenus sp. | reverse complement strand
GACGTACGAATGCATCGGGATGAGGAGGGGCGAAACTGGATCCTCATCCGGAAACGGTAGGAGTGCGTCTGCCGTGAATATCGGTCGACTTGGACCGTCCGCTCGGTCTTCCCGTAGATTCAATCGGCCTTTGATCCATTCTCGTTCCCAGTATGACCGACGAACCGAGCCCGGATACCGTCACGGCGTTAAGCGCCTCTGCTTCTCCCTCTCCGCAGGACGTCACAGAGGTCCTGTGTCGCGAGGTCGGCGCCAACCATCCGGATGGTGCACTCAAGCAGATCCGGACCATGAAGCGGCTGTTGCGCTCGCACTACCGGATAAAGCAACGACTGGAGCGGTACGGGGTGGACAGCCTCTCCGATGCCGTCCCCCACATTGCGGACCTGCACCAGCAGGTCCGTCAATACAAAGAACAGCAACGAGACAGTGCCCTGGCTCGCATGGAGGTGCTTGACGACCTCATGGACACGTTCGACGTGATGCAGCGGCGGTTGCGTGCCCATACAGATGCAGAGTCCGATCCGACCCAATATACGTCGCCGGCATCTTCGGCCCCGGATGCCGTCCTGGACGAAGCAACTGACCTGATTTCGGCGCTGGAGCGAGCCCTCGACGAGATTCGTCTAGAGCTCTGGCTCCACCAGTCCTACGACGAGGAAAGCCCCTCCAGCCCCGTCGCGTCGACCGCCGGTGAGCTTCTCAATCGCCTCGCCGAGCGAATCGACACGGCAACGGAGGTCCACGACCGTCTCCAAACCGAGAAGGAGCAGCTGTCGGACCGGAACGAGTCCCTGCAGCGCGACGTGGATCGCCTGGAGAAAACCGTCCAGCAAAAGGAAGCGCGCATTCAGGAACTGGAACAAGAACTGGAGCGTCGTTCCCATCCCGCCGATGCGTGACGCTGTACCGGCCAAACCCGTGTGCCCAAACACGGCCAGGGCTTGGAGACTGCTTTACCTTCACACGTTGGCAACTTGACTCCGTCGTAACGACAGAGGGAATCCGAGATTCCCGGGAATCTCGGATTCCCAAGATCGTCCGATCCCAGGCTCTCCCTGTCTGCATCCGTCCCCTGGAACTAGGGAGAGGAAAACGATCCCTCACGGCTGGAGCGATCAGGGCTTAGAACAGGCGCCTGGCCCCTTATTTCGTGGGGCGTCCCCGCCCCGCCGCAGTTGCTCTGCACTTCGATTGCGCCCCTATTCCCGACGTGCCCACTCCCGCTCA
>CAYULG010000537.1:0-1244 GCA_964445365.1 uncultured Salinivenus sp. | reverse complement strand
TGTCGCCAGTCGACTCTGCGCCAGACAGGACACGCACGGTGAGCACTTCTTCCTAAGTAGGGCAACGAAAGAACATTACGATCGAGCAGCATGTAGGGCCTTCTCCGTCTGGTCTGTTGCACTGCGTTCCCAATGCCATGTCCCACCGAACCGTTCGCGAGCCCACCGACGAGGAGCTTAAGGAACTGAAGCGCATGAAACGTCAGGAAGTTGGGCGAGTGGCGACCCGTGCTCATATTGTTTTGCTCAGCATTCGAGGCTATTCGGCCTCGGAGATCGCCGACATTCACGACGTGACCGGTCCGATGGTCTACAAATGGATGGACCGATTTGACGAGGAGGGGCCCTCCGGGCTCTACGATCGAGACCGGGAGGGGCGCCCCCGAAAGATTACCCCCGAGGTGGAGGAAGAAATCAAGCGTCTCCTGGAAGAGAATCCGACCGAAGAAGGAGAAAACGCCACGCGCTGGACGACGGGTCGGATCGCCGATCATCTCGAAAGAGAGCTTGAGGTTGACGTTCATCCGGAAACGGTTCGAGACGCACTTGATCGTCTGGAATACAGCTGGACTCGCCCTCGTCGGAAGCTTCCGCCGGTCGACTCGGAAGCCTACCACAAGCGGCTTGAAGCCATCGTAGAGGCGGTGGCTGAGGCCGACGAAGAAACCTCCGTGCTGGTGGAGGACGAAACCATTCTCAAACGGTTTCCTCCTCTTCGGCGCATGTGGCAACCCGTGGGGGAGCAGCGGGCCGTCTGGGTGCCGGAAGAGAACGATGACTTTACCCTATACGGCTCTCTGGACCTGACCTCCGGACAAACCTACGTCGAGGCCTACGAGAAAGGACGGTCCGACTACACGATACGGTATCTGGAGTCGCTGCTGGAGGAGACTGCAGGCAGGGTGCTTCTCATCTGGGACCAAGCGACGTGGCACACGTCCGGCCAGGTGACCGAATGGCTCGAAAACACAGACCGAATAGAGACCTACCTCCTTCCGGTCCGGTCTCCGGAAGCGAACCCAATGGAAGACCTCTGGCGAGAACTTAAGGAACAGGTTGCCGCTTGCCTGGAGCGGAGCCTCGACACCCTTCTGGAAAGCTGTCAAGAGTACTTCGAGGCCCTCTCTTCGGAGCAGTCTCTCCGGACGGCTGGGCTTTACCTTAACTAACGTACTT
Organism: uncultured Salinivenus sp.; assembly: GCA_964445365.1. GTDB lineage: Bacteria > Bacteroidota > Rhodothermia > Rhodothermales > Salinibacteraceae > Salinibacter. The sequence goes on along the minus strand of CAYULG010000537.1, from coordinate 68 downwards.
TTACTGTTCTACCTAATTCCAGACTGATTGCCACTGCTGTCGTCGTCTAAACTCTGCACTCCAGGCTG
>CAYULG010000536.1:0-1249 GCA_964445365.1 uncultured Salinivenus sp. | reverse complement strand
TGATCTGCTCGCTCGGGCGGGACTGCAGGTTGCCGGTCGGCTCGTCGGCCAGGATGACGCGCGGTTCGATGATGAGGGCCCGCGCCACGCCCACCAGCTGCTGCTGGCCGCCGGAGAGCTGGTTGGGGAAGAGGTCCTGCTTTGCAACCAAGCTGAAGCGGTCGAGCATGTCGGCCACCTTGCTCTCGCGCTCCGACCCGGAGAGGCCCTTGTAGATGAGCGGCGTCTCCAGATTCTCGTAGACCGTGAGGTCGTCGATCAGGTGGTAGTTCTGGAAGACGAAGCCGATCTGGGAGCGGTGGATCTCCGTGCGGCGGTCTTCGCTCATCTCCTGGGTCGGCTCGCCCGTAAACTGGTATTTCCCGTCGGAGGGGGCGTCGAGGAGGCCCATGATGTGGAGGAGCGTCGTTTTGCCGGCGCCGGAGGGCCCCTGGATGGTTACGAACTCCCCTTCGTCGACGTCGAGGTCCACACGGCGGAGGACGAAGGTGCGCGAAAAGCCGTTGCGGTAGGACTTGGTGACGTTGCGGAGTGTGATCATGTCACTGCGGGGCGTCGGTTACGAAGGAAGCGAGGATGGATCTCGGACGGCGGCGTCGGGGTGAGCGTCCGGGCTCGGCTGAGGCGACGCTCGGAGCCAGTTTCTAAGAGATGAGGGAGCGGGGGCCGCTATCCGCCAGTGCGCGCCCTGGTTGACCTGTACCGCGAGAACAATCCGCTCCGATCTGACCGTGACACGGCCGAGGTCGGACTCGGCCACGACGTGGGCCGTCTCTCTCGCGGTGGGCGGCCCCGGCTGCGCAGTGAAGCCCCCGGTGGCGGCCCCAATCAGCCAGGTGACGAACAAGAGGATTCGAACGAGGCGCTTCATGGTGTCCAGCGGATACGAGCAACAAAGAGTGTTAGCGTCGGTGCGGCACTTTTGTCTAAGATCAACGCCTATGCCACGCCGTCCCCCCTGGCCTCAGCGGCCACAGAGGCCGTTGGGACGCCCCTCCGCGGGCGACAGGTGTGCGCATCCGCACAACCGCCGCGCGCCAGCGCACGGTATCGTGTCGGTCCGCATTGAGGCATCGCGGTCCCCACCGGCGGGATCGGCGTGGGCGAGCGGAGCGGGAACCGTCGAGTCCGGCTCGTCACCCTGGCCGCCCCCCCATCGCCCTCAGCGTTCGACTGTTTCGGTGCAGGGCCGCAACGCGAACGGGCCGTCTTCTCGATGTCCTACTGATGGGGCGACGCCCTCGAACCA
>CAYULG010000535.1:0-1269 GCA_964445365.1 uncultured Salinivenus sp. | reverse complement strand
GGGGCCCGGGCGGGAGCCACGCCGGTGCGCACCCGTCCCTGAACGCGATTGCCGAGTCGCCCCGGAAACGGGTCCATCTCGAAGGTGCGGGTACCGTAGTGGTGACGGATCCAAAATGCGTAGGCGGCCAGACCGACCAGGCCGAGGCCCGGCCCGGCGGGGATGAGGGCGACCAGGGGAGATTGCAGACCGGCGACGCTGGCGGCGATGACCAGGAGCACCGTCCCAACGATCGCAGCCGGGACTCGCCCCTGTATTCCGTGCCCTGCCGTCGCTGCCCGCGTCTCCAGCGTCGAGTCGGTCCACGCTGGGCGCGCGACCACGAGAGCCGCACACCGAGGCCGTCGAGCACTAGGAGGACGGCGCCGCCTCCGAGCGCGCCGGCCCCAAGCATGGCGGCCCCGTACGGCCACTGCGCGAGCGCTTCTGCCCCGGGCGACGAGGCCTTCGAGAGCCGATCGACAAAAATGACGCCGGTCAGGAACGAGCACAAGAACGACGGTAGGGCCACGAGAAGGCCGCCGCCGATCTTCGCCAGTCGTTTGAGAACCGTCATGGGAGGTAGGATCGGCGTTTTGGGGACGAGGAACCAACGCTGGCAGTGTACCCAACGCACGCGACCTGATCGCGATCGGCCACGCGCCGAGCCCACCGCTGCGAGACCGCGCGATCGGGGCTCTGGCAGCAGGCAGGGACGGCCCGGCTGTCCTTACCCACCCCGCGCTTCCGGAGTCGGGAGGGAAGGCCTCTACGCAGGAAGGTGTCCCTGATGCGGCGCGGTCTAAAGTGAATGTTTCTCCGGGGTTGATGATGCGAACGTGTCGCGCAGAGGCGCTCACATGAAACGGGACGATATTGTGACCGCTCCCTCACGGCCAGTGCCGGCCGTCTCGTCCTCCGACGGTCTCGTTTCGACGCCCGAAGGTGAGCGACAGCGTGCGCCGGACCGGTATCCGCCCGGCGCTTTTGTTTACACATTCTGCACACTTTGCGTGAGCGACCCCGGGCCGGTTTTTCGCATGAACCAATGCCATGGGTCAGGGACAAATGGGGAACGTCCCCTCTCATTGATTCCCGACCGTTTCCCGCTGCACTGACTCCGCTGCACTGACTCACGAATCCACACTTGTTGATACCCGATGACGCGCCTCACTCCTGCTTTCCGAATGGCCTTCTCGCTTCTCCTCCTCGCCGGCGCCCTCCTGCTGGGAGTAGGCTGTGGCTCGTCGACCACGCTCAAGAAAGACTGGGAGGCCCGCATCGGCACGG
>CAYULG010000534.1:0-1273 GCA_964445365.1 uncultured Salinivenus sp. | reverse complement strand
TCCGTGTCGGACGGACCGTCATGCGTTCGGGGCAGGCGCACGGTAAAGCAGGTACCCACCCCCTTTTCGCTCTCCACGTCGATCGTACCGCCGAGGGCCTTGGTGAGTCGCTTCGTGATGGACAGCCCCAGCCCGCTGCCCTCGTGCTCCCGGTCGATGCCCCCATCTTCTTGCTCGAACGCGTTGAAGATGTCCGGAAGAAAGTCGTCGTCGATGCCGACGCCCGTATCCTCCACCTCCAGCACCGCCTCCGCATCGTCGGCCTGCACGCGCACCTCGACCGTGCCGCCGGTCGGCGTAAACTTGATCGCGTTCCCGGCAAGGTTAGTAACGATGCGCTTGAGGGCGCCCTCGTCCCACTCCCCCGTTACTGGCTCGTCGGGAACGATTGCCTCGATCTCGACGGACTGTTCCACGGCCTTCGGGTGCATCAACTTCACCGTCTCGTCGACCACCGGGGCAAGCCCGACGGGCGTCCGCTCCAACTCGTGGGCCCCGGCCTCGAGCTTCGAAAGCTGGAGGACCGAGCTGAGCGTTTCCTTGAGCCGCTGGCTGCTCTTGTAGACGATCTCGGCCAGGTCCGCCTGGTCGCCCTGGAGGTTCTCCTCCAACACCTCGGAGAGGCCGACGATCGAGGTGAGGGGGGTGCGAATCTCGTGGCTCATGTTCGCGAGCATGGCCGACTTTAAGACGCTGGCCTCCTCGGCCTCCTCCTTCGCCGCCCGCAGGGTCTCTTCCATTTCCTTCCGATGCAACGCGCTGGAGATGGCGTCGCCGAGGACGCGGAGAATCGTGACGATCTCCGGGTCCCAGTCGCGCTGCTCCCGTACCGCGTCGAAGCCGATGAAGCCCACCAGCGTATCACCCCGCGTCATGGGCAGCACCACGAGGGACTGAATGTTGCCGTCCTCGAGAACCTCCCGCAGCGCCGAGGCCTCGCTGGGCAGATCCGACACGGAGGGCGTCACCAGCGGGTCGTGACGGTTCATCTTCCGCATAAACCACGGCAGGGCCGAATACGGGATGCTCTGGAGGTCGGGCTGGTGGGACGCAATGCCCTCGTCGCACCACTCGTGCGTGTTGCTCGTCGTCCGGGCCTCGTCGTCGACCAGGAAGACGTAGCTGCGGCCCGCGTCCACAAAATCGCCCACCGTGCCGAGTGCGTCCTCAATGGCCCGGTCAAGGTCGTCGACGGGCGTACTGATAAACTGCGTGGAGATGTCGACGATCACGCGTTCGAGCTCCGCCCGGTAGGCCATCTCCTCCTCGTACG
>CAYULG010000533.1:0-1275 GCA_964445365.1 uncultured Salinivenus sp. | reverse complement strand
ATCGACTGCATCCGCCGCCGCTTCCGCTTCCGGTACTCGGAGCGGGCGAGGTTTCCGGCGATCGTGTAGAGCCACGTCGAAAACTTCGCAATGCGCCGATAGGAGTGCCGGTTGCGGTGGACCCGGAGGAACGTCTCCTGCAGCAGGTCCTCGCACCGCTTCATGTCACCGAGGAACCGGTAGAGGTACTGCATCAGGCGATCCGAGTACCGGTCCACGAGGATGTTGAAGGCCTCCACGGTTCCGGCCTGGAACTGCGACATGAGATCCTCGTCGCTCATTTCCTGGAGGGCCTCGTGCTGGCTGTCCCGCGCTTTCCGGTCCGTCGAGGCCGTCTTTTTGGTTACAACTTCCGCTCTATCTTTCGCCATGTATGGTAGAAGCTCTTATCTCGAAAATGTCGAGAGTACCGAATGTCGAGAACCCGTGGCTTCTAGCTCAACTTCCAATTTTACAATCGACCTGCCGAATCGCAAATGGAAAGTGTTACGAATCAGGTATCGCGCCACGTGTTCCTAACGGAATGCGTTTCTGATTTATTGTGCAGCAAAATGCGGTCCATGAGGGGGGAATGTGAAAAGCGGCGCCCAAGAATTTGTGAAGAGACCGCACATTCCGCCATTTCGGCAGCCTAAGCGGCCAAGCGATGGCCCGGGGATTCCGACGTTCCGTCAGAAAAGCGCCGGAAAAGGGGTCGCCCCCCGCCGTGTGCCAACCCCAGAGGGCAGAGAACTGCTCCCTTCCGTCCAGTTTTCCGGACACCGAACGCCGAGTCGCAGGGACCTCGGCGGGGTCTCCGTCCGTCGCCTCAATCCCCTTCCCTCCTGTGCTCCCCCGCCCTCTGCACAGAGGCCCGGTAGCACTTCTTCCGGACGCTTGGCTATGTTGGGCCTCCACGATCATACGCATAACTCTCCTTCCCCATGCGCACGACCGTTCTCCTGCGAAGACGCCGCCTCCCCGTCTTTCTTGCCCTGTTGCTCGTTGGTTGGTTTGTCGCCGCCCCTGTTACGGCCCCGGCCCAGAACGCCTCCGAGACCGCAATGATCATTCACGGCGGGGCCGGGGGCATGACACAGGACGAAATGAGCACCGAGGCGCAGGAGGCCTACCGCTCGGCCCTCCGCACGGCCCTTGAGGACGGCCACCAAGTTCTCCAGGACGGCGGCAGTGCCCTCGACGCCGTGGAGGCGGCCATCACGACCATGGAGAACGACACGCTCTTCAACGCGGCCCGCGGCGCGGTCCTCACCAGCGAGAACACGGTGGAACTCG
>CAYULG010000532.1:0-1276 GCA_964445365.1 uncultured Salinivenus sp. | reverse complement strand
ACCTCACCCCGGAGGACTGGAAGGTGGTGGCCGACGCCCTCTTCAACATGGAGACGCCGGAGGGGGTCTTCCCCAACGCCATCGAGGACTACGGCCTCGCTAACGAGAACCAGACGATCACCCTCACGACCCCGGATTACGACATCGACATCGAAATCGTGGCCAGCTAAAACGTTGGAGCGTTGCACGTTGGCGCGTTTGACGTTCCAACGTACATCGGCTCAACGTTCAACGCACTTTAGTTCGCCGCTGCGTGGAGATGGAAGAATGGCACCGGCACGCGAAATTGCTCCCCGTCGGCCCGCTGCACAAGGTAATTGCCGTCCACCGTGCCATTGAACGAGGCAATGGTGCAGGCCCCATCGTGCACATGCTCCTCGCCCGGGGCGATGACCGGATGGCCCTCCAACTCCGAGTCACCCTCCAGATCCTGTCGACTTCCGTCATCTTCGGAAACCACCCATCGTCGGCGGAGCAGTTGCACCTCCGCCGATCCCGTATTTGCAATCGACACGACGTAGCCAAACGTAAACTGGCGCTTGAGGAAGTCCGTGGGCTCGTCCAGATAGATGGGCCGGACGGTGATTTCGATGTCACGCTTGGTCGCCGCGTACGTAACCATAGACAAGTCGGAAACCGATTCGAGGAGCACGAACAAATCGCCTAACCAGCTACAACGTGGCGCAAGCGCCGTGTGAGTTTACACCGGACGATGTCACGACCCTGTAACGAGACTGAGAATTAACAAATTCATTTTGCGTGGAAGCCCTTTCACGCTTGCCTGCTTGTTGACGACGGCTTGCGTGGGCTGCTTGTTTGGAACGGGTCTCCTGAAAAAGCTTGTACCGGAGCACGAACATCGCTCTGAGATCCCCGGTATCGTTCAACGCTCGTCACCGTCTTGTTCCCCGCATGGCTCCCACCCCCGACGCCTTTGCGCCCTGGACCCGCACCCGCCTCGCGGCCCTCAACGCCCAGTTTGAGCCGCGTTCGCCGAACGTCGTCCTTGACTGGGCCACCGACACCTTCGGCGCCGATCTCGTGCAGGGCACCGGCTTCGGCCCCTCGGGCATCGTCATCATGCACATGCTGGCGGACCTCCGGCCCGGCACCACTGTCTTCTACCTCGACACCGATCTCCTCTTCCCCGAAACCTACGAGCTGAAGGACGAGCTCGCCGGCACGCTTGACGTGGACGTAACTCGTGTACACGGCGGCCTTTCCCTCGACGAGCAGGCCGAGCAGGAGGGCGAGGCGCTCTGGAACGACAACCCGG
>CAYULG010000531.1:0-1278 GCA_964445365.1 uncultured Salinivenus sp. | reverse complement strand
TCCTCCAATGCCGACCGGCGTCGAAGGTGCCGGGATTCGCACAAACGGATTGGGAAAATGAGTGCAATCGTGAGAGAAGGGGCCGGCGCGAGGAGAGGTCGGGCAGAGACCGCCCGAACGCTGGTCCGGACAACCGAACCATCCGGTTCGTAGAAAGTCCATTTGCGATTGTGGCGGGTGTCGTCTCTCTTCACATTACGAGACTGTTAACAAGCGCTGGCGTCCGCGTCCGATTCTGCGCCTCTCATGATCCCCTGTCGGTGGGTGCTTGTCATTCTTCTAGGTCTTTCGGCCGCGCCCGTCGTGGCGGTTGGCCAGACGGTCGACCTCGGCGGGCGAGTGTTCGTCGACTACTTCTACAACCTGTCGGCCCCGGACGATGCGTCGGGGGGAGCGGCGGAGGGACTGCACGGCTTTCGGTACCGCCGCCTCTATCTGACGGCCGATTACACGCTCTCGGAGGCGTTTACGGGCCGGGCGCGGCTAGAGGCCGACGAGGAAACGAACGGCCGTGCCGTCGTCAAAGACCTGTCGCTGACGTGGCAGTACAGCGGACGGCACAGCGCCACGATGGGCATCACGCCCCCCCCTGCCTTCGGCATTTCGGAAAATGTTTGGGGGTATCGGAGCCTCGAACAAACCATTCTGGACCTGCAGGGCGTCGTGTCGTCCCGTGACTTCGGCCTGCGCTTCGACGGGCCGGTGACCAGCGAGGGGACCGTCCGCTACGCCGTCATGGTGGCCAACAACGGGACGGTTCAGCCCGAGACCGACAAATTCAAGCGGATCTACGGGCAACTTGCGGTGCGGCCCTCGCAGCAGATCACCGTCGTCGTCGGGGCGGACCATGCGGGGTATGGGGACGAGCGGGAGGCCGGCACGCGGGTCTCAGCGTTCGGCGGCTACACGACCGAGGAGGCTCGGGTGGGGCTGGAGGGCTTTTGGCATCGAGTGGCGATGGCGGAGGCGCCGGCCCGCACCAAGGTGGGGGCCAGCCTCTTCGGCGCGGTCCGGGTGGCGCCGCGCTGGGAAATAGTGGCCCGCCTGGATCGGAGCGCCGAGTCGGCCGGGGGATCCGACCGCTTCGAGACGTTCTTCGTGGGAGGGGTGACGTATAATCCACATCCGAACGTGGCGCTCATCCCGAATCTTCGGGTGCGTGCTCCCAGCGACCGCGTCGCCACCACGACCGGGCGACTCACGCTCCGGGTCCAGTTTTAGGGAGACGCGGCTATACGAGGGGTCCCCCGCGCATGGCATCGAGGGAGCGCGGGCCCG
>CAYULG010000530.1:0-1280 GCA_964445365.1 uncultured Salinivenus sp. | reverse complement strand
ACAACGCCGTCGACGAGGCCACGAACGGCTACGCCTCCACCATCGAGGTGACGCTCCACGAGGACGGCTCCAGCGTCACGGTCACCGACAACGGCCGCGGCATCCCGATCGACGAGCACCCGGAGAAGGGCGTACCCACGCTGGAGCTCATCCTCACCACGCTCCACTCCGGGGGCAAGTTCGACGCCAGCAACTACATCACGTCCGGCGGGCTTCACGGCGTGGGCGTGTCGGTGGTCAATGCGCTGTCGGAGGAGATGGTGGCCACCGTCAAGCGGGACGGGGTGAAGGCGCAGCAGCAGTTTCGCCGGGGCACGCCCGTGACGGAGCTCGAGGAAATCGAAAGCGACCCGCGCGGAACGGGCACGTCGATTTTCTTCCGGCCGGACACGGAGATCTTCGAGTCCGTCGAGTTCGATCCGGCCTGGATCCGGGAGCAACTGGAGGTGAAGACGTACCTCAACCGGAACCTGCGGATTGTCTTCACGGACGAGACCAGTGACGAGCGCTACGAGCTTCAGCATGAGGGGGGGATCGAGGAGTACCTGGAGCACATCGTGGAGGACCTGCAGGTGAGCACGATCCACGAGGACGTGTTCATGATGGCGGACGACGAGCTGGAGGGGGAGGGGCGGCTGGAGATTGCGCTCCAGTGGACCGACGCGCCGACGGAGCAGCTTCATACCTTCGTCAACGGCATTCCCACGCAGGACGGCGGGACCCACGAGCAGGGCCTCAAGAGCGGCATCCGGGGCGTCGTGCGCTCGTACATGGACACGCACGACCTCGTCCCCCACCGCCTCGACATCAAGGGCGAGGACACGCGGGAGGGGCTCGTGGGGATCGTCAACCTCTTCGTGGTGGACCCGCAGTTTCAGGGCCAGACGAAGGACAAGCTCAACAACCCGTCGGTGCGCTCGCAGGTGAAGGGCTCGCTGCGCACGCAGTTCGAACAATACCTTAACGACCACCCGTCCACGGGCGAGGCCATCGCCTCTCGCGTCATTCAGGCCGCGAAGGCGCGGCGGGCCAGTCGGTCGGCCTCCGGGGGCGGGGGCGGGAGCTCGGGGTCCAAGCGGCGCCTCAACCTGCCCGGCAAGCTGGCGGACTGCTCCTCCAGTACGCCCAGCGAGTGCGAACTCTTCATCGTGGAGGGGGACTCGGCGGGCGGCTCGGCCAAGCAGGCGCGCGACCGGGGCACGCAGGCCGTGCTGCCGCTGCGCGGGAAGGTGCTCAACGCCGAGCAGGCGTCCCTCAGCCGCGTGCAGAGCAACAAGGAG
>CAYULG010000529.1:0-1281 GCA_964445365.1 uncultured Salinivenus sp. | reverse complement strand
GATGCTGGAGAAGGTGCTTGCCCTGAATGAGTGGATTTCTGCCGAAACGTTCCAACGTAAAATGTTGAACGTTAGTACGTTATGAAGAGGAAAACCTAATCATCTAGGTAAGCATTCTTCTTTCGCAAGCAGACATTTCGACGGCGGACGCTGGATCACTGCAAAACCCGCCGTTCCCGAAGAGCGTAGACGTTAATGGATCGATTACTCCCGCACCACTCCGTGTGCCGTCATGACTCGTGCCGTTGAAACCACCGACCGGCCCATTACCGGCGAAGAGTTGCTCCGCATGACGGACCTGGGCCGATGCGAGCTCGTGAAAGGCCAGATTAAAGAGATGCCTCCCGCTACCGGACGCCCCCACGGGCGCATCGAGACCGAAATTGGATTTCATCTCCGACGGTTCGTGGGTAAACACGATCTCGGGGAAGTCATGGTTGGAGAGGTGGGCATCTACACGAAGCGCGATCCCGACAGCGTGCGAGCGGCCGACGTGCTGTTCATCTCCCACGAGCGACTGGAGCAGGCCGATCCGGAGGGCTTTCTCGACGTGCCTCCGGAGCTGATCGCCCAAATCATGTCGCCCACAAATTCGTGGGAGGAGATGCGTCAGAAGCTGAAGGAGTATTTCGACGTGGGCGTCGACACCGTTTGGGTCCTCGAGCCGTCCAACCGAGCCGTGCAGGTCTATCGCGGCATCGATCAGGTACGGACGCTGGAGACGAACGACGTGCTCAAGGGCGACGGGCCACTGGATGAATTCTCGGTCGAGGTGGCCGATCTACTCGCCTGACGGGGTCTCCTTCTTCAGCGCGGTGAGCAGACGCTCGGGAAGGCCCTCGAAGCTGCCGTTGCTCATGAGGAGCGCCACGTCGCCGGGACGGAGTGCATCCACCAGTGCCGGAAGCATCGCATCTACGTCGTCGAAGGCCTGCGCGGGCACGCCGCGGTCGTCAATCCGCTGAACGACGGCGGACGGGTCGAGCATCGTCTCGGCGTCGTCGTTGTGCCGCACCGGGGGGGCTTTCAGGAAAACCTGGTCGGCCGCGTCGAACGCCTGGCCGTAGGGCGTTTCGAACGCCTTGCGGCGGCTGGAATTGGACCGGGGCTCGAAGACGGCCACGAGGCGCCGGTTGGGATGCGCCTCCTGCACGGCCTGAACTGTGGTTCGTACCGCCGTGGGATGATGGGCAAAGTCGTCGAGCACGCGCACGCCGCCCGGCTCGCCCCGCACCTCCTGCCGCCGCTTCATCCCGTCGAACGTGGCGAATCCGTCGGCAA
>CAYULG010000528.1:0-1289 GCA_964445365.1 uncultured Salinivenus sp. | reverse complement strand
TCCCCCTGCCGGACTCGCTGGACGGGGCCTACACGCCGGTGTTCGAAACGCCGCGTGACGGTTCGTTTCGGGTGCAGCAGGACGCCTCGGCCCTTCTGCTGGAGCTGCCGCCGCGGGCCGGAGTCCTTTTGCGAGCGGAATGAGCCCGGCCGAACGAGAGTTATCGAACAGAAAGCGACGGGCAGAAGGTCGGTCACCCCTCCCCCGACCTCGCCTGGCCGCGGCCTTCCGACAACTCCTGCGAGGACGCCCCGGTCCGCGCCCGCTTCGTGACCGACTCTCGCTGAGAAGCGTCCGGAGAGCCCTCGGTACGAGGGGAAACGCCGGGGACTGGGAACCTGCGTCGAAAGTACGTCCTGAGTGCCCTCCCGAATCGGGCGGTCCAGGGGACGGGGTTTCCTCAATGCCGATCGATCCAGCTCCGGATACTCCCGCTACTTGTCTCGTAAAAGCATGTCCGTAAGGTACTTACTCTATTCGTTTGCCCCCATGATCACACTCTACCGAGCCCCCGATACTCCCTGGGCCGATGAGATTGAGGATGCTCTCGACGAGATGGTGATTGCCTACGAGACCGAGGTCATCCCGGCGAAGGATGCCTGCCCGGACGACGTTCCCGCCCTGCCGGCTCTTCGCGACGACGGCGAGGTGGTGACGGGGAAAGACGCCCTCCAAGATCATCTCGACCACCTGCGCACCCTGATGGCCGACTGGGATCGGTTCCAGTCCGACGCCTGCTACATCGAGGACGACGGCACGATCTGCTGATCGATGCTGTGGAAACGAGGTTATTGAGATTTGCACTCACTCCCCGTTCTTATCGACTCCTTCTTGCCTCAAATGAGCAACACACCTGCAGAGCCGTATCGCCGTGCCCAGCGCGCGATCGCCGATCTCAAATCTGCCGTCCGAGCAACAATCCAGAAGGGTCCCCCGGAAGGGATGGCCAACGTCGAGATTGGAAAAACGCTTGGCATCTACACGGGACACGTGGGGCACGAGGGCCACATTCCTCGCACCATCCTCGCTATGTTGGAGGACGAGGGCGTAGTCGAGCAGGATGAGGACACGAAGCGATGGTCCCTCGTCGATCATAGCGAGTAGCCGCCCCCATGAGACACCCGGCACGGGGAAACGCCCCCCTCAGACCTCCTCCCCTCCACTTCCTCTTCCGGACGCGGACGTTTCGTCGACCTCGCCCCCCCGCACCCACGTCCATCCGGCCCGCACGCGCCCCCACACGGACCGCAGGAGGGGACGGGTGGCCCGCCAGAGGCCGTCGCGCAGCT
>CAYULG010000527.1:0-1292 GCA_964445365.1 uncultured Salinivenus sp. | reverse complement strand
CATCATCGCCGAAGTCCTCGTACAGCACCCCGACGAAGCTGTTGCTGTTCACCCCCACGTCCGGGTTGTCAAGGTTGTAAGTTCCTACGTCGGGCCGCAGGGTCTCGCGCGCCAGGAACCCAAACAGGCCGTCCTGAGCATTTTGGCCGGAAAAGGATCCGCTATCGTTGAAGTAGATCGCAAAGGCGTCGTCCCCGTCTGAGTCCTGGCCGCTGAAAAAGAAGGAGAACCCCTCAATTGTCGTGTCGCGGAGCACCTTGGCGGTTGCGCCCGCCGAGCTACTGCTCTTCGGGGTCACGTCGAGGGAAAACTCATTATTGATTTCCTCCGTGTCGTCTCCATTCGAGCCCCCAGAGTCGCAGGCAGTGAGGCCGAACAGGAGCGGCAAAATTGCGAGGCAGAGAACCGGAAGAGAAAAGAGACGCTTCATGGTTGAGAAGAGATCTTGTTGAAAAGTCCATGCGCGGAAGAGTAGTAGGGTTTCCTTATTTGAAACGAAAGATCCCGCACGAACCGGACACGCCCACTACGATTGGAGGTGGCGATCCAGGTACTCCTCCGCCTCGGCCTCCACGCGGCTCTGCATGGGGCGGAGGAAGGCGCTGAGATTGATCCGGATCTCAACGGTCTCGTCTGCGACCTCAATCCGGCCGTCCGCGGCCTGGCCGTCAAAGCGGAGCGTGTCGCCGTCCCATTCGTAATCGACGCCGATGTCGGCCTCAAGTTGCTGGGCCACGCCTTCGACGGCGTCGCGACCGCCGTCGAGGCCGAGAGTATGGGAGCGCGTCAGTTCAATGTCGGCCATGGGGAGGAGGGGATCTTGCGTGGGAATGAGTAGGGAATGATGGCCCCTGCGTTTGTCGGGACCGTATCGGCACCGGTTGTCGGAGGGGGTGTTCCGCCCCCCGTACTGAACACGAGGACGCCACTTTTGCCATTACGTCCCGAGGGGCCTTGTTTGGGAACGCGTATTGTTCTTTTTCTGGTGTCCCCGTTTTCGTCATGCTCGGTACTCGTGTCCGCGTGCTCCTGCTTGCTCTGCTCGTCGTCCTCGCGCTTCCGGTGCAGGCCCAGGACGATGCAGGGCTACAAGCGCCGGCAGACGTTCTCGGTTACGAACTGGGAAGTCAATTTACCCCCCACCACCGTGTCGTCGACTACGTGCGGCACGTGGCGGCCCGCTCCCCGGCCGTGACGGCCCGCCGGTACGGCACCAGTCACGAGGGGCGTCCTCTCGTGCTCGCCACGATCACCACGCCCGACAATCACGGGCGCCTCGACACCCTCCGCCG
>CAYULG010000526.1:0-1293 GCA_964445365.1 uncultured Salinivenus sp. | reverse complement strand
TGGTGGACATGATTGGGCGGGCAGCCCCAGCAGCGACAGGCGGGGAGGAACTCACGATGCAGGAGGTGCTCGACGAGGCGGAAGCGGAGCTTGAAGAGGGTGCGATGCAAAACCAGCCGGAGGTGAGTGCAGATGTCCGAATGACCCTTTCCAGCATTCACCGACTACTTGGACAAAGCGAGTTAGCTGTCGAGCAGGGGCGGCAAGCTTACGAAACAGGACGCAAAGCCCTTGGTCCCGACAATCCGCTTGCACTAAAGGCCGCTGCGACATATGCACATTCGCTCTTCTACAGCGGACACGTTGAAAAAGCAGACAGCATATATCGCGTCTCTATTCCTCACCTGGAAGCCGACAACGCTCCCCCTGAGACACACTTCTACTTGTTATCCCGGTACGGGTCCCTTCTTCGGAAGCGCTCCCGCCCCGACAGCGCCGAGTCTGTTCTCCAGGCGTCACTGAGTTGGTACGACCGGATGGAGAAACCAGACACGCTAGGATTGTCGAGGGTATACACGACCCTTGGTGGTCTGTACCGCCAGCAAGACCGATACGAGAAAGCAGAAAACTACTACCGGAAGTCGCTAGCTCTTGGAGAGGAATGGAGTTCAGATAATCGCCTCCAAATTTTGGGGATTGTCACCTATAATCTTTCGAATCTGTATAAGAACCGAGAGCAGTATGAGAAGGCCGAAGAGATGTTGCGGCGTGCCATTGATATCGACAGCAGACTCTATGGAGACAAATCGATTTCAGTGGCTTTGTCCCTGTCTTCTCTGAGTCAGGTTCTGCAGGATCAGGGCAAAGATCAACAGGCCGACAGTCTGAGTAGGCATGCCGTCTCAGTTCTCCGAGAACTCGACAGTCCAGATGACCGCCTCGCCTGGGCCCTGTATGTGCGTTCGGATGTGCTTTGGCAACAGAATCGGCTCGAACGGGCCCGGGACCAGGCAGAGGCCTCTATCGAGCATTACGAGCAAGTATACGGTCCGGACCATCCCAAGACAGCTAATGCGCATCGGAAGCTGTCAGGCATCAACCTCGAAATGGGAAACCTGCAAGAGGCAGATCGTCACGCCCAAGCGGCTTTAGAGATACGTCGCACTCGCTTCGATGAGTCTGATCCTCGGGTTACGGATGTCGAGAGTCTATTGGGTGCCATCCGCACCAAACAGGGTCGCTACGAAGAGGCCGAGGAGCTGTTGCTGGAGGCGCGAGCCGCACAGGACGATTCCGCGGCCGTGACGAAGACCCGAGAGCGGCTCTCCGATCTCTATGAAGTCTGGTCCGGTT
>CAYULG010000525.1:0-1295 GCA_964445365.1 uncultured Salinivenus sp. | reverse complement strand
AGAACTTGCCCATCGCCGCGATCAAAAACTCCTGCTGGAGCTCAATCATGTCCTCTTCCAGCCGGTCGTCCTCTCGCACGTGGCCCTCGATGTCGAGATAGAGCACGCGCGGCCAGTCGGGAAACTCGTCCTGCGCCTCCTCCAGCAGGTCGAAAAGGTCGTGCGCCGCCGTCTCGAAGTCATCTCCCTCCTGAACGATGTGATAGAGGGACACGGTGTTATCGAAGTTCATATGGATGCCGGGCGCGTCCGGCTTGTTGTACTCCGGAATGAAGTCCGGTACCTCCTCGCTGGACGGACTCATGGGACGGTAGTCATCAATTGGAAGACCGACGGCGGTTGAATGCTCGTCTCGGTCGAGAGATTCGCGGGGCCGTCCCCTCAATGCAATCGTATGTGAAACGTGTTCTGACGAGGAGGGCGGCGCATCTGCCTCCGATTGGCAATACGGCCCGAAGCGTGTGGGGGTGAGGGAGAGGGGCGCACGTCCTCGATCGAGAACGAGAGCAACTCGCTGGATTCAAGATGCGATTGCCCCAGCTCGGCCGACCCGTAACGGATCGGCGGGTCCGGCAAACCGTAGAAGTCCTGTCATACGTTCGCACACGCCCCTTATCCCCCTATGCCGGACTTCTTTGACGACCGCCGCCCTCACAACGGCCTCTCCTACGACGCGTACCGCGCCCACTGGCGCACCGAAAAAGACGCCTCCCCGGAGGATCCCGACCCCGACGAGCGCCGGATGCTTCACTTTCTGAACTACAACTGGGAGCGGCAAGCGCACGTCCACGAAGAATACACCCCGTCCGACGACCTGCGCGATGCGCTCGATCGCCTGGACGAGTCGCAGCTCTGGATGGTGCTCACCGAGCCCTGGTGCGGGGACTCCGCCTTCCTGCTGCCCGTGATTGCCGAAGCGGCCGCCCTGAGCGACGAGGTGACGCTCCGCATCCTGCTGCGGGACGAGAATCTGGACGTGATGGATCAGTACCTCACCGATGGGAGCCGCAGCATCCCCAAGATGGCTGCGTTCTCGGATGATGGCACGGAGCGCTTCGTGTGGGGCCCCCGCCCCGAGGGCGCCCGGGAGCGATACGCCGAGCTGAACGAAGAGTATGACGACAAGATGCAGGTGATCGAGGACCTCGTGGCCTACTACGAGGACGGCGGCTGGCGCGAGGCCGACGCGGAGCTGGCCGAGGCGATCCGCTCCACCACTCCCATCCCATCGAGCCGTTAGCCGCAAATGACGGCCGACGGCGGACGGCTGACTCCCTCTAAACGCGTTGTGATAT
>CAYULG010000524.1:0-1295 GCA_964445365.1 uncultured Salinivenus sp. | reverse complement strand
CGCGATGGAGCGCATTCAGCCCTCCTACGACCACGTGCTCGTCCGACACGAGCAGGGCGGAACGCACGGCGCTGAGGGCTATGCCAAGGCCACCGGGCGGGTCGGGACGGTCCTCGTCACCAGCGGCCCCGGCGCCACGAACACAGTCACGGGCATTGCGGATGCCTACCTGGACTCTGTGCCCATCGTCGTCTTCACTGGGCAGGTGCCCACGCACCTCATTGGCAACGACAGCTTCCAGGAGACGGACACGACGGGCGTGACCCGCAGCATCACGAAGCACAACTTCCTGGTGCGGGACGTGAACAACTTGGCCTCCACGATCAAGCAGGCCTACCACATCGCCCGCACAGGCCGACCCGGTCCCGTCGTCGTCGACATTCCGAAGGATGTGCAGATGAGCGAGGCGCCGTTCGTCTACCCGGAGGACCCGGGCCTGAAGGGCTACACAGTGCCTGGCGCCGCCGCCCCGAAGCAGATCGACCGGGCCGCTCAGATGATTGAGGAGGCCGAGAAGCCCCTCCTCTACTCCGGCGGCGGGACGATCAAGGCCGACGCCCCGGAGGTCCTCACGAAGCTTGCCCGCAAGGCCAACATCCCCGTCACCACCACCCTGCACGGCCTCGGGGCCTTCCCCGAAACGGACGACTTAGCCCTCGGCTGGCTCGGCATGCACGGCTTCTACCACACCAACATGGCCGTGCAGAACGCCGACCTCATCATCGCCTGCGGCGCCCGCTTCGACGACCGCGTAACCGGCGACGTGGACGCCTGGGCCCCCAACGCCGAGATCATTCACATCGACATCGATCCGTCCTGCATCTCCAAGAACGTGTACGCCGACTGTGCCCTCATCGGCGACGCGAAGGAGGTCCTGCAGCAGCTGGTGCCGAAGGTAGAGCCGAAGGACACGACCGACTGGCTTGCTCAGATTGACGAGTGGCGCGACGAGTGTCCGCCCTACGAGTACGAGGCCTCCGACGAGGACACCATTGCCCCCGAGTCCGTGATCGAGCAACTGTACGAGAAAACGCAGGGCGACGCGGTGATGGTGACGGACGTGGGTC
This sequence comes from uncultured Salinivenus sp., assembly GCA_964445365.1. Taxonomy (GTDB): domain Bacteria; phylum Bacteroidota; class Rhodothermia; order Rhodothermales; family Salinibacteraceae; genus Salinibacter. The sequence continues at coordinate 228 of CAYULG010000524.1, read as the reverse complement.
AGCACCAGATGTGGGTCTGCCAGTACTACAAGTTTGGACAGACCCGTTCCCACATCAGCTCCGGCGGCCTCGGCACCATGGGCTTCGGCCTGCCGGCGGCGATGGGCGCGGCGTTCGGCATGCGGGAGGGGCGCGACCTGGACGTCGTCTGCGTGAGCGGCGACGGCGGCTTCGTGATGAACGCGCAGGAGCTGAGCGTGGCGGCCCGGCACGGCCTGCCCCTCAAGA
>CAYULG010000523.1:0-1297 GCA_964445365.1 uncultured Salinivenus sp. | reverse complement strand
GGACATTCAGCCGGCGCAGGACATCGTGCGGACGATGGAGAAGCAAATGGAGGCTGAGCGCGAGAAGCGCGCCGAGATCACCGAGTCGAGTGGGGACCGCGACGCCCGCATCAACGTCTCGGAGGGAGAGCGGCGCGAGTCGATCCTGATGTCGGAAGGCCAGCGCGAGGCGCGCGTCAACCGGGCGGAGGGGGAGGCCCGCGAGATGGAGCTCATCGCCGACGCTACGGCCAACGGCATCGAACGCATCGCCGACGCCATTGCCCAGCCCGGCGGCTCCCTGGCGGTGAAGATGCGGCTCACGGAACAGTTCATCGACCGTCTCGGCGAGATCGTGGACGGCGCCAACGTGAGCGTCCTGCCCATGGAGGCCGCCAACCTCAAGTCGATTTTCGAGGGCGCTTCCGAGGTGACCGGCTCCGTTCGGCAACCGTAGCCTTCGTTTTGAGGGTGTGGGAGAGCGGGGGCATGGGCGTGAGGGCGTCTGGGCGGTGCGTGTTTTCTCTTCCAGAGAAGAAATCTGAAAGACATATGTCTGTTCGGCGATTCCGGGAGCTTCGGGTCTACCAGGATGCGTACGAGGCTGCAAGAAACATCTTTGCGCTGTCGAAAAGCTGGCCGAAAGTCGAAAAGTACGCCCTCACGGATCAGATTCGCCGCTCGTCACGATCCGTCTGTGCAAATATCGCCGAGGCGTGGCGGAAACGTCGGTACGAAAACCATTTCGTGAGCAAGCTTTCGGATGCAGATGCGGAAGCCGCCGAGACGAGAACCTGGCTTCAGTTCGGTCGCGATTGCGATTACCTCTCGGCGGAATCGTTCGAAGAACTCGATGATACGTACGATCGGATCTGCGGCAGCCTCGTAAATATGATGAATGACCCGTCACCGTGGTGCGGACCCAGCAGGTCACACGAACCTAGCGTCCCGTACGACTCCTGACGCCCCTTCGCCCAAGCGCCCACGCACCCTCTACATCCAAGGATCGGCGGCACTGTTCCTCTTCACCTACCTTCTTCCAATTCAGCTCAGCCTCCCATGGAGCTTTTCACCGCCCTCAACCAGGCCAGCCTCCTCATCCTCGCGCTGCTGGCCCTCTACGTCGCCTACAAATTTCTGCGGGCGATTCGGTTTGTGCCCCAGCAGAAAGCCTACATCGTCGAGCGACTCGGCAACTACCACAAGACGCTGGAGGCGGGCTTTCACGCCCTCGTCCCGTTCATCGACGCGGTACGCTACACCCACGACCTGCGCGAGCAGGCCATCCCCGTCCAGCCGCAGGAGTGCTTTACGGAGG
>CAYULG010000522.1:0-1300 GCA_964445365.1 uncultured Salinivenus sp. | reverse complement strand
GTGGAAACCAGGAGAAAAACGGCAAGCAAGCCAAGCGCCCAGGTAGGCATCCATGTGAATAGAGAGTGTGTACGATGTATCAGTTTTTGCATACAGTCGGAGAAACCGGTTTGGAACGGTGTCAACGGCAATCAGGTGTACCACCGAGGATAGACGTTGGTGTACTATTCGGGGTCATCGATAATAGGAGACATGTTTTTTTCTGTAAAGGCTGCAGTGGCGAACACAAGTTATCAAATGATTTTGTCACTGATGGTCGGCGTGTCGTTGAAAGAAAATCACAAAAGAGGGAGGAGTCAGCGAAGGGTGCCTCTTCGTCTTATTTTCTCCCCACAGTCCAGGCACGTTTTTCAATGCCACTCGTGGATTTCACACGGCTGAGGAGGGATGGTCGTCCCCGAACAACCGGTAACATCACATTTTACACTCGCACGATGAGCCGTTGGCAGGCGATAGCTCCGTCCGGTTTTCTCACGGTGTGACACAGATCGACGATCATTCCAGTAGTGGGTAGAGTACCCTTTCCACTCTTCGGAGCCGTTTCGTCGGTGCGTGCAATCCATATTCACCATTACAGGTGGCACGCGCCGACATCGAGCGCCCCCTCGTCATGTCCAACCCCATTCCTATTCCCAACTCGCATGGCCAAGTGGCCCGACTTCACAAAGCGCTCGCAGGCGACCGAGTGGATGGACGACTACGCCATCACCGACGAGCGCCTGCGGGCCGCCCTGCGGGACCTTCGCTTCGTTAACCGCCTGCTCGGGGCCTACACGGCCACCGACGCCGTCCTCGATCCGCTGCTCCGCCGCCGCGACGAACTGACGATTCTCGACCTCGGGACCGGCAGCGGCGACTACCTGGCTCACTTCGTCCGGCGCGGTCCCCGATTCGGGTGCCTTGTCCGAGCCGTGGGGGTGGACGCCAATCCCGTCACGGTCGGACGCGCGCGGGCCCACCTGGACGCCTGCCTCCCCCCCGCACTACGTCCTCGGGCGCGGGTCGAGGTCGGGGACGCGCTGTCGCCCTCGCGGGCGGCCTCGGCGGTCGACGTGAGCCACGCGGCCCTGTTCCTCCACCACCTGCACGGACCGGACGCCCCCACCCTCCTCCGCGAGATGGACCGGGTGAGTCGGGTGGGCCTTCTCGTGAACGACTTGCACCGCCACCCGCTCGCCTGGGCCGGCATCTGGGTCCTCAGCCGCCTCCTGCGCCTGGCGCCGATGGTGCAGCACGACGCCCCCCTCTCCGTCCGCCGCGGCTTTCGGGAGTCCGAGCTCGCCCAGATCGCGGCGGACGC
>CAYULG010000521.1:0-1316 GCA_964445365.1 uncultured Salinivenus sp. | reverse complement strand
TTACGCGATGGGAACTGCTCCGAAGTAACTAAATGCAGTGGTTGTATTCAAATTTCGCTCTTGTGTAGGAACGATCAGTCCGTGTTTGGCGTCTGTGTTCTGCTCTGACCCGTTCATCGATTTGCCTTGGGCGTGATGGCCTTGAGCGAAGAGTCGTTTTTGCCCGATGCTGAGGATTGTGCCGAAACCTGGCGGGCGCTCCGGTGGCCCGACGGCCCTCGGTGCGTGAGGTGCGGATCTTCGAACGTGGCGGTTCAGGACTGGGACTACCTCAGTCGGCTCCGGCGCTACGAATGCCGAGACTGCGGCCGATGGTTCAATGATCGGTCCGGGACGTTTCTCGAAAGCTCGAAGGTCCGGCTTCCAAAGTGGATTTACGTCTTGCGAGAGCTGGACAAAGAGCGCTCGATCAATTCGATCGCGGAGGATCTGCCCCATACCTACAAGACCGTTCATGGGATGGTCACCACGATTCGAGAGGCCATCTACCAAAGGCGCGAGGAATGGCGAGAGGTTCCTACCGGAGAGTTCTTACCGGAGAGGTTGAGGCCGACGGCGTGCATTTGACGCTCGGCCAACAAGGCCGGACGCTGCGCCCTGAAGAGCACCCTGAGGAGAGCGACGGCGATAGCCTTCAGGGCGATGAATTTCTTCAAGGCGATGAATCTCTTCAAGGCGATGAATCTCTTCAAGGCGATGAATCTCAAAGCAGTAGCTCCCCATCGGAGACAACTCGCGAGCCCAGGGCGCGAGGGCTCTCCGAGCGGGGACGGGGAAGCTGGGCGTCCGATCGCCCGCCTGCGGTGCTATGGGTAGAGCGGAATGGGCCCGGTCGGGTGTTGGAACTGCAACCGGACGTGACCCAGAAAACGCTAGTCCGATCGGCGATTCGGCACGTCGAGCCGGGAAGTCGGATTGACACCGACGATTTTAGCGGGTACGGGCTTCTGGGAGGAGCCTACGACCACAGAAGCGTTGATCACGAGGAGACTTACGTCACCGAAGAGGGCGCCCATTGCAACACTGCGGAGGGGGAGTGGTCGATCTTCAAACCGTGGTGGCGAGGGTTTCGCGGAGTAGCAAAGCGCCACGCCTATCGCTACCTCAGCGAATATTCGTTCCGGCGCAGCCACCGGGAAGAGAGTCGCCAGAAGCGGCTCCGCCGAATGGTCGCCCTTTTGAATCCCTCTACGGAAGGAAGCAGGGAGGGCAGATTCTGCACCGGCCGCTACTGACAACTGCCACCTTCTACACAAGAGCGATCTCTTTCTGATAGTCCGCTGCCACAAAATTGAAAATAGAATCAGGGATGCCTT
>CAYULG010000520.1:0-1325 GCA_964445365.1 uncultured Salinivenus sp. | reverse complement strand
AGAAGGCGATCTACGCCGCCATCCTCGGCAACTTCGCCATCGCCGTCACCAAGTTCCTCGGCGCCGCCGTGAGCGGCAGCTCCGCGATGCTGGCGGAAGGGATTCACTCCCTCGTTGACACCGGCAACGGCGGGCTGCTCCTCCTGGGCATCCGCCGCAGCAAGCGCCCGCCCGACGACCAACATCCCTACGGCTACGGCAAGTCGCTTTACTTCTACGCCCTCATCGTGGCCGTGCTCATCTTCGGCCTCGGTGGGGGCATCTCGCTCTACGAAGGCATCCTGCACACGCTCGACCCTGGCCACGGCGGCCCCACCGGCGCCACCATTCTCGGCATCACCATCAGCGGCCTCACGCTCAACACCGTCGTCCTCGTGTCCGCGATCGTCTTCGAAGCGGGGGCGTTTTGGACGGCGTGGAAGGAGTTCAACAAGGTGCGCGGGGACCGCGACTTGATCTCGGCCATCAAGTCGAGCAAGGACCCGACGACCTTCACCGTCCTGTTCGAGGACAGCGCGGCCATCGCCGGCCTCGTCGTGGCCCTCGTCAGCGTGCACCTGACGGAGGCGCTCCACATGCCCATCATCGACGGCATCGGCTCCATCGTCATCGGCCTCATCCTGTGCGGCGTCGCGTCCTTCCTGGTGTGGGAAAGCAAAAAGCTGCTGCTCGGCGAGGCGGCCGACCCGGAGGTCCGAGCGAGTATTCGCCGGATTGCTAGGGAGGACGAGGGCGTGGCGGACGTGCTGCGGATGATGACGCTGCACATGGGCCCGAACGCACTCGTTCTGAACATGGACCTCACATTCGACGAGAACCTAGACGCCGAAGCGGTAGCCACGGTCATCGACCGAGTGGAGCGTACGATTCGGGAGGAGCACGCGGAGGTCCGCTTCATCTTCATTGAGGCGGAAAGCCTCACGGGCCGCCGTGCCGCCGAAAGAGCATCGGGGCCCCCTGCCGGGGGGGAAAGCCGGAGCGCCTGAACACAAGGGTGGCTTCTCTACGCGAATCGACCCTTTTAGGGACTGTTTTTTGATTTCAAGCGATGGCGTGTCAGGCAGGACGTAACGACTGCGGATCGTTCAAGTCCGTCCACTCTGATCTTTTCTGTCCGACGGTAAGGACCACGCCGGAGTACAGAGCCACCAGTCACGAAACGACCGAACATCAAAACAGTCTCTTCGGCCGAACGTGCCCGCAGGCAGCGCGTTAGGAACGGTGTTTGTGAAAAGCTGGGGCCGGAGCAAATCCATCCTGGATTGACGATGGACCGGCCATTGCGTATTCATCTAGATGCAGATTGGGAACTTCGGCGGAACAGC
>CAYULG010000519.1:0-1332 GCA_964445365.1 uncultured Salinivenus sp. | reverse complement strand
GCCGCCGTCCACCAGCGCACCGACACGCCCATTCTCTTCACCGAGATTGGCTACCGCAGCGCCCGCACCGCCGCCGAGGCGCCCTGGCAGTGGCCCGAAAAGGAGGACAGCGTGGCTCCCGATTCGGCCCTTCAGGTCCGCTGCTATCGGGCGTTCCTCTCGACGATGAGGCCAGCCTCCTGGTTCGCGGGAGCGATCATTTGGAAGTGGCACCCGCGGGGCAGCCGGCAGGAGCCCACCGCGTTCACCCCGCAGGGCAAACCCGCCGAGCGGGTGCTTTCCCGCTGGTTCACCGGCGCTGGGCCGAACGCGCCGATTCGAACCAACGGAGGACCTTCGCGGTCTCGGTCGGGCTCGACGCGGTGAACGATTGACGGCTACGGACGAGATCCAAATACGCCTTCGAGGATGTTTTCGAAGGAGCGCTCTCCGATCCGTTCGCAGTTCTCACAGCCCGAATGGTCGAGGGCCCAGGCGGAGGGGGATTCGATAAAGCCCGTCCGCTTCGTGCGCGACTCGCAGAGGTCCGACATCACCAGTCCAACCGTGCCCCAGAGCAGCTTTCCGCCGCGATCCAGAGAGACGCCTCGCCGTGTCGGGCCGTCCAACTGCGATCCCGCGGGGAGGCGTGTGTCTCTTCTGTGAACGTAGTTCTCAAGTGAGCGGTACGGATTTAGCGACGACGCAGATTGCGTCGAGGACGACGCCGGCGAAGACCGGAGGGCGGACACCGACTGAGACGAGGAGTCGGTCGAGACGACCGCCGAAGAGGCGCCCTGTGCCTGGACGTTTCCGGCCGTCCCCAGCAGGCCCAGAGTGAGAGCGACGAGCAGAGGCCAGAGTGCTTTCGCGCGACGTTGAATCACTTTGGATCAGGCGATTGATGACAAAATCGATGCTGCCTGTGCATTTTTTGGTCGCTTGACAACACGTAAAAGTAACGGACGCACCGGCGCAGTGGCCTCTATGCCCGCCACCTCTTACGTTCTGTGTCCCGTGCACCCTTTCCACATTCCAACGGCCCCACGCCCCATTCGACATGGTTTCCGACCTCTTCGCTCCCGATGCCTGGACGCCCGTGGAGGGCGTTGACCTCGACGATGTCACCTACCACCGCGCCGCCGACCACGGCACGGTGCGCATCGCGTTCGACCGGCCGGAGGTGCTGAATGCGTTTCGGCCTCCAACGGTCGACGAGTTGTACCAGGCCCTGAACCACGCGCGTCAAAGTGCGGACGTGGGCTGCGTGCTGCTCACCGGCAACGGCCCGTCGGAGAAGCACGGGAAGTGGGCGTTCTCCTGCGGCGGCGACCAGCGCATCCGCGGAAAAGA
>CAYULG010000518.1:0-1334 GCA_964445365.1 uncultured Salinivenus sp. | reverse complement strand
AGGTGGCCCTGGAGGGGACACAGGAAGCAGCCTGAAATACGGGCCGAAAACCTAGTGCTTCGTCAATCGTCAATCTTTGGGTAGAGCCGTCTGAGCTTAACTCGAGCATCTTCGGTCGTAAACTGCCAGTCGACAGTGGCGTCTGACGCGTTGCGCTGCTTTTGCCACTCAGTCGTTCTCTGTTTGATTGCCTCTCGGTCGGGAATCCGGCGACTGAGGGCCTGCTTGGCCATCACGCTCTGCTCAATCTCTGCCATGTTTAGCCAACTTCCATGCTCCGGCGTGTAGTGAATCTCCAATCGCTCGGCCAGGCGCCGCGCCTCGGCTGGCTTAAAGGCTTCATACAGGCTCGAAAGCCCATGTGTGTTCAGGTTGTCCATTACCAGCACCACCTTTTCGGCCTCCGGGTAGCAGGTGCTGAGTACCTCTCGGACGCATTCGGCCCAGTCGGTTTTCGTTCGGCGATCTCGGGTAAACACCACGCGGTGGTTTGCCAGCGGTTCAAAAAAGGTAAACAGGTTCACCGTGCCGTTCCGCTCGTAGTGGTGGTCGTGGCGACGGGGGCTGCCAGGCTTCGCTTCAGTCGGCTCGCGGACGTGTTTGAGCAACTGGCGCGACATCTCGTCCATGCAAACCACCGGGCGATCCGGATCGTACGGGCGCTGGTAGACGGAGAGCACATCTTCCATCTTCGCGACGAACCTGGCGCTTTGTTCAGGTGGAATGACCCATTGCTCGTTCAAATGAGGCTTGAGTCGGTTTTTTTAAGCGTTCGGCGGACCGTCTCGTGGCTGAGGGTGTCCACGACGCCGAGCTCTACCATCTTGTCGGACAAAAGGCGCAGGCTCCACTCCGAGCGGCCGTCCGGAGCCTCCGAGCAGGCCAGGCGGATCAGTTCCGCCTCTTTTTCCCCGTCAAGCCGGCGCTCATACTCTCGGTCCGGACTTTTGCGCTTGACCGTCCCCTCAAGGCCGCGCTCGCAGAAACGCTCGCGGATCCCGGCGACACCTCCAGCGGAAAGCTCGAACGCCTCGGCGATTCGGCCGTCGGTCCAGGCTGGCCCTTCTGGGCCTTCGTCCGCCTTCAGCAGAACCCGGGCGCGCCGCTGTTCCCCGACCGGTCGTTCTCCACGGCCAGTCCATTCAAGAAGGTCGGCGCGCTGGTCGGAGAAAAGTTCAACACGGTATTTCTTCGCAGGCATTGGGCAACAGTCTTTTATTCAGGGAGCGAACACCTGAAGATACGGCCTGTCGTTCAAAGAATCACGCGTGACACAGCACTAGTGGGTTGGGCCCACCGGGCGAATCCCCGTGAACGGAACGTCGGTAGCGTCC
>CAYULG010000517.1:0-1336 GCA_964445365.1 uncultured Salinivenus sp. | reverse complement strand
GGCACGCCGAGCTGGGTGGCCAGCGTCGAGGGATTGCCGATCTGGAGCGTGGCGCGCACGGGTTCTCCGGCCCATTCGGTGGGCTCGGGGAGGTGGTGAACAGTCTGCCCGTGGGAGCCCACGAGGTCGAGGGCGGTGCGGTCCCGCTCCGCCTCGGCCAGCACACGGTCCACGGCCTCAGCGTAGCAGGAGGCGAGGCGCACGTTGAGGCGCGCTAGGTCGCGAACGGAGGACTGTGCCGGGGTCGAGTTGCGGCGGAGGAGAGATTGGAGGGGGGCCGGGTACGGGACGTGGACGAACGCATCGGGCTCCACGTCCAGGTCCGTCCCACTGCCCGCAATTCGGGCGAGCACCGCGTCCACGCCGTCGAGCGAGGTGCCCGACATGAGCCCGACCACCACCCGCGAGGATTGCTCGTAAAGCTGCAAAAGACGATCCATTAAGCGTTCTCGTCCTGGGCGTGTTCGGCCTGTCGGCGCATTTCAGCGGCCTTTTCGAGATGCTCCCGCGCCTGGTCCGGCTCCTGGGAGGCGAGCTTCACGTAGATCTGAGCGGCCTTTCGGTACTGGTCCTGCGCCTCGTGGATACGGGCCAGCGTTTCGGAGACGAGGTCGTCTACGTCGTCCTCGAGGTCGGGGGCCGGGACATCCTCCGTGTCGGGGGTCGGCTCGATATGGGCTGACTCCAGCTCATCGATAAGCCGATCGAGGTCCTCGTCGTCGTCTTCGATCTCGCCGACCCGGTCCTCCGGGGTCTCGCCGGGGTCGTCGGGCATGTCCGCCAGTTCGGGGCGGGCCCCCCCCTGACGGGCCTCGTCTTCGGCCTGCTGGCGCAGCTCCTCAAGCTCGGAGACCGCCTCCGTTGCCGTCGTGGGCGTGTCCGCGTCTTTCTCTTCTTCCGTCGACTCCTGTGCGTCTGAGGGGCTTTCGGGGGGGGTGGTCGGTTCGGCTGAGGGTGGGGGCGAAGGAGAAGCCGCTTCAATCGCCTCGGCTTCCTCGTCCTGGTTCATCTGTCGAAGGACACGCTGTTTGCCCGTCCGGGCCACCGGGCTGTTTGGTATCAAAAAGTATACGTTTTCCCAGCACTGAAGCGCCTCCTGCCATTGGTGCTTGGCCTCGTGGGCACGAGCGAGAAGGACGTGGGCCGTTAGGTGGGCCGGGAGTTCCTCAACTTTTCGTTCCAGCGTCGAAATGGCCGCGTCCACGTCGTCCTGGTTGAGGTGATCGAGCGCGTCCTGAAGGTCCGGGACAGCCATGAGAGCGAGATGTCAGCAGTGCCACGTGAGTCGATGAAGAGAATGATGGACGTTCCACAATACCGGAAGGTACAGGGGAGA
>CAYULG010000516.1:0-1337 GCA_964445365.1 uncultured Salinivenus sp. | reverse complement strand
TGAGTGGCGCGCTGACTGAACCCGGAGGGCTGAGTGTGGTTCGGGATAAGGCTAGTGCTTTGTCACGCGTGATTCTTTGAATGACAGGTCGTATCTTTAGGAACGTTCGCTTCCTGAGTGACCGACCTGTTGACCAATGCCTGCGAAGAAATACCGTGTTGAACTTACCTCCGACCAGCGCGCCGATCTTCTCGAATGGACTGGCCGTGGAGAACGACCGGTCGGGGAACAGCGGCGCGCCCGGGTTCTGCTGAAAGCCGACGAAGGGCCGGAAGGCCCGGCCTGGACCGACGGCCGAATCGCCGAGGCGTTCGACCTGTCGGCTGGAGGAGTGGCCGGCATCCGCGAGCGTTTTTGTGAGCGCGGCCTGGAGGGGACGATCAAGCGCAAAAGTCCGGACCGAGAGTATGATCGCAAACTTGACGGGGAAAAGGAGGCGGAGTTGATCCGGCTCGCCTGTTCGGAGGCCCCAGACGGCCGCTCGGAATGGAGCCTGCGCCTTCTATCTGACAAGATGGTAGAGCTCGGCGTCGTGGATGCCTTAAGCCACGAGACGGTTCGCCGAACGCTTAAAAAAACGAACTGAAACCACACCTGAACGAACAGTGGGTGATTCCACCGGAGCAAGACGCAAACTTCGTGGCGAAGATGGAAGACGTGCTCTCCGTCTACAAGCGTCCGTACGACCCGAACCGCCCGGTGGTCTGTATGGATGAGATGCCGCGCCAACTGCTCAAAGAGGTCCGCGAGCCGATTCCGATGGAAGCCGGCAAGCCGAAGCGCCACGACTACCACTACCAGCGCAATGGAGTGGTGAACCTGTTCATGTTCTTCGAGCCGCTGGCCGGATGGCGAACAGTGATGGTCCGGGAGCAACGCACCAAAATCGACTGGGCCCACTGCATGAAACGTCTCCTTCAGCAGCACTACTCCGACGCCGAGACGGTCGTCTTGGTAATGGATAACTTGAACACACATGGCCTATCGAGTTTCTACGAGGCGTTTCCTCCAGAGACGGCCTGCCGGCTCGCCCAGCGGCTCGAAATTCACTACACGCCCGAGCACGGCAGTTGGCTCAATATGGCCGAGATCGAAAACAGCGCGATGGCGCGTCAGTGCCTCTCCAGGCGGATTCCGGAGAAGCAGATCATGGAGGAAGAAACGTCGGCTTGGTCAGAGCAGCGCAACGCAGCGGGCGCCTCGGCGAACTGGCGGTTCCAGACCGAAGATGCCCGCATCAAACTACGACGACTTTACCCAAACATTGACAACTGACAGTACACTACGTTCTTCTCGCAATGGCATTGGGCTTGCTGCTCCTCGCCGTCACCAACGTA
>CAYULG010000515.1:0-1366 GCA_964445365.1 uncultured Salinivenus sp. | reverse complement strand
GTCCCGCTCCCCCCGGTATAGTCATCGTCGACGGCCACCGGCGCGTCGTTGACCGGGGTGATCGAGACAGTGCCCGAATTGCCCGGCGAGACGGTGTCGTCCCCGCCGTTGGAGGTGCCCCCGTCGTCCTGAATCTCTGCAAGCGTGATTCCCCGCCCGCTCCCCGTGCTCGGGTCCTCGGAGGTGTTCTTGTACGTAAGCCCGTTGATCACGTCATCTGCCGTTGACGCAGCAAAACCACCGGTAACCTCCACCGTCGCCGTGCCGCTCGATACGCTGACACTGGCGTCGAGGCCGTTGCCCGACGTGGTCTGGCTCGTCCCGTCGGTCAGCGCCACCTCGCTGCCATCGACCTCGAGCACCTCCGACGACCCGTCGGTCACGTTCGTCACCTCAAAGCGGAGCCGCTGAACGGCCTGCCCGCCCTCGACCACGTCGACCGTGGCGCCGGAAAAGACCCCCTCCGCGCTTCCGCCCTCGGTAAACGTCTCATCACTGGTGGTCACGCTCACCGACGGCGCGTCGTTAACTTGGTTGATCGTAATCGAAAACGTCCCGCTTGCGGTCTTCCCGCTCCCGCCCTCGTCGGTCACCGTAAAGTCGAAGCTCTCGCTGGCCGGCTCGGTGCCGTCGTGCTGGTATTCGATCCGGTCGTTGTTGACGTCTTCCTGCGTGAAGGTGTCGCCCTGGTCGAGTTGCGTGGCGGTGCTTGTGTTAACGAGCTGCCCCTCCGTCACGTCGGTGTCGATCGTGTACTGGAGACCGGAAGGCCCGCTCTCCGGGTCTGTCGTCTCCAGGAGGCTCTGGGTGACCGACGCAGTGGCGCCCTCGTCGAGGGTCAACCCCGCGTCGGTCGTCACCGTCGGCGCGTCGTTGACTTGGTTGATCGTAATCGAAAACGTCCCGCTTGCGGTCTTCCCGCTCCCGCCCTCGTCGGTCACCGTAAAGTCGAAGCTCTCGCTGGCCGGCTCGGTGCCGTCGTGCTGGTATTCGATCCGGTCGTTGTTGACGTCTTCCTGCGTGAAGGTGTCGCCCTGGTCGAGTTGCGTGGCGGTGCTTGTGTTAACGAGCTGCCCCTCCGTCACGTCGGTGTCGATCGTGTACTGGAGACCGGAAGGCCCGCTCTCCGGGTCTGTCGTCTCCAGGAGGCTCTGGGTGACCGACGCAGTGGCGCCCTCGTCGAGGGTCAACCCCGCGTCGGTCGTCACCGTCGGCGCGTCGTTGACCGCCTCCACCGTCACGGTGCCCGTCTCGCCCGGCGTGCCCGTGTCGGCCCCGCCGTTGGAGGTGCCCCCGTCGTCCTGAATCTCTGCAAGCGTGATTCCCCGCCCGCTCCCCGTGCTCGGGTCCTCGGAGGTGTTCTTGT
>CAYULG010000514.1:0-1368 GCA_964445365.1 uncultured Salinivenus sp. | reverse complement strand
AGAAACGACCTGGAAATTCCCTGCACTCCACTGAAATTTCTCAAACTCTCCCGACGGCTGTCGGGATCAAACATGAGAAATTTCGGGCGTTTCGCTTCGGGAATTTCCCGGGCGGTCGTTTCTTCAGGGGCAGAGAGGCTGTTCGTCGGTTCGGCGAAGAATCCCTCTGGCCAGCAGCATCCGGCGGTTAATCTCAAAAAGTCACACAGATTGCCAGCGAGGAAGTAGTTTTAGGCTGCGCCCCAACAGGTGAACGGGCCACGAGAGGGATTAGAGGGCCCTCTCGCCGGAGCTGTCGCCCTGCGTGCCGGCCTCAGCCCGAGAATGACCGGCTCGTTCTCTCATCTGCTCAGCCAGAGGATGACGAGGAGAAGGCCCAGTACGCCGCCCCACAGGGCCAACGCGACCCGGACGGAGGTGCGGGCCTGTTCGACGTCGCGCCAGTCGCGGGGCCGGATGCCGAGCACGAGGAAGGTGCACACGGCGGCCAGGTTGAGGGCCACGACGTTGGTGGCGGTGAGCAGGCCCGCCTGTAGCCCCGCCCGGGGGTGCCCGCCGCCCAGCAGCAGGCCGAACGCCACAAGGGGCGGGAGCAGGGCCACCGCCACCATGACGCCCACGAGCCCCGTCGTCTGGTCCCGCGTGATGGCGAGCACGCCCGCAGCCCCGGCCGCGCCGGCCAGGGCCACGTCCGCCACGCCGATGACGGTGCGGGCCGCCAGTTCGCTCGTCGCGGGATCCACCGGCAGCACCCACCCCATGCCCAGGGCTCCTGCGAAGGCCAGCCCCACGCCCGACAGGTTGGCGCGGAGGGCGCGGCCCAGCAAGGAGAGGTCGCCCAGGGTCGTGCTCAGGGCGAGGGTGAGGCTCGGCCCAATGAGCGGGGCAATCATCATGGCCCCGATGACGACGGCCGTTTGGTCGCGCAGCATGCCCCCCGCCGCCACGACCGTGGAGAGGGCCACGAGCGCGAGGAAGGCCCCCGACACGTCCGTTGCGTCCCAGGCATATTCGTACAGCTCGGCGCGGCCAATGCGGCCGGTGGACACGTCCTCCTCCACGGCGTCGTCGGTCGCGCCGTCTTCCGCCTCGTCCGGCTCGTCGACTTCGGGGCGGGGAAGGGTGGCCTCCACCGACTGTAGCACGACCCGGTACTCCGACGTCACGGCGTCGTCTATCCAGTCGAGAAAAGCCTCCGTCTCGTCCACGTTCATGAGCACCCGGTCCACCCGCTGCCCGTCGTCGATCGTGTAGGTCCAGTGGCCGATGACGTCGTAGGTGTCGTCGGGCGGATTGAGCGTGTCTTCGTCGTCGGGGCGGTACACGTCAACCAGTCGAAGGGCCATGGCGGGGCGATCGCACGTTTAC
>CAYULG010000513.1:0-1375 GCA_964445365.1 uncultured Salinivenus sp. | reverse complement strand
AATCAGTTCGCGCCCGAGGATGTGATCGTTGTGGATCGGGAAGAGGACCCGGATGCGCCTGTGGAGGCCCCGCGGTCGCACTCCACGTTTCGACGCGTCTCGGATCGGGACGAGCTCGACGCCTGGCTTGAGGACTACACTGTCGGCGACCTCTGGGAGATGAACGTGCTCGGGGGGAGTCCATGACCCGACTGAAGATCGTTGCGGAGGGCCCGACCGAGCGCGACTTCATCAAAGAGGTGCTGGCTCCTCACCTGCGCGGCTACGACGTCTACGCCCGTCCCGTCGTGGTTTCCGCTTCGCGGGTCCGCCAGGACCAGGATCATCTCGGCGGCGGAGGAAGCTTCGGCAAGGCCCTACGCACTGTCCGGGACACGCTCCGCAACAATCCGTCGGCGTATTGCTCGACCCCAATGGTGTGAAGTTGTTTTCGTAGAGGCTTTCAGCCGACCTTGACACCGGTGTATACCACCTGCTTCGTCGTCCTCATGGGACAGATGTCGTGGGTTTGCCGCTTTCTTCACCAATAGTGTCCATTTGGCAGCCCCAAAATGGACGAAAAGGGCATGGCTGGCAGAAAATGGCCTGAGGTCCGTGCGCGCTGCACTGAAATTTCTCAAACTCGCTTCGCTTAGACATGAGAAATTTCGGCCGTTCCGCGCGCTCGGACCTCCTGGCGGCCATTTTCTGAAGGCCGGGGAAGTCGATAGCCGGCAATGTTTGCGTTTCAACCGATGATGCTCCTTCTGCCCAAACAACTTCACAGTGTTGGCTCGACCCTATTCGACTACTACGGGCTTCCGGCTGATTTTCCCGGACTTGATTCCGACGACGGTCCGCCCTCCGCACGGTTGTACGAGCGCGTCAACTGGCTTGAAGATCGGCTCGCCCGGGAGGTTGGCGACACGCATCGCTTCCGTCCGTACCTCCAGGTCCACGAGTTCGAAGCACTGCTCTTCGCCGACGTAAAAACGATCGAGCGAGCGCCGGGACTTCACGGCACCGCTGAACGTCCTCTCGACGGTCTCCGCTCCGTCACCGACCGCTTCGATACGCCAGAACGCATCGACGACGGGGTGACCCAGCTTGAATCACTGGAGCCGCTTGCGGACTGACAACTCCATTCCCGGAGGTCCGGGGGCGGCACTCGACTTCCGTCGGATTGCGTGCTACGCCCACACCCGCATCAATCCCTCCTGCGTCACCGAGGCCACGAGCGTGCCGTCCCGCGCAAAGATCTGGCCCCGCGTAAAGCCGCGGGCGCCGGAGGCGCTGGGGCTGTCCATCACGTAGAGCAGCCAGTCGTCCGCCTGTACCGGGCGGTGGAACCAGAGGGCGTGGTCGAGGGTGGCGAGCTGGAGGTCCGGCTGGACGA
>CAYULG010000512.1:0-1381 GCA_964445365.1 uncultured Salinivenus sp. | reverse complement strand
GCCCAGAAGAACTTTTTCAACATCTTCTATCATCTCATCCATGATATCAATCAGGTCAGAAGGCTTCTCTCCTCCAAGAACCATTATTCCGTTCTCGAACTCTTCCCTCACTCTCGAACAGTTCTCGAATGAGATGTTCGAAGTCTTCCCAGTCCATCGCAGCGATATTTTCTCCCTCCTCCATCTCTTCGCCAACATCGCGTCCTTCCGTGAATCGACTATCGCCACGGTCTGCCTGAATGATCGGGGTAACCGGAGACTTGTCACGCAATTTTGAGGCACTGACCCCCTTGAGATTTTTGAAGGCTGCCTTGGGATCGACCTGCGAAAGATTGAGAGACTGTTTGGCGGATCAGGTAATTCGGCGTAGCATCAGTCGAGCCATCGCCGCACGGAGCATGGTCTCCGACGTTTCCGGATGGTACTCGTAATCACGGCACAGGCGCCGATAGGTCCCGAACCAACCGAATGTGCGTTCAATGACCCATCGTTTTGGAAGCGGTTCGAATCCGGCAGACTCCTCCCCTCGAACGATTCGAAACAACCAATGAAAGCACCGCCAGACGAGTCCACCCGGTAGGCCTTCGTACCCACTGTCGGCGAAGATGGTCTTCAGGCGAGGCACCTTCCCAAGAATGCGTTGCAGTAGGAAGGGGGCCATCTGACTGTCATGCTCGTTTGCTGGATGAACAACTACGCCGAGGAAAAGCCCGATTGTATCGACGATTACGTGCCGTTTTCGGCCCTTGACCTGTTTGCTCGGGTCCGGTCCTCGCTTCGGACCTCCCTGCCGAGCACTGTCGACAGACTGGGTGTCGATCACCGCTGCGCTCGGGCTAGGCCTGCGCCCCTCGGCCACGCGGGCGGCCCGGCGAACCCGGTCACAAAGCCGCTGAAGAAGGTTCAGCCGACGCCACTTCCGGAAATGGTAGTACACAGTCTGCCAAGGAGGAAACTCCTTCGGGAGCATTCGCCACTGGCATCCACTTTTCAGGAGGTAAAACACAGCATTCAACAGCTCGCGAGGATCATGCTCATCAAACCGGAAGCGATCAAAGATGGGCTCGATGCGTTTCCATTCTGCGTCGGTCAGGTCAGAGGGATACCGAGAGGTCATCGCTCTGAAGCGGTCTTGTGAGGGATTGGTCTCGTTCACAAGACGCTGACCGGCGCTTTTCTGTTGGCTGACCGGTTCTCGGCAATCCGCCAAACAGTCTCTCACACCTTCAACTTTTACACCTTCAATTTTCCCCCGGAAACCCACCCTTCTCCCCGTCGGTTCGACGAACACACTGCTTCACTCTGCCAAAACCGCCCATTCGCACGATGGAACTCGAAAACAGCGTCGCCGACAGTGAGATCGAAGTCTTCAACCTGGCCG
>CAYULG010000511.1:0-1388 GCA_964445365.1 uncultured Salinivenus sp. | reverse complement strand
ACGCTCGGGGCCGACGTCACGCTCTGCGGCCCCGCCACGATGCTGCCGGTGGGCATGGCCGACGCGATGGGCGTGCGCACCACGACGGACCTCGGCGCCGCACTCGACGGCTGCGACGTGGCGATGGCCCTCCGTATCCAGATGGAGCGCCAGGACGAGGGCCTCTTCCCCAGCATCCGCGAGTATCACATGCAGTTCGGCATCACGCCGGAGCACCTGCGCCGTCACCCGGACCTCCTCATCATGCACCCCGGCCCGGTGAACCGGGGGGTAGAGCTGGCCAACGAGGTCGTGGACCACGAACGCGCCATCATCCTCAGCCAAGTGACCAACGGCGTGGCCCTGCGGATGGCCATTCTCTACCTCCTGGCCCCGCAGCGAACGGACGGGTAGCGCAGTTGCCCCTCGGACGGACTGCCCGAGGCACGGCCCTGGTTCGCCGACACCCCCCTTCCGGCCGCTCATTGATCGGGTTCGACCTGCGCAGACGATCGGTTCTCGTGTGGTTGAGGAGCCTCTTCAACTCGAACATCCGGGGGAGGACAGCCATGTTCAACGGCCCTGTGTCCGAAGCTCTCCACTTCTTCACGCTGTCCGCTTGATCCCTCCAGGGTCGATTTTCGTATGCTACTTCGCTATTTGGTTAAATATTTCGCCACTCGGTCTAGAGGCAACGTTTTTCCTGCATCTACCCCGCATCTTCCCACTCCCCCGCATGAGCTTGCGCATACCCGGAAACATTGATGGCAAACTGGTTGGCGATCTCATCCGGTCGGCCGTTCTCGGGTTTGTGTTTGGGTCGCTCCTCTTTGTGCTGTCGGACCAGACCGGCGTGGTCGGGCAGGCCCTCCACAGCCTCGGTCTTCACGAGGCCGCCAAGCACCTCGGGGTCAAGCAACTCGCCCTCTTTGGGATCGTCCTCGGCGTCACGGTGGATCTCGTCATCAAGCTCGGCCGCCGAGGACGCCACCTTCTCAGCCCCCTCTTCGGCCAAGAGCAGTAGGAGCGCACCGGCGAGGACGGGCCTACACCAACGCGTGGTCCTGAGGCGCCCGGCGCGCAGCGCCTCCGCAGGAGCGCTTCTGTGGACCCCTGCAACCTGAGATGCCCCGAGCACAGGTCTCGAGCGCGATCTAGCTGCGAAGGCCCAGACGGGGATTGCCGGTGCCCGGCGGATGCAGTCTTCCCCGTGCCGACAGCCGTCGGCAGATGTGACCGGCACCGTTATGTTATTCGGAATCGGCCGTAAGCGCTTCAGGGACTCGGCCCCAAACAGAAAACGCCCCCGAGATCGCCGGTCAACGGCGCTCAGAGGCGTTTCGGAGCTGTCGCTTGGTGCCCGAGAGAGGACTCGAACCTCCACGGCCTGTAACGGCCACATGGCCCTC
>CAYULG010000510.1:0-1389 GCA_964445365.1 uncultured Salinivenus sp. | reverse complement strand
ACCCGGCCACCGGCGAGAAGGCCATCTACGAGGCCCGGGAGATCTGGGACCTCATTATGGACTCGACCTACAACCGCAACGAGCCCGGCGTCATCTTCGTCGACACCATCAACCGGGAGAACAACCTCCAGTACTGCGAGCACATCAACGCGACCAATCCCTGTGGGGAGCAGGTCCTCCCGGTCGGCGGCGTATGCCTGCTGGGCAACTTCAACCTCACGCAGTTTGTGGACCAGGACGCCGGTGAGATCGACTACGACCTGCTCGACGAGCTCGTCCCCTCGGCCGTCCGCTTTCTCGACAACGTGAACGACCTGAGCTACGTCCCGCTCGAGGAGCAGCGCTGGAACCTGCAGCAGAAGCGCCGCATCGGGCTGGGCCACTTTGGCGACGGCTCGGCGCTGATGATGATGAAGAAGCGCTACGGCTCGGAGGAGGGCGTGCAGGAGATGCGCCAGTTCCAGAAGCATCTGGCCAACAAGGCCTACCAGGCCAGCGCCCGCCTCGCGGAGGAGAAGGAGCCGTTCCCCCTCTTCGATAAGGACGAGTACCTGTCCAATCCCTTCGTGCAGCGACTTTCCGACAAGACGAAGGAGATGATCGGGGACCTGGGCCTTCGCAACAGCCACCTGCTCAGCATCCAGCCCACCGGCAACACCTCGACGCTGGCCAACGCCCCGTCGAGTGGCATCGAGCCGGTGTTTATGCACAGCTACATCCGCACCTCCGAGCAGCCGGCCCTGCCCGACGAGCTGACCGAACCGGAGATGTCACCCCGTGCCTACTCGGCCGGCGACTCGATCGACGCGGACGGCACCGCCTGGACCGCCGAGGAGCACGGCGACGAGGTTGTCCTCCGCTGCGCCGACGAGGGTTACACGGAGTGGCAACTGCACCCGACGCGCGGCATCTGCAAGGACGAACAGGTCGAAGACTACGCGGTGCGCCACATGAAGACGCGCGGCGAGTGGGATCCGGAGGCCGACTGGGCCGTCACGACCCGCGACCTGGACGTGGACGACCACCTGCGGCAGATGGAGGCCCTCGCGCCGTTTATCGACTCGTCGATGTCGAAGACGGTGAACGTACCGGCGGACTACCCCTTCGACGAGTTCAAGGACCTCTACCGGAAGGCGTGGGAGACCGGCTCCATCAAGGGCGTGACCACCTACCGCGCCGGCACGATGAGCGCCGTCCTCTCCGGCGACGACGAAGAGGACAACACGGTGCCCCGCACCGAGGCGCCCGACCGCCCGGAGGAGCTGCCCTGCGCCATTCACCGCGTGCGCTACCAGGGCGATCACTGGACCGTGCTCGTGGGCTTCCTCGACGAGAATCCGTACGAGGTCTTTGCCTTTAAGTCCGACGGCGAGGCGCCCCTCTTCGGCG
>CAYULG010000509.1:0-1422 GCA_964445365.1 uncultured Salinivenus sp. | reverse complement strand
GCGGCGTTACGCTCATGGCCCTTTCCAACAAGTTCGGCCACCTGCTCCTGTCGACCGGCAACAAGAGCGAGATGGCCGTGGGCTACGTCACCCTCTACGGCGACACGAATGGGGGCGTGGCCGTGCTGAGCGACGTGCTCAAGACGCGCGTCTACGAGCTCGCCCACTACATTAATGAGCGGGCCGGAGAGGCCGTCATTCCGCAGAATACGATCGAGAAGCCGCCCACCGCTGAGCTGAAGGAGGGCCAGAAGGACACCGACACGCTGCCCCCCTACGAGACGCTCGACGCCATTCTGAAGCGCTACGTCGAGCAAAAGAAGGAGCTGAACTCGATCGTGAGCGAAACGGGGCTCGACGAAGATCTCGTTCGGGACATCCTCCGACAGGTCGATCAGAACGAATACAAGCGCCGCCAGGCCCCGCCCGGCCTCCGCGTGACCGAAAAAGCCTTCGGGATTGGCCGCCGCATCCCCATCGTCATGCAGTGGGACCGTGAGGTCGGCGACGCTCTCACCACTGAACAAAATCTTCCTCGCTGACAAGCCTTGCTCGTCTTGCTCGGAACGGGGGGACGTATGGATGTCTGGACGTGTGGAAGGATGGAAGGAAGCAGGTCCTGCGTCCGCACGTCCGGGTCCGACGATCGTCCGCGCTGTCAATCCACCATACCTCCAACTTCCGTCCGTCCACACCGAATTGATGATCGCCTATGTGTCCGGCACGCTCGTCGACAAAGACCCGGAGACGGCCCTCGTGGACGTCAACGGCATCGGCTACCGCGTGCACGTACCCACCTCCACCTACCAGCGCCTGCCCGACACCGGGGAAGACGTGACCCTCCACACGTACCACTACCTGCGGGAGGACGACGAGTCCCTCTACGGCTTTGCGACGAAGGCGGAGCGCACCGTGTTTGAGACGATGACCGGCGTCTCGCGCGTGGGGCCGAAGCTGGCCCTCTCGGCCCTCTCGTCGATGAGCCCCACCGAGCTGCGCGACCACGTGATGGAGGAGGACAAGAGCCGCCTGACCGAAATTTCGGGAGTTGGTAAGAAGACGGCCGACCGTCTCATCGTGGAGCTGCGCGACCCGCTTGCCGACCTGGACGTGTTCGACGACACCGCCCCCCTCAGCGGCGGCTCCGACGCCCGGGCGGAGGCCCGGGCCGACGCGCTCGATGCCCTCACCGAACTGGGCATGAGCAAGGCCGACGCTGAGCGCGCCATCCGCCGGGTCCTGCGGGAGGATGCTGCCATCCAGTCGGCCGACGAGCTCACCCAGCGGGCGCTGAAGGAGAGCCAGGATTAGCGGCTCTTCCTTCGCTGTGAAGGCAGTGTCCTCGACGTGGTGCCTCTCCCCGGCCATTCGTGATGAGTGATGCGTGAAACGTGAGGGTACCGGTCAGTTGATGGTCACGCA
>CAYULG010000508.1:0-1424 GCA_964445365.1 uncultured Salinivenus sp. | reverse complement strand
CAGGCCCTGCCGTTCGACGACGACACCTTCGATCTCGTGTTGCTGCACCTCATCCTTTCCGTGGTGCCCAACCCGGAGGCCGTCGCCACCGAAACGGGACGCGTGCTCGCTTCCGGCGGACGAGTGTCGGTCTACGACAAGTTTATTCCGAAGGGCACCGAGCCCTCGCTGCTCCGCCGCGCGCTCAATCCGGTGGCGCAATTCCTGTTCTCCGACCTCACGCGCCGGCTGGATCCGATTCTGAGAACGGCCGGTCTTGAGGTCGAGGAGCCCCGCCAGTCGTCCCTCGGCGGGCTCTACACCCTTTCCCGGGCCCGTCCCCGTATCGAAGAGAACGGAACGAGCAAGCCATCCTCTCTTCGCCGTTCGTCGACGCGGGCGACCAACTGACCGGATGACAAAACGAACGGTGATCATTCGAACGCCTCGTTTTCTCGACGACAATCACAACAGACTCCCCGAGCCCATGAAGCAGTGCCGCTGTCGTCCCCCTAGCCGAACCGCTTCCTCCGAAGACGGTCCTTGCAAAAACTGCGGGTGTCGGTGTAGGAACCGATGCAGCAGCTGCGGTTGTTGCAGCGGATGCTGTAGGTGCGGAAACTGACCATACGACCGGCCCCGAAGCGCCGTCGAGATCGAGGCTGACACTGTGCCACGTGCTCCACTCCTACGGCATCTTCGTTGTCGCGTCCACTGTCTGCCCCCCTCCTATGACGCCGCCGCTGCTCCAACACAACGCCCACGATGAGTCCTCTGTGTTCACTCCGGAGAATCTGCTTCGGGAGGCCCGCCGCCAGAACAACGTCGAGCATGGGTCGGTGCCGGACGTGTGCCTGCTCGACCCGGACGGCAACATCGTGGATCACCTGAAGGAAACCGATCGGGCCCGGCCGCATCCCCATTGGCCCGGCTACCACACCACCCTCTACGAAACGGAACTGAATGGCCGATCGGTTGGGGTTTTGGGGCGCGCCGTAGGGGCGCCGTTTGCGGTGCTCGTGGCCGAACAGCTCTTCGCCGCGGGGTGTAAGCTTCTGTTCAGCATCACCTCCGCGGGGCAGATCGTGTCGTGCGGGGCGCCGCCCTACTTCGTTCGCATCGACGAGGCCCTCCGCGATGAAGGCACCAGCTATCACTACCGCCCCCCATCGAGGTACGCGACCCTCCCGTCGGCGCTCCGCGAGCGCCTCGACGATGCGTTTTCGACGGTGCCCGTGCCGGTGCACGCGGGGCGGAGCTGGACCACCGACGCGCCGTACCGCGAGACGGAGACCGCCATCGCCGCGGCGCGGGACGAAGGCATCCTGGCCGTTGAGATGGAGACGGCCGCCCTCTATGCATTTGCCGAGTCACGGGACCGAGCGGTGGCCTGCTTCGCCCACGTCACGAACCAGATGGCCGTGGAGGAGGGGGACTTCGAGAAA
>CAYULG010000507.1:0-1435 GCA_964445365.1 uncultured Salinivenus sp. | reverse complement strand
GTCCTGGGTATTTCCACTGGCGTCGGTGGGATTCGCTGCATTATCGTAGCTGTCAGATAGAGCACAGATCTTCTGGCCGCGCCCATCGACTCCACGCGTCAAGCGGGCATCGAGGGCGCGGTGGGAGGTATCCGCCTCAGATTCCACACTGCCGACCTGGGTGCGGGCGTGCGAAGCCATCATTCCGCGCAGGGACGTAAGCTCGGCGGCATCCGCGACCGACGCAATAGGAAGGCGTCCGGACGCCACGTTTCCTGCCACGGCTCCGTCCCGAAGACCAAGGTCTCGAAGCGCTGAGAGTAACTGCGACGGGCGATCGGACGAGACGGCGTCTACCGTTACGAACCGCCCGTCCGCGGAAACCGGCAGGTGGCTTAGACGCTGCCCTCTCGACCCGTCGCCTTTCTTCGACACTACGCGTTTCATCCGGGCTTCCTGAATGGCCTGGATGCCTGCCGTCCCGGCTCGGTTATGCTGATAGTACAGGACAGCCAGTTCCATTCCGACCTTCGCCAACGGACCATCTTTTCCTATCCCATCGCTTCCGCGCACGGCCGACCACGCCGCCTGCTTTACTTCAGAAGAGAGTACCTCGGTGGGTACCCGTCCCACTTGGTGCGAGGGAAATGTATCCTGTGCAAAGACTGGTGACGCCGCCACCAGGGCCAAGAGCGCCGCAGCAACAAAGAGGGGAAGTGGAAAATGCATATTGATTTTCCCACTGCCCGAAAGCGGCTTACGTGAGGAATAATTAATACCAATCATAGAATCGGTGGCATTGCTCATTCTTGTTCGTGATTCCAAGCAGCTTGGGGAATCCGCCGGAGGGAGTGAACGCTTAGTGCGTGTACCCTACCGAAAGCTGTACGAGAGCCCCAGCGTGAAGGGAATGGTCGTAACGGTGTTCTCTTTTCCTCCGGGTAGGCTGCCAGTAGCCCGCACCTCGCCCTCAAGCGCCACGCCCGCTCCCAGGGGCACCGTGGCCCCGAATCCCACGTCTCCACCCGCGTCCAGAATGGAAATTCTCGAGAAGACGATCGGGTCGGCTTCGTCCGGAAATTGCACCTCCGTTCCATCTCGAGCAACGAAGCCCTCTGGGTCCCTTAGTGTGACGGCATCGACGGATGTCTGGACAACCCCGAGACCAACCAGGAAGTACAGATCCATCCAGTCGATAGATGTTAAAAAAATGCGGCCCTCGGCGGTCCCGATCCGGAGGGTGCCATCCGGTGAATTGCATTCGCTTTCGAAACGGCAGTCCACGGTACTTCGCATCCGAGTCTGGTGGGCCCGAAGGCGCACTCCAAGCAAGAAGTTCTCACCAATCGACCTGACAAACCCAACCCCGACGTACGCCTGCGGCCCACCCTTCAGATCGACAGACTGAGAAATCTGCGTCGTTCTCCGGTCGGTGTTATCCAGAATAACTTCGACG
>CAYULG010000506.1:0-1443 GCA_964445365.1 uncultured Salinivenus sp. | reverse complement strand
CGGCCGTACCCGAGCCAGCGCCGGGTCAGGTGCTGGTTGATGTCGTCCGGGGAAAGCGGCAACTGGGCCGGAACGCCCTCAATGACGCCAATGATGGACTCGCCGTGCGACTCGCCGGCCGTAAGATAGCGGAGCATAATTTTGCGTTTGCGCGTTGGTACGTTGGAACATTGAACGTTTCTGCGAGAGGCTATTTTTCCGTTCGTCAAACGACGTAGGCCATCGATGATGCGCTGGAAAAACGAACGTTCAACGGACCAACGTCAAACGTTCCAACGCAGTCAGTCGACCTCATAGAACGCCTGCGTCCCGTCCGTGCGTTGCACCTGAACGAGCACCGGAGCGTCCGCGTCCGCCAGGTACGACTGTGCGTCCTCGGGCGTCTCCACCGGGGTGTCGTCCAGGGCCGTGATGACGACGTCACGGGGAAGGCCCGCCGACGCCGCCGGCTGTCCGTTCTCTACAAACGCAACGTAGGCCCCGGCCTCAATGCCGAACCGCGACTGCTCCTGGTCGGTCAGGGGCCGCAGCCCCACGCCCCACCGGTCTAGCGTCAGGACGGCCTCGTCCGATGACTCGGGGCCCGACGACTCGGGCTCGGATTCTGAATCGCCACCGTCATCGGGCGTCAGGCCCGGCTGCTGCCTGGACTGCAGGTCGCTGAGCCAGTTCTGGTACACCGGCGCGTCTTCGCCCATGAGCTGGACGTCGAGGGTCTGCACGGTGCCGCTCCGCCAGACCCGCACCGCCACCACGTCGCCGGGACGGTGAAGGGCGACGGCGCTTTGAAGGGCCCCGGGCGAGTTGACAGGCTTGTCTTCGACGGCCTCAATGACATCGCCGCCGCGCAGCCCGGCCCGGTCGGCCGCACTCCCGGACCGCACGTCCGGCACGTAGACCCCATGGATGTCGGTCATTCCCACCTCGTCGGCCACCTCTGCATTCATCGGCTGAATGCTCACGCCCAGATAGCCGCGCTTCACCTCCCCGTGGGCGATGAGGTCGGTCGCGATGCGTTCGACGAGGGCCGAGGGGATGGCAAAGCCGTATCCCTCGTACCCGCCGGTGCCACTGGCGATGGCGGTATTGATGCCCACGAGTTCGCCGTCCAGGTTCACGAGCGCGCCCCCGGAGTTGCCCGGATTGATGGCGGCGTCGGTCTGGATGAAGTTCTCCACCCGGAATTGGTCCTCAATGATGTTGAGCTGGCGGCCGAGAGCACTAACGATGCCGGCCGTGACCGTAGAGGTGAGGCGGAACGGATTGCCGACGGCCACCACCCAGTCCCCAACCTGCACCTGTTCGGAATTGCCAAACGGCATCACCGAAAAATCGGATGAGTCCTCAATTTTCAGGACGGCGAGGTCAGTCGACGAATCCGTGCCCAGCACCTGAGCGTCAAACTGTCGCTTGTCGGCCAGCTGCACCTGAATGGTGCTGGCG
>CAYULG010000505.1:0-1447 GCA_964445365.1 uncultured Salinivenus sp. | reverse complement strand
CGATGGCCTTCAGCGCGTACTGGTAGTTGAAGTGGATGTCGGCCACGATGGGGACGGAGGCCCCGTCCACGATGTCGCCCAGGGCGTCGGCGTCTTCGGGGCGGGGCACGGCCACGCGCACGATGTCGGCGCCGGCGTCCGCCAGGCGGCCGATTTCGTCGAGGGTGGTGTCCACCTCGTGGGTCTTCGTGGTCGTCATCGATTGTACCGAGATCGGGGCGTCCCCTCCGATCTGCACGTCACCGACCTGAACGGGGCGCGTCTCGCGGCGGGGGCGTTCCATGAGCCAAAGCGGGATTGATGGAAAAAGAAAAGATCGGAGATCCTACGAGTGCACCGGATAAAGGCTCCGACCGGAGGACTGAGGGGCGTGCACCGTCGTCGTCATGAGTTCCTGTTTTCAACCGGGATTGACATCGTTGAGTGGACGGAACGCGTCCTGTCGCGGAAACGCTGCTTCTGAATCGGCAATAAAGCCTCCCTGGACCGAATGATATTGCGTATTTCGTAGTCGTGGTCGATCAACCGAGAAGAGATACGCAATACAAAATATCAAATACAACGCTTCTCAAGATTCACTGGCCTCGTACAGGATTTGCTTCTCCTCGTCGCTCAGGGAGTCGTAGCCGTGCTCGCTGATCTTGTCGAGGATGCGGTCCACCTCGTTCGACCGGTTGTTCGAATGCGTCGACGGGGCGCCGTTCGAGGAGGAGGCGGGGCGGGGGCGGGAGCCGGGCGAGTCCGTGTCCGTCGTGCCGCCGAAGAGGCCCTTGATCCAGTTCAGCAGGCCCGTCGAGCGCGAGGAGCGCCGCGACCGCGAGCGACTGCCGCCGAACAGGGGCGCCATCCACGACGGCGCGCTAAGTTCGTCGCGCAGCACCTTCGCGAAGAGGAAGCCCGAGAGGGCACCGCCCCAGTGGGCCGCCACGGCCGTGCCGCTGGTCGAGAGCATCAGCAGGGCGTCGATGATGAGGAAGCCGACCACCACGTACAGCAGCCGCACCACCCCGAAGAAGAGTAGACCGATCTTCTTGTACGGGTAGAGGATGGCGACCGTCATGAGCACACCGAGCACTGCCCCCGAGGCGCCGACGACCGGAACGACACCGCTCCCCGTGATGTCGGGAAACAGGGGTTGGAGCAGAAGGCACATGAGGCCGCCGCCTACGCCGGTGACCAGATAGACGGTCCAGAACTGGCGGGCCCCGTGCATCCGCTCGAACTCCTTCCCGATCCAGAAGAGCCACAGCATGTTGAACCCGATGTGGAGTAGGCCCCCGAGCCCACCACTCGTATGCATAAAGTTGTAGGTGATGAGCTGCCACGGCTCGAACAGAATGTCCGGAAAGACCGGATGGAGCGCAAAATGGTCCATCACGAACCGCAGCCCCGCGGGCCACAGGTGCAGAACCTGCGCTACGACGTACACCGCCACGTTGATCGTGAC
>CAYULG010000504.1:0-1449 GCA_964445365.1 uncultured Salinivenus sp. | reverse complement strand
CAACGAAGGCGGCCATCCGCACCGTGCAGGTGCCCACGCGGCTCGACGCCGGGGTGAAGGACAACGTCGTTCCCTCCAGCGCCCGCGCCACCATCAACTATCGCATTTTGCCCAGCCAGTCGGTCGAGACGGTACTGGAGCACGTCCGAACTACCATTGGAACCCTGCCGGTGACGATTGAGACGGGGCAGGCCAGCGAACCAACGCCGGTGTCGGACGTGGACGGTCCCCCCTTCCGGCTCCTCCAGCGCACGATCCGCGAGGTCACGTCCGACTCGGTCGTGGTCGCGCCCTACCTGGTCCCTGGCGCCACCGACAGCCGACACTACGCCGACGCCACCGACCACGTGTACCGCTTCCTGCCTTACACGCTCACGCCCGAAGACCGCGGCCGCATTCATGGGACCGACGAGCGCATTGCAATCAAGGATTACCGGACTATGGTCCGTTTCTACGTCCAGCTTCTGCGAAATGCGTCTGCCATGCGAAATGGAGGCTGATCATCTCCGGTGCCTCTCATTCTGCGGTTTTCGTGTTGCGTATCTCTTATCGTTCAGAACAGAACCCCAATCCAAATACGAAACACGCACTACGAAATACGGGGCATTGGCACTCCGCTCCGTGTTTCGGCAAATGACCCCGAATGCCTCCTATCCGCCAAACAGGAGCCGAACCACGTACACCGACGCCAGAAAGCCCACCAGGTCCGCAAAGAGGCCGGCGGGCACGGCGTGACGGGTGTTGCGGATGTTGACGGCGCCGAAGTAGACGGCGATCACGTAGAAGGTCGTTTCGGTGGAGCCGAACATGGTCGCGGCCATCTTGACCAGAAGCGAGTCCTCGCCGTACTGGTTGATCATGTCGGCCACGAGGGCGGCGGAGCCGGAGCCGGTGAGGGGCCGCACGATGCCCATCGGCAGCACCTCTGCGGGCACCCCGATGAGGCCCAGGACCGGATCGAGCGTCCGGACCAGAAAGTCCATGGCCCCGGACGCCCGAAACATCCCGATGGCGAACAAGATGGCGATGAGGTATGGAATGATCGTCACGGCCACGTCGAAGCCTTCCTTTGCGCCTTCCACGAACACCTCGTAGACGGGCACGCCCTTGATGAGGCCGTACAACGGAAAGCCCACCAGCAGGCTCGGCAGGACGAAGTAGGAGAGGATGCTGATGACGGAGCGGATGGTTTCAACCATGGCAGATGGTTGGCGTATGCGTTGACAGTCAGTCGGTGAGGGAATACGTAGAGGGGGACGCCTTTACGGACGGATGGAGCGGGTCACGAGTCAAGAGTAGAAGACGCATCGTCGGGCGGTTGAGGCTCTCCGGTATCATCGGTACGGTGGGGCGCCGTCAGGCGGAACCACGGCATCTTGCTGAGGGCGAGGGTGCCCAGGATGCCGGCGATGGTGGAGAAGGTCGTGGCCAGGATGATGGAGAAGATCA
>CAYULG010000503.1:0-1453 GCA_964445365.1 uncultured Salinivenus sp. | reverse complement strand
GCGCCCGTAAATGCGTCGTTGAAGCCGCGCAGGCTCACCTCGCGCCGGTCGAGGCCCGTCTGCGCCATGTCGACGCCCGGCGTCGACCGGATCGACTCGACCGAGGAGGTGGTTACCTCCCGGTCGACCTGCTCGGGCTCAAGCACCGAAATGGACGCCGGGGCGTCGAGGACCTTCTCCTGGCGGCGCGAGGCGGAGACGACCACCGTTTCGAGGCTCTGGGTCTCCGGTTGTAATTCCACATTCAGGTCACGCGTCTCGCCCGCCTCGAGGGTCACGGTGCGCTCCTGCGCTTGGTACCCGACGAACCGAACCTCCACGACATACTCCCCCGGCTCCACGTTGGCGAGTCGAAATGTGCCGTCCGCCCCCGTCGACGTGCCCTGCTCGGGCGTCGTGGCACCCGGAGTGCTGAGGGCCACGTTGGCCCCGGGGAGGGACGACTCGTTCTGAGCGTCGACGACCGTCCCGGTGATCGTAGCGGTGTCCTGTGCGGCCGCGTGGGGCCCCGCAAGAAGGAGGAAAAACCCAATAAATAACAGCGTCCATCCGCCGAGGCGGCGGGGCGTTGGTACTGAAGCCATGGAAAAAGAGAGCATCTGCTGAACAGGAGGCGAAGCCGTCCCACGTCTGACGGGACCGCACAACGGTCTCGTTTGCCGGGTGGTAGCGGTTACATCCGCTTTCGACCCTCGCGGCCGGGCAGGGATGCTCGGGCCGGCTGGGTGGAGTTGGAAGATACAAAAGCCTTGAAGGAAGCGTCAATGCCCAGGGCGACTGCCAGGGCAATCGCACGTTAAAAATTTCTGCTGAGGACGGGTGGCTCAACTGCCTCCGATGGACAATACTGCCGGGGAAGCGCGGGAGAACGGGCGAGTGGGAGTGGAGCGCACGGTCGTACTGCCTCAATTGAGGACGAAGGCGAGTTGGTGAGGGTAAGATGCGATTGCCGTGGGCGACTGCACGTCGGAAGTTTCTTTCGAGACGGGGAGGCTCTTTTGCCTTCGACCGACGAAGATGCCGGAACTGCGTGGGGGAAAGGGCGCACGGAAGAATGGGAGCGTCGGCGGACTGCCCTAGTTGCGGATCCCATAATCCGGCCGGGCCCTGTTGCGGCCCACGTACTGTCAGTTAGGCCGACGACGGATGCCGGCAGCGGTCAAGCCTGACAGACTGCTGACCGCCGGATCCGACGCTTGAGGCGGTCCGTCGTCCGCGGTCTGCCGTCTTTCTGAGAAAAGCGATTGTACCTCGCAACTTGGGATAAGACACGTTCCCAGACTTTCTTCTCCCCCTGATCCCCCCACCCCTTACGGCACCTCGTAGGTGAGACGCGCCGTCAGCGTGCGGCCCAGCGCCGGCGCGCCTACAAACTCGCGGTGCCGATTGTCGAGCACGTTCGTGCCGGTGAGCGTGACACGGAGGCCGGGCACCGCCGGCACGTTGTACGCCG
>CAYULG010000502.1:0-1458 GCA_964445365.1 uncultured Salinivenus sp. | reverse complement strand
GTCAAACGCATTGCGAGAACCGCCTTCGAGGACCTCTCGGACCGGAAGATCGATCCGCTGCTTGAGCGGTCCGCGCCGGATCTCCGGCACACGTTTGCCGGGGACCACGCCCTCGGCGGCACGCGCCACTCCCGTGAGGCCTTTCGGGCCTGGATGGAGCGCCTCTACCGGCTCTTCCCGGAGCTCACCTTCACCATTCACGACGTGATGGCCACCGGCCCGCCGTGGAATACGCGCCTAGCCATCGCCTGGACCGACCGGGGCGTGGCGGCCGACGGGATCGATTACGAAAACGAGGGCGTCCACGTCCTTCGCCTCAAGTGGGGCCGGCTCACGGAGCTGCACGCCACGCTCGATACCCAGCACTTGGAGCGCACCCTCGACCGCATGGCGGCTGCCGGCATTCAGGAGGCCGCCGCCGACCCAATCACGGACGCAGATCCGGACGACGAGGCCGACATCGATCCCGTCAGGGTCGCTCCCGATCTCGTTGCGGTCTCCTAGAATGCCCCCTCACAAGTTGTGCTCGAGCTCACCAACCGGATTTCCTGACATGTCCTTTCGCCGCAAAGTTGCCGCTACGTTTTACGGAGTTAACTCGCTCGTCAGCCTGATCCTCGGTTCCACGTACCTGCTTCGGGGCTCGTTCATGCCCTACCACGCCGACGCGCTTCAGCGCTCCTGGACCGAAGTGGAGCCGGCGGTCCAGACCTTGCTCGGCGCCCTGATGGACGTGGCCGGCGCCGGGTGGATCGGGATTGGCGTGGCCACCCTCGTCCTAATTGCGGTGCCGATGCGGCGCGGGGAGCAATGGGGGCGCCTCCTCATACCCGCGCTGTTCTTCATCTTCTACGTCCCCACCCTCCTCGCCACGATTGCCGTAATGAACGGGACGCCCGCCACGCCCCCGTGGTACGGCAACGCGATCGCGTGCCTCGCAACCCTCATCGGGATCGTCGTCGATGCGCCCTGGCGATCGTAATCCTACCTCCGTTTAAAGTCGCGCGCCTCAGCACTCCCTGTTCACTCCACCCCCAGACGACCCATGATTGTATCTCTCCCGTCGATTTCTCGTTCTTCCTTCGGATCCGTTCTCGCACTGGTTGTCGCCAGTGTTGTCCTCGCTCCTCCCCTCTACGCCCAGTCCGACGCCCCGAGCGGAACGGTGTCGGTCCGCGCCGTGGGACTCGAAAGCGACGACGGCAGCGTACGGGCTGCCCTGAACAATGAGCAGAACTACGACGATGACGGCAACGTGCGCGCCGCTACCCTTTCTATCGAGGACGGCACGGCCCGCTGGACGATCGACGACCTTCCGTCGGGAACGTACGCCGTGCGATTGTACCACGACGAAAACGACAACGGCGAGCTCGACACCAACATGTTCGGCGTCCCGCAGGAGCCGTTCGGCTTCTCGAACGACGCGCGGGGCAGCATGGGCCCGCCCGACTTTGAAGA
>CAYULG010000501.1:0-1458 GCA_964445365.1 uncultured Salinivenus sp. | reverse complement strand
ACCCGGTGACGCTCTTCCGGGGCATCGAGCGGGACCTGGGCAGCCCCGACAATGCGCTGCTGGGCGTGGGCGGGGCGTGGCGCCCGGTCGACGGCGCTCGGCTCTACGGCCAGCTCATGCTCGACGAGCTGCGCGTCTCGCGGATCGGCGATCAGTGGTGGGCCAACAAGTGGGCCTGGACGCTGGGTGTGCATGTCGCTGAGCCGGGCCTTCCCCACCTCTCTGCTCGCCTCGAGGCGACGCGCGTCCGCCCCTACACCTACAGCCACTTTACCGGCGCCACGGCCTACCTCCATATGGGCGACGGGCTGGGCCACCCGGCCGGGCCCAACAGCATCGACCTCTCGCTCTTCCTCGACTACGACCCGCCCGGCCCCTGGCACGGCCTCCTGAACGTAGCGTGGACGGTGCGCGGGCGCAACGAAACGGCCGACGACGGCACGGTGACGACCAACTACGGCGCCGACGCCACGGTCTCGTTCCAAAGCCGGGTGAGCGACTTCGGGGTCTCGATGCTGCAGGGCATCCGCCAGCGGCAGGGCCTCGTCG
Organism: uncultured Salinivenus sp.; assembly: GCA_964445365.1. Lineage (GTDB taxonomy): Bacteria > Bacteroidota > Rhodothermia > Rhodothermales > Salinibacteraceae > Salinibacter. The sequence continues at coordinate 909 of CAYULG010000501.1, read as the reverse complement.
AGGCGGCCGTCGGCTACGAACTCCTGCCCAACCTGCGCGTGACGGGCACCCTGCTCGGCGAGGTGGTGGACGACGCCCGGCGCGGCACGGACGTGTACCTGAGCCCCCGGGTCGGCCTGAGCTGGGGTCTGCCCTTTCAGAGCCTGCGGTACTGAGCGGTGCCGGACCGGCACCTAGCGAAGATCGGTGACGGAACGGAGGCGTTATGATTTCGGGCGCTCACGTGTCTCTGGGACGCATTCGCCTCCCGACAACGATTCCTCCCCGATGTCCTACGATCCGGGTCGTCACAACCGCCAATCGATCCGGTTGCCCGAATACGATTATCGGTCGCCCGGCGTGTATTTCGTGACCATATGCGTGACCGACCGGCGGTGTCTGTTCGGGGCGGTTGTCAACAACCAGATGGCGACGAACGAATACGGCGACATTGTGGCGGAGGAATGGCGCCGGACCGAAACGGTTCGGGACCGGGTCGTCATCGACACGTACGTCGTGATGCCCAATCACACGCACGGCGTCATTATCATCACCGATCCCCCGGACGACGCGGATGGCGACGCGCCCGACCGGTCGTCGTCCATTTTCGACGATAATGCCGGGAATACACGTGGTGGTAGGGGGTCATCGGCGATGAACCCCTACCACCACGATGAAAAACCGAACCGCACGTTTGGTGGGGCCATCGCGGGGTCGTTGTCCACCATCATGCGGCAATTCAAATCGATGGTCACCAAACGCATCAACCGATTGCGCAACACACCGGGGGCTGACGTGTGGCAACGCAATTTCTACGAACGGGTGGTGCGCACCCGGGCCGAATTGAACCGGATTCGACGGTACATTCGCCGGAATCCAGCCGAATGGGACACCGACCGGGTCCATCCTGATTCAGGCGAGCACGCGTGA
>CAYULG010000500.1:0-1469 GCA_964445365.1 uncultured Salinivenus sp. | reverse complement strand
CCCGCTCCTCGCCCATCTACCACGCCGAGGGGCTGGAGGACCCGCTGCTGATGCCGCACGGCCTCGTGGACCAGAACGTGCAGGCGCAGGACATCTTCCGCCTCACGCAGCGCCTCATCGAGCTGGGCAAGGAGGATTGGGAGCTCGCGCTCTATCCGGTGGAGGGGCACGGGTTCGAGGAACCGTCCAGCTGGACCGATGAGTATCGCCGCATTCTGAAGCTCATTCGGTCGTCGGTCGGACAGGCGAGTACCGAGAGCCGAGAGGATTAGGCCAAACCCGTTGACCGCCGAACGGTACAGTCCTCGTCGTTTCGAATCCCCCGCACTCTACCCGTGTCATGCTGCCCCGTTTGCCAGCGTCCCGCTGGACCATTGTCGTTCTGTTCTGTATGTCGGCCGTCGTCGTTGCCGGGTGCGAGAGTGCAGGGACGAGTGAGCCCCAGCCCGAGGACGATGAGATCGCCCCGTCGGCCCCGTCGGGACTAGAGGGAACGGTGGGGGATTCGCTGGTGGAACTGAACTGGACAGGCTCGGATGCCGACGACCTTGAAGGGTACAACGTGTACCGGGCACCGTCTCCTATCGACGAGATCGACGGTCGGGCCTCGAAGAACGAATCGCCAGTGACGGAGACGAGCTACGCCGATTCGACGGTGGAACCGGGCTCGACGTACCATTACGTGGTGACCGCCGTCGACACCGTCTCCAACGAGAGCGCGCCCTCTGGTCCCGTCCAGAAAACGCTCGTCGGTCCGCCGGTCGACGGCTTCACGAGCCAAGCTGCCCCCATCGTCGTGGACGGCGAAGGGCAAGACTGGACCGAGCTCGCGGTGCGCCACGACGACGCGGGGGACGGCGACGGGCCGGTAGGTATCGAGCGCCTGTGGATGGCCCACACGGAACAGCGCCTCTTCCTCCGGCTCACGGTCGACCAGATGATCAACCTGGAGGAGGACAACGACCTGACGCTGCACCTCGACACGGACAACGACCCGACGACAGGAACCTCGACCCTCGGTCTCGGGGCCGAACTTGCGTGGACGTTCGGCGAGCGCGAGGGACGCCTCGGCAGTGGACGGACGATCGAGCATGAGGACATCGGAATTGCGTCCCTGCCCACCGTCCGGGCCGACACGTTCGAGATCGCCCTCGACCGGTCCGCCCGGCCCGGGGGAGAGGGGCTCTTTTCGGGAGATAGCGTACGTGTCGCCTTGTCGTCCGAAGGCGATCGCCTGCCCGATGCGAACGGGGGGCTCGGATACGTCATGACCGACACCGACGCGGCCGCCGGTGCCCCGTCGGTCGACCGGCCCAGCGCCTCCGACCTGCGTCTGCTCTCTTACAACGTCCCTAATAATTTTGACCGGGAGCGGAACTCCCTCTTCGAAACAGAGACTCACTCAAGCTACCGGCGCATCCTCCAGGCCGTCGGGCCGGACGTGATCGGCTTCCAGGAGATGTACGACA
>CAYULG010000499.1:0-1470 GCA_964445365.1 uncultured Salinivenus sp. | reverse complement strand
GAGGCGCAGAAGCTGATCGACATGGATCAGGTAAAGGAAGACGCGCTGGAGCGGGTACAGCAGGCCGGCATCGTCTTCGTGGACGAGATTGACAAGGTGGCCGCCGGCACGCGCACTCGGGACGAGGGGAGCGGCCAGGGCGTATCCCGGCAGGGCGTGCAACGGGACCTCCTCCCGATTGTGGAGGGCTCGAACGTGCAAACCAAGCACGGGATGGTCCAGACCGACCACATCCTCTTCGTCGCCAGCGGGGCGTTCCACGCGTCCAAGCCCAGCGACCTGATTCCTGAGCTCCAGGGTCGCTTCCCCATCCGCGTCGAGCTCAACAACCTCGACGAGGAGGACTTCTACAAGATTTTGACGCAGCCCAAGAACGCGCTCATCAAACAGTATCGCGCGCTGCTGCGCTCGGAAGACGTCTCCATCGAATTCAAGGACGGTGGCGTACGCGAACTGGCGCGCATCGCCGCCGAGGTGAACGCCGACGTGGAGAACATCGGCGCCCGGCGCCTGCACACGGTCCTCACGACACTCCTCGAAGATCTGCTATTCGACGTGCCGGAGGAGATTCCTCCTGGCAGTGGGGTTACCGTCGACGCGGAGATGGTGAAGGACCGGCTCAGCTCAATTGCCTCCAGCCGCGACCTCAGCCAGTACATCTTGTAGGCACGGCCGCAATCCATTCCATACAGAAAACGGGCGGGTCTGCCATCTCGGCGGACCCGCCCGTTGTGTTTGTCTCAACGTGTGGGCAGTCGATCTTAGCTGATCGACTGGAAGGTCGAGGGAAGGCCGTCGCCCGCCTCAGCGGACGAGTCGGCTTCGGGACGCGTCGGGGCGTCGGACGGCGGCTCCTCGTTGCTGCAGTACGCCTCAAAGGCATCGACCAGATCGGCCGCGATGGCGTTGGCGCTCCGGCCTTCAATGTGCTTGCGCTCGACAATGTAGACGGGCTGACCGTCGTGAAAGAGCGCAAGAAAGGGCGAAGATGGCGGGATGCCGGCAAGGTATTGCTCTCGGACGCGCTCGGTCGCCTCTTCGTCCTGTCCCGCAAAAACGGTCACGTAGCGATCTGGTTGGGCATCGGCCTCACGGGCCATGGCTACGGCCGGCCGCGCATTCCCCGCCGCGCAGCCACAAACCGAGTTGATGACGAGAAGCATCGTTTCGTCGTCGGCCTCCTCGAACGCGGCGTCCACCGCGTCGGCAGTCCTCAATTCGTCGACCCCGAGGCGGGTAAGCTCCTCGCGCATCGGGTCGACCATTGCTTTGGGGTACGGCATGGTAAGAAAAACAGACGGTCAAAGGAACGAGCGAGCATTGGTCAGTAATTGCTTGCGCTCGAACGGTGGACTGCGCGGGTTGATCCTCAGGACGATCGGAGAAATGAGAGCGGGCCCCGACATCCTGCCCCTGTAAAACGGTGCAAGCAGCCGTCGTTGCGAAGATGCAATTGCCGGGGATCGATCC
>CAYULG010000498.1:0-1489 GCA_964445365.1 uncultured Salinivenus sp. | reverse complement strand
TTGCTCGTGCCTACCATCTGGGCCATGTGGCCCCTCGTGAAGCTCTCGAAGGGGCTCACGTACCTGCTGTCGCAGGACGAGGACGAGGCGGCCTTCAGCCGCGAGGAGTTTACCGCGATGGCCGAGCTGGGCGAGGAGGAGGGCGTCTTCGAAGAAAAAGAGTCGCGCATCCTGCGCAACCTCTTCCGCTTCAACTCGCTGCGGGTGAAGGACGTGATGACGCCGCGCACCGTCGTCTTCGATTTGCCGGAGGAGACGACCATCGGTGAGGTGGTTGAGGAGCACGACGAGTTCCGGTTCTCGCGGATCCCTGTTTACGGCGATAACCCCGACAACGTGACCGGGTACGTGCTCAAGGACGAGATTCTCCTGCAGGCGGCGCAGGAGGAGCACAACGTACAACTCGGAGAGATTTCCCGCGAGATTTTGGTTGTGCAGGAAACGCTCCCTCTACCCGATCTGCTAGAGCGAATGCTCGATAACCTGGAGCATATCGCCCTTGTCGTCGACGAATACGGGGGACTGGAGGGCGTCGTCACCATGGAGGACGTGGTCGAAACGCTCCTCGGCCTCGAAATCGTCGACGAGGCGGACTCGGTGGAAGATATGCAGGCCCTCGCCCGGAAGCAGTGGTTCGAGCGGGCCCGTGAGCTGGGCATGGTCTCGGAGGAGGAGCTCGAAACGAACTCGGCGGTGCCGTCCGACGGCGAAGGAGAGGACCGGATGCCCGCCCCCGAGTTCGTGAGCGGAGACTCCGAGGTTTCCGTTTTTCCCCAAGCGCCCTTTGAACCGTCGGCGGAAGACGACGAGTCGTAAGGATCGGGTCACCTTCTCGATCTGCCGCGTCTGCGTGCCCCTGCTCGATCACGTGTCTGCATGCCCGTCCCCATCGACGATCTCCCCGACGCCGACCTCCGGCGGTTCGACCGTCCGTCAGCGCCGCCGCCCGACGCTATCGACGACGTGTACCTCATCGGCATCTGCGGGACCGGGATGGGTGCCCTGGCCGGTCTCTTCAAGCAGGCCGGCTACGACGTGCGCGGGGCCGACGACGGCGTGTATCCGCCCATGAGCACGCACCTCGCCGAACGAGACATTCCCGTGTTGGAGGGGTACGACCCCGACCATCTCGATCCGGCGCCGGCCCTTACGGTCGTGGGCAACGCCTGCACGCCCACTCATCCGGAGGCGGCCTATGCCCGCGAGGAGCGCCTCCCGCAACAGTCCTTTCCCGAGGCCCTGGCCCACTGCTTTCTCACCGAGGCGCGCCGCCCCCTTGTCGTAACGGGCACGCACGGCAAAACCACGACGACGGGCCTGCTCGTGCACCTCCTGCAACATGCGGGCCTCGATCCGGGCTTCCTCGTCGGGGGCGTGCCGCAGGACGAGAACGGCAGCTACGCGCTGGGCGCCGACCCCCCGTTCGTGATCGAAGGCGACGAGTACGACAGCGCCTACTTCGACAAGCGGCCCAAGTTCATGCACTACC
>CAYULG010000497.1:0-1492 GCA_964445365.1 uncultured Salinivenus sp. | reverse complement strand
CCGGCAGCAGCAGATTGCGGGCCCGGGGCACGATGCCCTCGGGCGGCTCGATGGTCGCCACGTCCTCCTCCACCATCGGCTGGGCGTCGGGGCGCAGCACCTGCCCCGTCTCCTCGGCCCGCTCCTCGGCCCGCCGCATGGGACCGAACCGCCACCCCGTGAGGGCCAGCACCAGCGAAAACCCGATCGCAAAGAGCGCGAAGAAATTGAAGAGCACCGCCTCCGCGAGCACGGCCACGGCCGGGGGGCCGAGGTCCTGGGCCGCGAGCAGCCCCAGCACGAACGCCCCCCATCCGTTGAACGGGATTGACATGCACACCGGGGCACAGGTGGCGTCGCAGTAGTAGGCAATCTTTTCGCGGGGCAGGTTGAGCCGGTCGAACAGCGGGCGGCTCACCGCCCCCACCGTCAGGGACGACACGTTCGATTCCACGAAGAGCACCACGCCGATGCCCCAGGCCAGCAGTTCGGCGCCGCGTCGCGTCTCGCCCCATCCCCGCTCCCGGGCCCATGTAATGAAGCCCCGCACGCCCCCCGACGCCTGCACAAGCGCGATGAGGCTTCCCACCAGCAGGCAGAAGATGAGGATGCTGGTGTTGCTCTCGCTGTCGAAGACCGCGACGACCTGGCCAGCCAACTCCCGAAGGCCGGCCACCGGGTTGCCCCCCGCGAGGATCGTGGTGCCCAGCCAGAGCCCGGCGAATAGCGACAGGTAAATCTGCCGCGTCCACAGGGCCAGGACGATGGCCAGGACGGGCGGGAGGAGCACAATCCAGTCCATTTGCTACGGCGTCCGTTCGCATCCACAGTGCATTCTCGTCCGGACCGTTTTGTGTTGTCGGGACGGGAAGAGGCACACTCGGTCCGTCCGGCAGGTTTCGCCTGTCTTCCACCCGGCAATCGCATCAGTAATGTAACCTGGCGACTTGTTGTCGTCCTCGATTGAGGCACTGCGACCGTACGCCCCTCTCCGACTCGCCCTCTCCCCCCGTCGCCACGCGTTCTCAGCAGTCTTGCCTGTGGAAGGCCGACCGGCATTCGTCACCCGAATATTTTTAGCGACCGATCGCCCCGACCTATACCATTTCCGGGTCGAAATATCTGCTTGCGAGAGAAGAAGGCGTACCTGGGTGACTGACCTCCCTCCTCATAATGTTCTAACGTCCAACGTTTTACGTTGACACGTTTATGCGAACCTCCGCCCATTCGGGAGGCCTCCCTTCTCCAGCATCAGGCATGATCGGATGGACTCCGTATTACTCTCCCGGCAGCGACACGAACCGGGCGTTCTCCAGGGGCTCCAGCATCGACTCGTCAAACGGGCGGCGGTAGGAGATGCTGTCGGCGAACGCCTCGTTTCGGAGCTCGTCGCCCAGGCCGTCTTCTTCGGAGTAGGCGTATCCCTCGAAGCGGGTGGGCACGGTGAGGCCGTGGACGGTCGTGTAGTCCTCGTAGTCGAAGAACGTCTCTGGCAGATCGGCGCCGGGCTCGA
>CAYULG010000496.1:0-1501 GCA_964445365.1 uncultured Salinivenus sp. | reverse complement strand
CCGACGACGTGCCGATGGCGGGCTTTCCCCACCACGCCATCGACAGTCACCTGCCGAAGCTCATCCGGTCGGGCCTACGCGTGGCCATCTGCGAGCAGACGGAGGACGCCGACAATTCGAGCGGCAAGGTGGTGAATCGCGACGTGGTGGAGGTCGTGACGCCGGGGGTCTCGTTCCACGATCAGTTGCTCGACCCGAAGCAGTCGAACTTTCTGGCCGCCATCCACTTCGGGACGGGTCGGGACAAAGACCGCATCGGCTTCTCGTTCATCGACGCCACGACCGGCGAATTTAGCGTCACCGAGGCCGGGATCGACCAGATTCAGGACCTGATCCAGACCGTCGCGCCCTCGGAGGTGATTATCGACAAGCGGCGCACAGACCGCCTGCAGCAGCACGTCCGCGAGATTCCGTTCACCGTGACCGAGCAGGAAGACTGGGTCTTCAAGTACGATTTTGCGTACCAGACGCTCCTGGAGCACTTCGAGACGCACTCGCTGAAGGGCTTCGGCGTGGACGACATGGATCTCGGTGTGGTGGCCGCGGGGGCGGCGCTCTACTACTTGGGCGAAACGCAGAAGGGGAAGGTGCCCCACGTCCGCAAGATCAAGCGCTACTCGAAGGACGAGCACATCGCCCTCGACCCCGAGACAAAGCGCAACCTGGAGCTCGTGCAGTCGATTCAGGACGACGGGCACGAAGGCACGCTGGTGAACATCCTTGACGACACGGAGACGCCCATGGGGGGGCGCCGGCTCCGGGCGTGGCTGGTGCGGCCGCTCCGGGAGGTCGACCGCATCCAGAACCGCCTCGACGCCGTGGAGGCCTTCGTTGACGATCGTGATCTGCGGGACGAGTTGCGCGAGGAGCTCGGGCAGATGGGCGACCTGGAGCGGCTGGCCGGGAAGGTGGCCACGGGCCGGGCCGCCCCCGGCGACCTGATCGACATCAAGCTCACCCTGCGTCGCCTGCCCGCGGTGATGGACTTGCTCTCGGCGGCCGAGTCCGACGCCCTCAGCGTGATTGAGGAGAAGTTGAGCGCGTGTCCGGACATCGTCGACCAGATCCAGAGTGCCCTCGTCGACGATCCGCCCGCCAAGATCAGTGAGGGCGGCCTCATCCGCGACGGCTACTCCGAGGAGCTCGACGAGCTGCGCACCATTGCGCAGGAGGGAAAGGACTGGGTCGCGAACCTGGAAAAGGAGGAAAGCGAGCGCACCGACATTCCGTCCCTCAAGGTCGGGTTCAACAAGGTGTTCGGGTACTACATCGAGGTGACCGATACCCACGCCGAGAAGGTGCCCGACGACTACATCCGGAAGCAGACGCTCGTGGACTCGGAGCGCTACGTGACGCCGGAGCTGAAGGAGATGGAGGAGAAGATCCTGACGGCGGAGGAGAAGATCGAGACCCTCGAGCTGGAGCTCTTCAACGAGCTCCGCGACCTGATTGCCCAGCAGACGGGCACGCTCCAGCAAAACGCCGAGCGCCTGGCGCACCT
>CAYULG010000495.1:0-1522 GCA_964445365.1 uncultured Salinivenus sp. | reverse complement strand
CTCCGCCAGTACGTTTTGAATCTTGGGCTTCACGCGGGGAAAATCCTTGTGGATCGTTTCCCAGACGATCTCCAGTTCGACGGCAAAGTATCCGTGGATGAGTTTATCGCGCATCCCTGCCATCTCGCGCCAGGGGATGTCCGAATATGCAGAGCGCAGGTCGTCGTCGAGCTGCTTTGTGGCCTCTCCGAAACCGATCCGTGAGAACGCATGTAAATGGCTTTTCGCGGTCGATGAAGACCGTGTCATGGTGTAGTCGGGACCGGCGTTATGGGCTTCTTCACGTATCGGTACTCTCGAATGCGCGCTGAAGGGCAAACTGCGTACGCTGATCGGTCTCCAATTCGTCGAAGGCCACGTCCTCAACGAAGGACTCGGCGGCCTCCATCGCATCCAAGATGTCACGGAGATACTGCTCCTGGCGGCGACTCATAGATATTCCACCTCCCGACGGATGTTTTCCGCCGCAGGCCCGTCCTTCAGTCCCTCAGGCGTACCCAGATCGACGGACATCCCCAGCGCATCTTCCAGGTAATGCTTCAGGCCAATGAACTCGATGAGGCCGGGTGTCTCCGTAAATGTGACGAGCAGATCGAGGTCGCTATCTTCGGTCTGCTCGTCCCGCACGTACGACCCGCAGATGCCGAGGCGGTCCACGTTGTAGCGCTCGCGGAGCGTGGGGAGCACCTCCCGAAGCTGCGATCGAATCTCGTCCAGCGTACGCATGGGAAAAAGAGACGGACGTCCGTTGAAATCGGAGCCTTCGGTCTCTTGAATGAACCGTCCCGGAAGCTGATTCGGGGACGAATACGCAGCCCGTACCCGGACGGACATCCGCAACTGAGCCCACGACGGGGCCGGCGCCCGGGTGCGTTCGACGACACAGACAGGCTGAACGAGGCGCAGGACCGTGGGGGCTCCTTTGCACGCGTCCCAAGCTGGACGGAACGCCGTCAGTCCGACGGGAGATAGGGAATCAAGTCCTTTCGGACGGCCTCCTCCTGAATCTCCCGGGGCATCTCGCGCGCGTCGACCATCATGCCGTCCACCATGATATACCACACCATAGGATTGTCGTCCATCTGGCTGGGCAGCGTCCAGTCCGGGTCGAACGGCTTTAGGTCGAGGGCGTCCCGACTCTTGCGAGCGTACCGGGAGCCGGTGCTCTGGCTCACCCCTACGCGCTCGCACAGCTCGGTGGCTGGCAGGTGCGGCTCCTCGTTTGCGTCGAAGAGGAAGTTGACCTGCCCCAGTGCGTAGAGGACGCCGGCGGCCCAGGAGGGCGTCTGTCCGCTTTCGAGGGGCGAGGGCCGCTTGCGGCTCAGCGCCGCGGTCATCTCGCGGGCGAGGTCGGCGTACTCGTCGGTCAGGGCCTCCTCGCACACCGCGTCGGTGATCTCGGTAATCGCGTCGTATTTGTCCCGCATCTTACGGGGCACCTTGTAGTCGTAGTCGCTCACAGTATTCTAACCCAGGTTGTGGGTTATGGGTTGTGCGAGTTGAGGGGTACGTTCTCGGGGCT
>CAYULG010000494.1:0-1526 GCA_964445365.1 uncultured Salinivenus sp. | reverse complement strand
GCCGTCAAGCGATTTCGGTCCGATAAAATCGAGGAGCTTCGGGCGTATTTTCAGGAGGAGGGATACTTGAGCGAACGGAAATCCTTAGATTCGACGGCCTGCTGGCGCCGCGCCATTGCAGAGGTGAGTGATGCGGTAAACGACGAACTAATCTCGGAAGATGAAGTCGAGCGATCACTGAAGGGCTCATTTCGGAGGATGATGTCGAATCGGTCTTCGATCGGATACTGGACCGGGCAGAAGCATGAGACTAGACTGCCGTTCTTTTACCGCTAAGACATTCTGATCCTCGTCTGTCCCAGCTGGGACAAATCTACACAGACAGTCAGCTACCTCGCAGAGTAGTTCCCGGCTGCGCACATCAGCTGAGGGGTAAGCTCAGTGTTTCGTTCTACTCCCTGCTTCGATCTGTTGTGATTCTCCTCGGCTCGGAATCGCACTCCGGTTAGGCTGGAGTGCAATTAGCATAGGATAAAGCTACTTATGCGAATCAGGGGTTGAGAGCTAGAAGCAGCATCGCGGCAGCAAGCCGACCGAAGGCATGAACAAGGAGGCCTTGGTATGAGCGTACCTTCGAGGCCTGCTGGATGCCGGTTTTCTCGTTGATCCAGTTGAAAAGCGACTCGATCGGCTGGCGCATACGGCTTACGGCCTCTGAATAGAGGGTATCTGCCGCAGAAAGCGTCTTCTGGCCTTTGTTTTTCTTGATCGGCGTCAGCAAGTCGAGATCCTGATCCTCGGCAAGTTGCTTTTTGAGCGGTCCGTCGCAGTAGGCTTTGTCCCCACAAAGGGCTCCCCCCTCGATGTTCGGCAACACGCGTCGGAGCGCGCGAAGATCATTTTCGCTTCCGGGTGTAAGTCCGGCCTGCTGTGGAAGGGGAAGGGTCCCGCTTCTTTGCTGAGCAACGACGTGCAACTTCACGCCGTGAAAGAAGGTGTTTTTCGAGGAGCAGTAGCCGACCGACGCGAGTCGATCGGAGGCCACCGTTGCCTGGGAGGCCCGCTGTCCCTTCGCCAGCATAATCGGCATCGAGTCTGCAATGCGAACGACCTCTTCCCGGGTCCTTGTACAGCCAATTTCCGAGAGGGCCTCTTCAACCAGCGGGGCAAAAACGGCGCTCAGCCGGTTGAGACGCCGATTGTAGCTTTGATACGAGGGTAGATCGGGAAACCAGTCCGAAAAGTGATCTTCCACGTACTCGTGAATCTCGCTGATGGTCGAGCGCTTTTTGATGAGCCCAAACACGTAAATGGTCAGTACCTCCTCGTCGGTAAAGTCCGGGTCGGCGTTGTTGCTCTGCCGCTGTGCAACCGCGGCAAGCCTACCCCGGTAACGCCTACAGATGAACAGGTAGATCCGAACGAGCGTAGAGGCAGTGTCCATGTCGCCAAAGGCGGCCTGTTTGAGATGTTGGATGCATCTCCGTTCAAGCCGCCTGCGGCGACGTGGTTTTCAACCCCTGATTGGCATAATGGACCTACATCGACGCTCCAGGCTTGCTCGAAAACAGTTCAGATTGTCGGAG
>CAYULG010000493.1:0-1529 GCA_964445365.1 uncultured Salinivenus sp. | reverse complement strand
GAGGTTGTGCTCGCGCGCGCCGCGGATCGTGATGTGCTCGGGCATGCGGGGGCTAGCGGCTTCGTGAGGGAATGCTCAGAACGGACATCACCGCCGGATTCTCGTATTGGCCCCAAGGGCACTTCCTCGTTTCTCTCGGGGCGCGTATTTCGTATTGCGTGAATCGGGATGACCCGGCGGCGTCGATTCGTACATGAGAAGTTACACCGTCGGGGTGGGCGCGCGTTTCCCGGGTGCGGTGGGGGAAAGCTGGACGTGACGGAGATGTTGCGGGGGCGTTGCGTGTCTTCGAGGCATTGCTCAGGCTCGTTCATATCAGAGACGATGATTCACGGGCAGGGCCCGACCGGAAGATCAGGGCATGAGCCGTTCCGGAATCCCCCCAGAGCCCCCGAACAGGGCCGAACCATCGGACGGGCCTTGTGTAAGAATACGAGTATTGACGCTGGCGTAATCTGAACGTTGCTCCCTCTTTCCTCGCACGCTTTTCCCCACTGGTTTCCCCTTTTGTCCATGAGCGAGACGACGGATCTGCCCGATCGCGCGATCAGCGCCTACGCAGCCTCCAACATTCAGGTGCTTGAAGGCCTGGAGGCGGTGCGCAAGCGCCCGTCGATGTACATCGGCGACGTGGGCCGGCGCGGCCTCCACCACCTCGTCTACGAGGTCATCGACAACTCCATCGACGAGGCGATGGCCGGCCACTGCGACGACGTCGAAGTGGAGCTCTTCGAGGACGGGTCGGTGTCGATCCAGGACAACGGCCGCGGCATTCCCGTCGACATGCACCCGGTGGAGGACCGCTCGGCCCTGGAGGTGGTGATGACGGTCCTCCACGCCGGCGGCAAGTTCGACAAGGACAGCTACCAGGTGTCCGGCGGGCTGCACGGCGTGGGCGTCTCCGTGGTCAACGCGCTCGCCTCCCGCTTCGAGGTCACGGTGTGGCGCGACGGCTCGGTCTGGGAGCAGACGTACGTGTGCGGCGTGCCCGAGGACCCGGTGCAGAAGGTGCGTCCGATGGAGGGGAGCGAAGAGACCGGTACGCGCATCCGGTTCTGGCCCGACGACGACATCTTCAAGACGACCGAGTTTCGCTTCGAGACGCTGTCGGACCGCCTGCGGGAGCTGGCCTTCCTCAACGCCGGGGTGCGCATCGCGCTGGAGGACCACCGGGAGGCGGACGAGGAGCTGGCCCACGACGAGTACTATTCGGAGAAAGGCATCGTCGGGTTCGTCGACTACCTGGAGGAGGCGCGCGACCCGATCCTCGACGAAACGCTCTACATCGCCAACGAGGAGGGGGAGGTGCCCGTCGAACTGGCAATGCGCTACAACGACGGGTACAACTCCAACGTCCTCTCCTTCGTCAACAACATCAACACCCACGAGGGTGGGACGCACGTCACCGGCTTCCGCCGGGCTCTTACGCGCACGCTCAAGGGGTACGCGAAGAAGAACGACATGCTGAGCGACCTCAAGTTTGACCTCTCGGGCGACGACTTCCGGGAGGGGCTCACGGCGGTGCTCTC
>CAYULG010000492.1:0-1530 GCA_964445365.1 uncultured Salinivenus sp. | reverse complement strand
GGAGAGCGATCGTGGTTCGCTGGAGAGATACAGACATGGCGACGGAGGCCTGGGATTGGAAGCAGCGGGCAAGGCAATTGCCTCAGAGCACTACCTGCGTCGGTAAAGGAGGCCGGCGCCGAGGCCGCCAAGCCCCAGCAGAACGGCCAGGATCCAGGAACTCGACAGGCCCGCTGGGAGGGACGAGTCCCGCTGCGCTTCGAGGGCCGCGAGGCGCTCCTTGATGTCCTCGTTCTCGGCCTTCAGGTCCGCGATCTGGGATTGCTGGTCCTGCAGGCGCTTCGCGACGGCGCCGCTGCGGCCCAGGCCAACCGCCACGGTTACCTCGCCGACGTCGTCGGAGGATTTGGCCGACCAGGCCTGCCCGGCGATTGGGCCGTGCTCGGCGCGGCGATAGTGTTCCGGCGAGACCGCCCGCGCCGTGCCGTCGTTCTTGCCAGAGGCGACAATCAGATCGCCAACCTCCACGGCGCCGCCCACCCGAGCGGACACCTGCCCAACGAAGGCAACCGCTACGCGCCGATGGTCGTCGGCCTCCGTTGACGGCGTCGTGTTGCCGATCACCGCCGGGGCGCGGCTGGCAATCATTACTCGATTCGCATCTTCTGTGTCTAGACTAATCTTTCCGCTTCGGACGCCCACGAGTTGAGTCGGTTTAGGAACTCGTTTATCCGAACGAACCGGAAGCTCCTCCGCATAGTCGGCACTGCTTGTACTGAGATTGATATTTCCACTGCTTCCTTCGATAGCTCCGATTGCGTTGTTGACCCCGTCAAAGAAGGTGATGAAGTTGTTGTTCGATTCTGGGGATGAGGCGCCGACCTTGATGGCCAAGCCGTCGGCCTCCGTCCCCGTATTTGTGTTTTCGAGGAGTGATACGTGCGATGATAAGACGCCGTCCGAACCGTTCTTGTTTGCCCGAAAATTTCCGGCATAAGAGCCTAAATCATTTATGAAGGCGCCATCGATTGAGAGATTACCGCTGTCGTCTAACACTAGCTCGTCACCACGCTCGAGACAACTCCCACTGTCTATCAGTCCATTACCCACGACGAAGAGCGAATTATCCGGCGTCGTATTCGTAAAATTGCAGTTTCCGATCGTGACGGAGTGCTCTGAGCCCGCGACTGTATCAAAACCGAATGCAACTGAGTGCTTTCCCACGTTCGTAGCGTCCCACGCAGGCCCCGAAACCCTCCCGGCTCTGAAGGCGGCCTTCTGCGGGTACCACATCATCCGGGTTCCGGAACCGGACGTCGGGATGGTGCCTGACCCGAAAATACCCTTTGCAAGTAGACCAGCCTCACTAGCAACCGTGGGGGCTCCGTTGCTGTTTTCAGGTAGTCCCTTTAAATCCGACCGACAGTCCCAGGCCGATCCATCAAACTTTAAAATATCATCACTTGAACAGGCGGAAGTGAGGCCAAGTGTTACGTCCCCACTACTCGTCCCTCCTACCAGTGGCCCTTCTGTGTTCACCGAACTGATATCGCCAACATCGCTGGCGCCCTCGAGCGTGGTGCCATCCGG
>CAYULG010000491.1:0-1530 GCA_964445365.1 uncultured Salinivenus sp. | reverse complement strand
CGGCACGCCGGTACCGGGAGCTCTTTTACGAAAACCTAGTCCGCAATCCCGAGTCTGTCCTGCGGGAGGTGTGTGACTGGCTGAACCTGGAGTTCACCGAAGCCCTGTTCGCTTTCGATGAGAGCGGCGATGCGTCCGTCCCCGACGAACACGCCCACCTGCACGAGAAGCTTAACGCACCCGTGGACCCCTCTCGCGCCCAGGCGTGGAAAGACTCCCTCAGTTCCCGCGAAATTGCCGACGTGGAGTCCGAGGCCGGCGATCTGTTGCGAAAACTCGGCTACGAGCCGACGGGCGCACGCGTCCCGCTCTGGCTCCGGGGCCTGCGCGGACTTCACCGCAACACCCTCTCGTATACCGAATCGCTCGTGCAGAAGCTGCGGCAACTCGGGATTGTCTAAGAAGCCGCTGTCTGCGCCTGATTACGAGCGACGCGCTCGTAGATCTCTCGCAGTGCCCCTGCTTCCGACGAAAGGCTGAACGACGACTCAATCATTTCCCGTCCGGCCGCCGACGCCTGGCGCAGCTCCTCGTCCGAGCACGCCCGCAGCCGTCGAATGCGCTCGGCAATCGCGTCCGCCTCGCCCTCCGGGGCCAGAAACGAATGGTTGGCCGCCGGAATCATCTCGGGGATGCCCGCATGGAGGGTCGATACGCACGGCAGCCCCACCGCCTGGGCCTCGATCAGCACGGTCGGCGTGCCCTCCCGGTCCCCGCTCGCCGCAGTCTTGCTGCAGAGCAGAAACGCATCGGACTCCTGCAGCCGCCGCGCGACCTCTGCGTTCGGGATGGATCCGAGCAGCTCAACGGCGGACTGCAGATCGTGGGCTTGAATGTACTGCTCCAGCGCGTCCCGCTGCGGTCCCTCTCCGACGATCCGCAATCGCACGTTGTCGCCCGCCTCGATGCGACGCTGAACCGCCCGAATGGCGTCGAGGTGGCCCTTTTTCTCCGTGAGCCGTCCGACGCTGATGAATTCTGAGACGGGGCCGCTCGGGGGGCGGTAGGAGAAGTCATCGAGGTTCCGCGCAAGATGGACGACATGTACGGCGTCAGGAGGTGCCCCGAGACGGACTGCCTCCTCGTTCATGTCTTTCGATAGCACGACGACCGCTCGGGCCGTATGCCAGATGGACTCGTAGGCCTCCCGCCAGCGCCGTTCACGCGGCAGCTTCGAAATGTCGTACCCATAGAAGGTGACGACGAGCGGTAGATCCAGTTGCTCAGCAATCGGCACGGCCTTGACTCCGGGTCGGCCGAAATGGGCGTGCAATACATCGGGAGCGATCCGCTCGATCGCCTCCTTGCCCCCCGGCCACAGCTCCCGCCACGATGAATCGAGGGCTCCGTCGAGCCCCAGCTCTTCCAGCAGACGATGTCCCATCCGCCGTGGATTCCAGAGCGCGGGCCAGGGCACGACGGTCACGTCCTCGAAGGGCCGCTCGTCGGGATTCACCCGCCGGCCGGCCACCACGTGGTTGTCCACGTCCTGCCGCTCCAGCTCCGTCACGTAGTCGTAGACGAAGGTCT
>CAYULG010000490.1:0-1533 GCA_964445365.1 uncultured Salinivenus sp. | reverse complement strand
GATGCAGGACGCGTTCGAGGGCCTCTTCAAGAACCTGAAGGTGCCGGGCCTGACGTGGCTGTTCCGCGCGGTGGTGGCGCCGTGGTCGCGCATGAACACCATTGGCTCAATGCCGAGCGACGACCTCGGCGGGGCCATCGCGCAGGCCATTCAGACGAAGGACGGCGACCGCGAGTGGCTCACCGAAGACCTGCACGTGCCGGAGAGTGCGGACGACCCCCTTGGCGAGCTGGAGGAGGCGTTCCGCCTCAGCCGCGACGCCTACCACGTGGGCCAAAAGATTAAGGACGCGATCCGTGATGGGCAGTTGCCGAAGAAGGGGCCGCGTGAACTCCTGGATCCGGCCCGGGAGAAGGGGATCATCACCGACGAGGAGTATGAGGTCGTACAGCGTGCGGACGAGGCCCGCGAGCAGTACATTCGGGTGGATTCCTTCGATCTGGACGAGTATCGCCAGAGCCGGATGTTCCCCGGACAGCCGACCGAGCGGGGCGCGTTTGCGTCGTCGGTCGTGCCGGGCGAGGCCTCCGACGAGGCATCGCCGGTGGAGCGGGACGAGATGGGGGACGGCGCGCCGTCGTCCATGGGAGATGGGGCCCCGAAGTCCGAAGACGTGTCGGCCGACGATCCCTCGCAGGAAACCGCGTAGGTCCGGTCGAACATCGTGACTGAGATCGTGCGGCCCGGGGAGCAGACCACTCCGGGCCGCACGTCTATTCAGGGGCGATTCGGATCTTTGCGGTCTTTGGGGCGGTTCACGAAACCTCCATCATTGATTGCATCCTGTCTCCCTTTCCCATGTCCGCCGCCACGCGCTCGTTCTCAATGCCGAGTGAGCACTCATTTCTCCTCCCGGGTCTTTTCCTCACACAAGTTCTACCTTTTCTATGAGTGACGACTTTTCCGACGACCTCCTCGCCGATCAGCACGTCGTTGTCACCGGCGGCGGCACCGGGCTGGGACGCGCGATGGCATTGCGCTTTGCCGACCTCGGCGCCGCCGTCACGATCAACGGGCGCCGCCCCGAGCCGCTCGCCCAGACGGTGGCCGACATCGAAGAAGCCGGTGGCACGGCGGAGGGCATTTCGTGCAACGTGCGCGAGCCGGAGGCCGTGCAGGCCTTCTTCGACGAGGCCGAAGACCGGCAGGGACCCGTCACGCGGCTCGTGAACAACGCCGCGGCCAACTTCCTGGCGGCCACGGAGGACATTTCGCCGAACGGCTTCGACGCCATCGTCAAGACGAACCTGTACGGCTCCTTCTACTGCACCCAGGCCTGCGGGCGGCGCTGGCTGGAGCGGGACACGGAGGGCGTGGTGCTCTCCGTGGCCACCACCTACGCGGAGACGGGCAGTGCCTACGTGGTGCCCAGCGCCATGTCGAAGGCCGGCATCGTGGCCATGACGCGCTCGCTGGCGGCGGAGTGGGGCGGCGAGGGCGTGCGCCTCAACGCCGTGGCGCCCGGCCCTTTCCCAACGGAGGGCGCGTGGGACCGGCTCGTCCCCGGCGAGGACCTGGAGCAACAGATGCGGG
>CAYULG010000489.1:0-1545 GCA_964445365.1 uncultured Salinivenus sp. | reverse complement strand
GCGTGGCGCTGTCGGACGTGTGCAACGAGACGATCGTGGACCGCAGCGTGCAGCTGCTCCAGGCCAAGACCCGGCGCGGCACGGAGCGCCACCAGATTCTCGGGGCCGCCTGCTCCATCCGGCACGCCGAGCAGGTGGCCGCCCTCTACCGGAGCCGCGGCATCGACGCGTCATTCGTGGCGAGCCGGGGCATGACGGCGGAGGAGCGTGAGGACCGCCTCCGCGCCTACGACCACGGCGATCTCGATGCCATGGTGCACGTCGGCATTCTCGGGGAGGGCTACGACAACAAACACATTTCCATCGCCGCCCTCTTTCGCCCGTTCCGCTCCGTGGCCCCCTACACGCAGTTCGTGGGCCGCGCCCTCCGCGCCCTGCCCGACGGCAACGACACCGACAATCTCGCGCACGTCGTCGCCCACGCCGGGCTCAATCAGGAGGGCCACTGGCAGTACTTCAAGCACGAGACCGAGAAGGCGCAGGTGCTCGCCGACCTCGACGCCCAGCAGCTGTCGGGAGAGGCCGACGATGAGGACTCGCTGGACCCGGACACGGACGCGGCGGAGCGCCGCAGCGAGAGCGATCCGGCGGAGGTGACGAGCGAAGAGATCGAGGGGTTCGACGTGGACGCGTACCTGCCCGTGGAGGGTGTCGACGCCGAGGAGGCGCAGGAGGACCTCAACGACATGGAGGAGGCCCTCGATAGCCTGCGCGAAAAGGGCCTCGACGTGCCGGACGCCGACGACCTCAAGCAGGAGATTGTGGCCCGCAATCAGCCCTTGGGCGACGAGGAGTTGCCGCCGCCCCCCAACCGTCCGGCCCGCGAGCGGCACGCCTACCGCAAGATCCTCAACCACGCCGTCCGGCGCGCCGCGGGCACCGTGCTGTACCGCCTCGACATTCCCGAGGGCGACGACCTCGTCGACGCCGTGGGCACCGGCGAGGAGGGCAGCAACATCGAGGTCGTCATTCGCATGCTGCACCGCCGCGTAAACGCCGCGATGGGACGCGACGACGAGACGGACGGTCGCAACGAATGGCCGCTCACCACGCTGAAGGCGGCGAAAGACCACGTGTCGGACGCCCGGGACGCTGTGATCGAGTCCATTGAGGCGGAAACCGAGTACCGTGCTGAGGCCGCGGATCCTCCGGCCCCGCCCGGCGATGAGTCGTCGGAGGAGGGCCGTCGGCGCGACGCGTCGTGGGACGCCGACGACGTGGACTGGGGCGATCCGTTTTAGGTCTCTCCCGCCCGCCCTCGGATGTTGGCCTGGAAGCTGGTTGCCCCGTTCCTGAGCAGCACGTTCAGAACCTGTTTTGCGAGTAGATGCTTAGCTGAGATACAGTGGGCGACGCTGCAAAATGGTGGCCAGATTTAGCCATCTATCACTTTGCTCCCACCGGTTGGAAGCTCCGAAAATCCTCGGGCGAGCCCGCCGGGATTCCTTGCGAACGCGCCCGGATTGAGCGTCACGATAAAAAACTGACTCTCCCTGCTGCCAGTGCACTACCGTCACACCGACCGCCGTCGCGTGTCCATCCTGT
>CAYULG010000488.1:0-1550 GCA_964445365.1 uncultured Salinivenus sp. | reverse complement strand
GTTTCCCTTTCTCGGCTCGTTCTCCTATCTTAGGGTTGATTCTGACGGCCCTGCCTGTCATCTTCGCCTGCCCTCTCCGACACAGCTTCCCTGTTCGCCGCAATGTCCTTTCTCACGCGCATCGGCATCGGCTCGGCAACGATTGACCTCATCCCGGAGGAGACAACCGTCCAGCCCGGAGACGAGATCGACGCCCACCTCGAACTGGTCGGCGGGTCGTCCGTGCAGACGGCCGACGACATCGAAATTGCTTTGATCACGCGGTACCAGTACGAAGGCGCCGAGGGCAACACCTTCTGGCGCCAACATGGGCTCTGGACGACCGAATTCAAAGAGGGGTTTTCCGTACAGCCGGAGGACGACCGCGAAGTCGACGTGCCCCCCATCAAGGTGCCTCCGTCGACGCCCGCCACCCTGGACACAACGACCGTCTGGATCCAAAGCGCCCTCGACATCAACTGGGCAGTGGATCCGTCCGACGTGGACCAGTTGGAGGTGCGCCCAACCCCTCGCACGCAGGCCATCCTCGATGCGTTGGAGGATCAGCTCGATTTTCGCCTTCGCGAAGTAAAAAATGTGGAAGCGGACACGCACCTGACCCCCCATCCCTTCGTTCAGAAATACACCTTCAGCAGCGGGCAGGGCCCGTTTGCCGACGCGCTCGACACGCTCAGTGTGGCACCCATCCAGACCGAGGATCGGGACGAGTTGGTTCTCCTCCTTCGAGTCGATCGGCTGGGGGATCTCGAGGTTGGGGACGAACGTGAAGGGCGTTTCTCGATCGACGAGGCCGATCCCAGTGCTCTCGCGGATCGGTTGCACGACGAGGTGCGACAGCGTCTCTGATCCCTTTTCTCGTCGACGGCTCGGTGGGAAGCCCCGGGAGCGGTTCTTTTCGGCCCTACAGCCCGACCGGTCGAGGCCCGCCGGAACGACCAGAAAGGACACGAGCCCATCACACCAGACGGTCTCGAATGTCGGGGGCGTAGGAGCGGCTCACCCGCAGCTTGGTGCCGTCGTCGAGAATGATTTTGTAGCCGCCGGACCCGTCGCTGTGCAGGTGGTCGATGGCGGGGAAGGCGACCACGTGGGAGCGGTGCACGCGGGCGAATCGCTTCGCATCCAGGCGTTCGTTTAATTCCCCGATGCCCATCGACGAGAGGTACGTCTTCTCGGCGGTGTGGAGCTTCGAGTAGTCGCCCGCCGCCTCGATCCAGTGGATGTCCTCGGGATCGACCGGGATGATTTTCTCGCCGTGGCGGACGTACAGGCGCTCGGGCGACTCATCCGCGTCGGTCCTCGCCTCTTGCAGCAATGCCGCCAGCCGATCGGCGTACGCGTCGTCATCCTGGTCGTAGCGGTCCAGCGCCCGTTCCACGGCCTTCCGGAAGCGGGCCTTGCTGTAGGGCTTGAGCAGATAGTCGACCGCGCCCGCGTCGAACGCCTCGATGGCGTACTCGTCGTAGGCGGTGGAGAAAATCACGTCCGGCAACACGTCGATCCGCTCCAGCACGTCGAAGCCGTCGAGCCCGGGCATCTGCACGTCGAGG
>CAYULG010000487.1:0-1553 GCA_964445365.1 uncultured Salinivenus sp. | reverse complement strand
GCTTCTGGAAGACCATGCCCACGCGGCGCCGCACCATCACCGGATCGGTGTCCTCCGCGTAGATGTCCTGGCCGTCGACGTGGATGGTCCCCTCAAGGGTCGTCCCGTCGATGAGCTCATTCATGCGGTTGAGGCACCGAAGCAGGGTCGACTTCCCGCATCCGGAGGGGCCGATGAGAGCCGTCACCTGGTTGGCCTGGATGTCCATCGTAATGCCTTCGAGGGCGTGGACCCCACCGTTCTCGTACCAGAAGTGCAGGTCGTCGATCTCGATTTTGGGCCGCGCCGCGGTCTTCGTCGGTGCGCCGGCGGCCGTTCGGGCGTCCTCGTCGGAGCGGGGCTGGCCGTTGGGCGATGGGTCGCCCGCAGAGGCAGCATCGTCCACGGACGCCGGCGAGGAGCGCGTATCGTCGGTCGGTTCGTTGGTCGGCATGGCGGGCGCAATCAGTCGTACAAGGGGAACGAAACGCTGGCGAGCATCAGGGGCCGGCGCGCTGGTTTTCGAAGTAGTTGCGCAGCAGGATGGCTGTCAGGTTCATCGTGAACAGCAGGATCATCAAGACCACGATGGCGGCGGCCGCGAGGCCCCGAAACTCGTCCTGGGGCCGGGCTGCCCAGTTGAAGATCTGAATCGGCAGCGCGGTAAACTGATCCAACGCCCCCTGCGGCAGGAACGGGATGAACGTGAGCGCGCCGACCAGGATGAGGGGCGCGGTCTCCCCGATGGCTCGGCTGAGCGCGAGGATCACGCCCGTGAAGATGCCGGGGGCGGCCATCGGCAGCACGTGGCTCCAGATGACTTGCGAGCGCGTGGCGCCGAGGGCGTAGGCGCTCTCGCGGATGCCGCTGGGAATGCTCCGCAGTGCCTCCTGCGTGCTAATAATGATGATCGGCAGAATGAGGAGGCTCAGCGTAAAGGCCCCCGCGAGGAGGCTGTTGCCCCATCCCGCAAAGCGCACGAACAGCGCAAGTCCGAGAATGCCGTATACCACCGAGGGCACGCCCGCAAGGTTGGCGATGTTAACCTGAATGAGGCGCAGGAACCATCCATCCTCGGCGTACTCCTCCAGGTAGATGGCCGAGGCCACGCCGAGGGGCACGGAAATGAGGGCCGTAAGGCCCATCAGCCACAGCGTGCCGACGAGGGCCGACTTGATGCCGGCCTCACCGGGGGTGCGGGACGGGAAACTGGTGAGGAATTCCTGATTGAGCCACGGGGCAGCGCTCACGGCCACGTCCACGAGCAGGGTGACGAGCACCACAATGCCAAAGATCGTGGCCAGGAATAGACCCCCCGCCAGAATCATCCCGATGCGCTGCCGACGCGACCGGCGAAGCTCAAATGATCCGTTCGAGGAGGGCTCCATGATTAGGCAGTTGAAGGTTCAAGGTGGGAAGGTTGGAAGGTTGACTGAGGACAGTGATGAGAACTTTCCGTCACCTGACCTTCAACTTTTCAACCTTCTAACCTTCAAACCGGGTCAATATTTTTCTTGGTAATGCAGGGTGATGCGGTTGGCGAAGATGTTCATGGCGAGGGTGATGAGGAAGAG
>CAYULG010000486.1:0-1565 GCA_964445365.1 uncultured Salinivenus sp. | reverse complement strand
CGTCAATGAGCTCGTGGGCCCAGCCCTGCTGCTTCACGTACTGGGTGTAGAGGCGAAACAGATCGCCCGCAAAGAGCGCCGCCTCGTCGCCGCCCGCCCCGGCCCGGATCTCCACGATCGCATTCCTCTCATCCTCCGGATCTTTCGGAATGAGCTTCTGCCGCAGGTCCTCCTCGACCGTCGGAATTTTTTGCTCGATCTGCTCGAGTTCGTCCTGCGCAAGGTCCTCCATCTCTCCACTCTCCATCCGGATCATGTCTTCGAGCTCCTCCCGTTCCTCCAGCAGCCGCTCGTAGCGGTCAATGGCCTCGACGACCTCCTCGAGCCGGCTGTGCTCCTGCCCCAGCTCCCGCATGCGATCCGGATCGTTCGCCACCTCTGGATCCGCCATGAGGCTTTCCACCTCCTCGAAGCGGTGTTTCACCTTGTCCAGCTTCTCCATCTCGATCATGCGCACCAGGGAACCGTGTGGAAGGAGACGTGCAATTGATGTGGAACGGCGCTCTGAGCCACAGGTTCACCCGCCGCGATGTCATCGGCTCCCCCGACAACGCGGTTCCCTCAACGACGAAAGGCCGACCGTCGGGTCGGCCCTTCACAGTTCGATTGGAAATTGGGATGCGCGAAACTGAGAACGCCGTCCGCCGCCCGACGTCTCACTCCACCGTCACGCTCTTGGCGAGGTTGCGGGGCTGGTCCACGTGGCACCCGCGAAGCACCGCGATGTGGTAGGACAGGAGCTGAAGCGGAATGACGGTGAGGAGGGGCGAGAGAAACTCTTTGGTCTGCGGAATCTCTACGACTGCCTCGCAGAGCCCTTCGAGCTCCTCGTCCTTGTCGTCCGTGATGGCGATGACCGACCCTTCTCGGGCAGCCACCTCCTCGATATTGGAGAGCACCTTGTCGTAGGTGCTGTCCTTCATCGCAATGAAGACGACCGGCATCGAGCGGTCGATGAGGGCGATGGGGCCGTGTTTCATCTCCGCGGCCGGGTAGCCCTCGGCGTGGATGTAGGAGATCTCCTTGAGCTTGAGCGCCCCCTCTAGCGCCACGGGGAAGTTGTAGCCGCGCCCCAGGTACAGGAAGTTCGAGGCGTACCGGTAGGTGTGCGCCATGGATTTGAGGGCTCCGTTGCTCACCTCCAGCACGCTCCGGACCTGGTCGGGCACGGCGGCCAAGGCGCGAATGTTGTCCGCCAGCTCGGCCTTCGACAGGGTGCGTCCCTTCGACAGCTTGAGCGCAATCATGGAGAGGACGGTGACCTGCGCCGTGAACGCCTTCGTGGAGGCGACGCCAATCTCGGGCCCGGCGTGGAGGTACACCCCCGCATCCGTTTCGCGGGCAATGGTGGAGCCCACCACGTTGCAGATGCCGAAGCACGGCACGCCCTGACTGTGGGCCTCGCGGACCGCCGCGAGCGTGTCGGCCGTCTCGCCGCTCTGCGAGATGACGAGCACCACGTCTCCGTCCCCCAACACCGGATCGCGATACCGAAACTCGCTCGCGTACTCCACCTCCACGGGCACCCGGGCCGCGGACTCGATCAGGTACTCGCCCACCAGGGC
>CAYULG010000485.1:0-1575 GCA_964445365.1 uncultured Salinivenus sp. | reverse complement strand
GGTAATAATTTTCCCCGAGAAGACTCGTCATGAAGGTAGAATACGATCCCAAACGTGACCTTTTGTATCTCTGGCTGAAGGCGCCGGGAACCAAGGCCTCCCGTACAGAGACGATCACGT
This sequence comes from uncultured Salinivenus sp., assembly GCA_964445365.1. Classification (GTDB taxonomy): domain Bacteria; phylum Bacteroidota; class Rhodothermia; order Rhodothermales; family Salinibacteraceae; genus Salinibacter. Next base: position 1,455 of record CAYULG010000485.1, on the reverse strand, counting down.
CCGGTGTACACGCTGATTTCAGTCCGGAGGGTGACTTGATTGGGCTGAAGGTGCTTGATGCGTCTGAGATCTTACAGGATAATGTGCAGTTTGAGGTGGACGTGGACGTTCCCGAACAGCCGCTGGAGGTGTCCTGACCCCTCAGGCATCTTCTTCTGATTCATCCCTGAACAGCGTTTTCTGTGAGCGAAGCTGGAAATCAAAACCATTCCGATGGCCCCGCCGACCCGCCGCCCGAAAACGGGACACTGCAGGCGGAGCGCTCCTGTACGTGACGTACGCGCTGCTGACGAAGAAGAAGGGAAGAAGCCCACACGGCACACCGTATTCGATCGACAGATTATCATGACGGACGACGCTCTAAAAAAAGAACTTATCCAGGACCTTGATCGCCTATCCGGGGAGTCGCTTCGGGAGGTGCGCGACTTTATCCAGTTCCTGCAACGCAAGTCGTCCAGTGCGTCGGCGTTTGACACCATCGACGCACGTCGTGACGCGGTTCCCGAAGGGGAGTGGGAGGCAGTCCCTACCGATGCATCTACTCGTCTGGATGAGCATCTTTACCAATCGGACGTGTCATGAGACCGGTGTTCGTTGACACGCAATATTGGGTCGCCCGCTTTCATCCAGAGGATCAGTGGCACGAGCAGGCTCTTGATGCTGAGGACGCCGTTTCGGGGCGGCCGCTGGTCACGAGTGAGAGCGTTCTCGTTGAATTCCAATAGTTTGAAGTTTTTTCTGGGAGGTATCAGTCAAATCCGAAACGGCCCATCAGTTTCTGCTTCGCCGATTGAGCACGCAAAATTGTTCGGACTTATGGGCATTCTTCCTGGTGCGATGTCCATTTTGGCGGCCCCAAAATGGACGAAAAGGGCTTGGCCGGCAGAAAATGGCCTGAGGCCCGCGGGCGCTACACTGAAATTTCTCGAACTCGCTTTCGCTCGGACATGAGAAATTTCGGACGTTCTGCGCCCTCAGCCCTCCGGGCGGCCATTTTCTGAAGGCCGGAGGAATCAACAGCTGGCCGCATTCTGATTTTCAGTCGACTAGTCTCCTTCGGATCGAACAGTTTCGTTCCAGCATTCGAGAAAAATTGCCCACATTGCCCACGAGCTCTACGACGGGTCTTCCATTGAGGTGGTAACGATGTCCCCGCAGCTCTTCCGACGCGGCGTCCGGCTCTATGAGCGGCGCCTGGATAAAGCATATAGCATGGTTGACTGCATGTCCATGGTGATCATGAACGAGCGAGACCTGACCGACATATTGACGAACGATGAACACTTCGCACAGGAGGGGTTCACATTGGTAGTTGAGTCGAACGGACGTTCCCAGACTTGAATGTGCCACATGTTTTGCGAGGCAGCTTCGCTTTTCCTGCGTAGTCCCAATTCATTCCAGCGATGAGCACTGCTGACACACCGGACCCGTCCGACGGCCCCGCCGACCCGCCGC
>CAYULG010000484.1:0-1575 GCA_964445365.1 uncultured Salinivenus sp. | reverse complement strand
AGGTCTCGTCCATCCGCGCGGAGACGTTCCAGTCGATGTTGCGGATGTCGTCGCCCACCTGGTAGGGCCGGACCTCAGCAAACTCGATGCCCCGGCCCTTGAATGCAGACTGGTACTCGCCACCGAAGACGTTCTCCACCACCCCTCGGGTGCGCACCTCCAGGCGGCGGATTTTTTCATAGAGCTCGTTGGGGATCATATCGCCGAATCAGCGAGCGAGAGGAAGAAAATGGTCTGGTCTAAACTTATGCCCCCGGAGAGGGATTCGCGCTTCCGACTTTGGCCCCTCCTCTCGACACAAAAAGCCACGCTCCCATCCCAACAACCGTTGGGCGCAGCGAGCGCGGCTTTTCGTGTACGGCACGGACCTGCCCCCGAGGCCGATGTGGATCGGCCCCGGGGCGGCCCGCTGTGAACCACAGGTCCCGCCATGTTGCTCAGACACCGCGGGCAGGCCGGCCTCGGGGCGTCGTCGGTCCCCCGAGCAGCGGGGCGGGCGGTCGGCGTAGGGGTACGTTGGGCAGACAATTTAGCGCGCGGCGACGGCGTCGCCGGCAAACGAACTGCCCAACCACCCTTGCCGATGCCCAGGGCACAACGAGATCCTGTGCCCGCCGACCGCTCCAAGGATCGGCCTGTGGTGGGGCTGGAGGGCCCTCTTGTTCCGAATTGGAAATGTGGAGTGTGGAATGAGGAGTGGTTCTTTGATACGACTGGCGCCTCAAATTCCACACTCCCCACTCCGCATTCCACATTCGGTTCAGTCCATCATCTTGCGGAGGAAGGCGGGGGTGTCGGCGTCATCATCGTCGCCAGACTCGGTGTCGTCGGACCGGGAGCGGTCGTCGCGGTCCTTGCGCTCGTCCAACTCGTCGGATCGCAGGCGACGAATGTTGGACCGATCGTCGGTCGAGGCCTCCTCGTCCTCCGTCGACTCCTCCTGCTCCGACCCACTCGACTCGTCGCGCTTCGAGCGGTCCGGACTGCCGCGGCGCTCGTAGGCGGGGGTGTCGAGCTGACGCAGGTTGTCCTCTCCTTTGTAGCGGTAGGTCGGATCCTCCTCATCGTCGAGCGGCACCGTACGGCGCGTCCCGCTCTCCTCGGAGGGCTCCTCCCCGGACGTCTCGCCACCCCCCGTGTCTTCGTCGCGGTCGAAGCCCGTAGCGATAACGGTGACACGGAGCTTGTCCTCCATATCTTCCTCGATCACCGTGCCGAAGATGACCTCAACATCGTCCCCGGCCTCTTCCTGAATGACGCTGGTGGCCTGGGTGGCCTCGCGGATGCCGAGCGACTGGCCGGCCGTGATGTTGACGAGCACGTTGGTTGCCCCCGCAATCGAGAGCCCGTCGAGCAGTGGACTGCTAATGGCCTGAATGGCCGCCTTCTCCGAGCGGTTCTCGCCGGTGGAGGTGGCCGAGCCCATCAGCGCCGTTCCCCCATCCTTCATCGTCGTCTGCACGTCGGCAAAGTCGAGGTTGATGAGGCCGTGAACCGTGATCAGGTCGCTGATCCCGCGCGTGGCGTTGTAGAGCACCTCGTCGGCCTTCTCGAACGCCTCGATGAGGCTCGTGT
>CAYULG010000483.1:0-1578 GCA_964445365.1 uncultured Salinivenus sp. | reverse complement strand
ATTCCGGACGAGTCGTTCTCGCCGGACAAGCACGCGGAGAGCACGATTCAGGATCACTACATCCAGGAGGCGATGAACGAGATTCCGCCGGCCTTCCGCGAAGTCGTGGTGTTGCGCGACATTCAGCAGCTCGCCTACGACGAGATTGCGGAGATCACCGGTCTCCCGATGGGTACGGTCAAGAGTCGCATCAACCGTGGCCGCACGAAGCTGCAGGCCCTGCTGGAGGACGTATATCCGTTCCAGGACGAGTAGGCCCCTGACTCATTGCCCCACTCGAGGCCCTTCGGTCTTGACTCATTCCAAGCGCGCCGGATCCCATCTGGGGTCCGGCGTTTTTTGTTTGGCGCCTTCCGATTTCTACCTATCCTTCTTCTATCCCATGAGCGATCTCCCCGATCCCGTTCGTGTGCAGGTTGACACTGAGGCAAAAACGCTGACGGTTGAGTGGAGCGACGACCATGATTCGGTGTTCTCGCTCCCCCGACTGCGCGAGGCATGCCCGTGTGCCGAGTGCGGGGGGAAGGCGGTTGAGCACATCCCGCCGCCGGACGCGGACTCGGCGGACGACGATCCGGACCCCCGCTGGCCGGACCTGGCCATCGCGTCCATCGAGCCGGCGGGAAGCATTGGGATCCGCATCGAGTGGGACGACGGCCACAATGCCGGCATCTTTCGGTGGGACCGCCTGCGCCGCCTGCAGCCGCCCGTGTCTGAAACGTGATGCGTGAATCGTGATGTGCGGCGAGGACGAGATTGCCGGGGGTAGAAATCTCCATTTCCCGTTCTGGGTTCAGGGACGCGCGTTGATCCGCCACGACGGCCGACGACGGTCAGGCGACCGCTTCCGTCCATATCCACTCCCTCTGCTTAGGACGAGAGTGGCCTACGCCGTCTCCGCCGCGTCGCCCGGTACGGGCACGTCCTTCGGCTGGGTCATCGACCGGTCGTTGTTGCGAAGCGCGGTGAGATCGATGCGCTCGGCGTCGAGGTGCTCGGCGGTCTCTTCGGCGAAGAACGGGTGGCAGGTGAACACGAAGAGTTGTCGCTCCTGCGCCATGTCGCCCAGAATCTCGAAGGCGGCGTGGCGGCGGGGCTCGTCCCAGTTGACGAACACCTCGTCGAGGAAGACCGGCAGGCGCTCGCGGTCGGCGTCGAGGTGGTCGATGATGGCGAGGCGGAGGGCGAGGTAGATCTGGTCGAGCGTGCCCCGGCTGAGGGGCGGCTCGACGGGATGGGAGAAGGACGCCCCGGCCTCGAAGACGACGAGGCGGTCCTCCTGCTCGTCCAGCGCGAGGCGCTCGTAGCGGCCCTTCGTGATTGTCTCCAGGTACTCGGAGGCGCGGCGGATGACGTCGGGCTGGTGCTTGCGGCGAAACTCGGTGTCGGCGCGGCGGAGGAGGCCGGCCAGGAGCATGCGGCGGTCGCGTTCCTCTTTCACCTCGTCGAGCCGCCGGTTGACGTGGGCGAGCTCACTGTCAATGTCGCCGACGGTGCGCTCGTCGAGCAGGTGTTCGACCTCTTTCTCCTTCGCGGTGCGGGCCTTCTCGGCTTCGCGTCGCTCTTCGTCGATCTCCT
>CAYULG010000482.1:0-1590 GCA_964445365.1 uncultured Salinivenus sp. | reverse complement strand
TAGTTGCTGCCACTTGCCGCGAATATCGGTGTAGAACGGGTCTGAGTGGGACGTGGGGAATCGAATCTCCGTCGAGTCCGTGTGGGGCTGAAAAGCCACAATTTGGCTGCCGCCCAGCGTAGTCCCGCGCTCTGAATAGTCAGAGTTGTTGTTGAAGACTCCAATCCATCCGTTCCCAATGAAGTCGGGATCGTGCTGCTGAATGAGTGAGGTCCTGGTGTGCCACTTCACGGTTTCAAACTGAGGGTCGAGTACAAACACCAAGTCGATGTAACGGAGCGACACCAGAAGATCGCCGGCTTTGAAGAGCGGGTACTCGTCTGCCATCGACGAGGAGAGTGGCTCCACGTCGTTCAGGTGCGTGACGTCTCGTTCGCCTCCCTCTTCTCGGTGCCCCGGCACCCGATTTGGCTTGTACGCTTTGAAGATGTAACGCTCCAGGTCATTGGCATAAAGAAGGTCGAGCACATTCAGTGTATCGGCCACCGTTCCGTCCGCTGTGACCTGCAGGAGTTGGTCGAGCCAGACCCGTCCTTGGATGCCGGGAAAGCCGTCAGGGTGCCGTTCGCTGCCGGTTTGGGGGGTACTGCTCGATCCGGGAACCCAGAAGGACCCGTCGTCTGCCCGGGAAACGGCGTGGTGGGTGCCAGCCGGCAGTCGCCACTCAGCCCGACCACACGCGTCCAGGCGGGCCATACCCACGTATTCGACGTTCACCAGGACATCTCCATTGGGAAAGAGGTGTGTCCCGTGTACTGCTTTCAGCGCCGGATTTCCCTTCCGGTCGACGGAGTCGGGAAAGAGCCGTGTTTTGTCGAATCGCCACCGGTGCACGATCGTACCCTGTTCGTTGATTAGGTTGAGGCCAGCTCTCCATCCCTCAGCTGTTCGCCAGGTCGAGGTAATGAGTGTGAGCCCAGGTTGTACGCGATCCGAACGGACGGACTGGACGCCCGACCGGTCGTACACCCGGTCGTTCAGATTCGCGGGTTCTGCGGACCAGGTCGTGACCAGAGCTGTGGCCTGACGAGAGGCCTGTTCCAGGCGCGCGTTAGGGAACCAGTTGTGCCACCGTGTCGCAAAGCCCACCAGGTAGGCGAGCACTGCTACGGAGGCGACGAAAAGGCCTTTTTCAAGAGAGGACATCTAAATGCAACTTGGCTAAGCACAGACTCAGGCCGTCTAGTTGGAAGACGGAGACGCCTGAAGCGAATCCGTCGAGGAACAGGCCCAGGAGGCTGCCTCCTCACGCGTCAAATCGTATCGGTGAGCTCCCGTCACATTGGGCACCCTCGGCTTATCGGAATGAATTTCCCAGACGACTTGCGGGTGAATCCATTCCCAGACCGTTCGCCCGTCGGGAGCGACCTCCACGACCCGGCCGGCATCTCTTTCCGCCAGAAGCAGGTTTCCATTGTCAAGTTCCTGCCACTGGCCCTGCACGCTCGTATAGAACGAATCAGAGTGCTCGGTGGGAAAGCGAATCCGCGTCGAATCGGTGTGTGGTTGGATCGACACAATCCGACTTCCTCCCAGCATCGTGCCACGCTCGGTGAGGTCATAATTATTGTCGAATACCCCGATCCATCC
>CAYULG010000481.1:0-1600 GCA_964445365.1 uncultured Salinivenus sp. | reverse complement strand
TCCAGACGCTCAACAGCCTCAGCAGCGACGACTCGAACACCGTCATCTTCGCGGTGCCTACCGAGGCGCTGCGGGCGCTGGAGTCGATCGGGGCGTCGGACGAGACGTGAGCAGGCGCGGCCGCGGACGATGCAGTCGTCCATTTCCGAGTGTCTACTCCGCCCCACCACCGAACCGCAGGGTCACGCCGAAATGGGGTTGCAGGAAGGTCGTCCGGGAGCGGCGAACGTCCAACTCGCTCCGGTCGAGCCGACCGTTATCGTTTTCGTCGGTCAACTGTCCCTCGGCCAGGTACTCCGCCTCCGAGCCCCACACGTACTGTACGCCCAACTGCAGGTCCACCGCCCGGACCTTCTTTTCCGGATTGTCCTGCTGGAAGATGCGGACATCGACCCCGGCGCCGGCCCCGCCGCTGAAGGCAAAGTCGTCGTAGTTGGTCGAACCGGTGATGTCGTCGTCAGTGTCGTTGCCGAAGTTGTCCTCCTCGATCTCGGTCCGAGTAAAGAGGTACTTGAAGCCGACGAGCCCCTCGACGTAGGGGCGGAAGCGTCCCGTCCGTGGTTGAAGCCGGAGGGAAAGGTGCGTCTCCACCACGTTGTTTTTGGTGGTCACCTGAACCGGCACGCGCGGACCCACCGTGGAGCTAAACGGCACCTCGTCGGTCGTACGGCCGTAGTTCAGGATGCCGACGTCTACCCCAATCAGAACCGGGCGCTGGCCGGTCCAGCCGCCGAGGGAGAGGTGAACGCCCCCGCCCGGGCCGCTGATGTTGCTACGGAGGCCCCCCTGTGGGATGCCGACGGTCCCTCGAACGTTGAACTGGCCGGAGACGGTCGGTTCAGCGTCGGGGGCGGACGGCGGGTTCAGTTCCCCCTGGGCCGTTGCGGGCGTCGCAATGAGCAGCGCGGCGGCCGCGAGCAGAAGCGCGGAGGCGATCGCGTAGCGAGCGAGAACCGAGTGCGGTCGTGAGGAGGTGCGTCGAGACATGAGCGAAAGCGGGGGTGTTCGTTCGACATGATTGCAGAAAAAGACACGGGAGCTACGGGAATGCGTTGGGGGCGCCTCGACGAGTCGGCGCGTCTGTGCGACGAACGGGATTCTGGTGCCTTTGGGGAGCACCGCCCGATGATATTCTACCGATCAGGCGGGACCCCCGTCGTCGGCGAGGTGGGCGTAGAAGCCGACGAGCCGCCGGACGTGACGGTCGGATCGTTCCTCCAGTGAGCGGTGTTCATCTCCGGACGTGGAGTTCGAATTCAAAGAAGAGAAGCGAAAACGGTACGTAGTGCAACTTGAAAGTTGGAAGGTTGAAAGTGGCAACAGAGAACAGTTGGCAGCCACGCCCCAGGACGGGCCCAGTTCGTCACGAGGAGATCCCGCCTCCTGCTTCGGTGCTTGTGAGCAAGGTGTAGAGCACCGGGACGACGATGAGGGTGAGGAGGGTCGCGGCGATCAGCCCGCCGATGAGGACCCAGCCGAGCGGGCTCCATAGGCTCGATCCGCTCAGCGTGAGGGGCAGCACGCCCCCGATCGTAGTGATGGCGGGGAGCAGGATGGGCGCGAACCGAGTCTGCCCGGCCTCCAGGGCGGCGTCGAGAAC
>CAYULG010000480.1:0-1607 GCA_964445365.1 uncultured Salinivenus sp. | reverse complement strand
ACGACGAGACGGAGCAGGCGCCTCGGTCGGCGTCCAACCGGGGAGACGGCGCGCCTAACGAGCAGCAATAGGGAGGATCGTTGCCGGGGCGTGCATCACGGGTGTCGTGTCTACGCACGTCGTGTCACTCTGCGCGGAGCCAAGCAGGCTCATTGAAATGGGACATGATCTCTCTTCTTCTCGTCGTCGGAATTGTTGGGGCGGTCTTCGTCGGATTCAACATTGGTGGGTCCTCGGCGGGCGTGGCCTGGGGCCCATCCGTAGGAGCCGGCCTGATCAAGAAAACATCCGCGGCGGCGTTGATGACCGGGTTTGCCTTCCTCGGCGGATGGACCGTCGGCCGGAACGTGATTGACACTCTGGCCGAGGACCTCATCGCGGGTTCGATTTCGCTCGAGCAGGGCGTCGCTCTCCTCTTTTTCATCGGGTTCGGCATTTTGCTTTCCAATCTTCTCAGCGTCCCGGTCCCAACGTCCATGACGACCGTGGGTGCAATCGCGGGACTGGGACTTGCGACCGGTCAACTGAACTTCGAGATCATCGGTTGGATTGCCACGTGGTGGGTGGTCGCGCCCTTCCTCGGCTTCTTCGTCGGCCTCATCATCGGCCGCCACTTTTACCCTGAACTCAACCGGCACTTCCGAATCGTCTCGTCGGAGGGCGCCTTGCTCACGATCGATTGGGACGGGGCGATTCCCACCGTCCGGCTCGGGCCGAACACGACGCCCGGGGAGGTGGTCGGGACGGGGCTCGTGCTTGCGGTGAGCTGCTACATGGCCTTCAGTGCCGGGGCCAGCAACATCCCCAACGCCGTGGCCCCCCTGGTGAGCAGCGGGGCGCTGGACGTGGACGCCGCGATCATCATCGCGACCGTCGCCATCGGCATGGGGGCGTTCACCATCGCACGCCGAACGATGGAGTCGGTGGGAACGGAGCTCACCGACATTTCGCTCTTTGCCGCCCTCATCGTTATGAGTACGTCGGCGTCGATTACGGCGGGCCTCTCGTATCTCGGGGTGCCCATCAGCCTCGTCATGGCCACGGTGATGACAATTGCGGGCCTCGGGTGGGGCCGAGCCACCCGTCCGATCGCGTTGGAAGACGCCGTTCGCGGATCCCTGCGGGGCAAAATTGGGAAGGAGATTGCTCTGGATGCGCTGACCGTAGACCAGGACCCGCCGGTAGCCGCAATCGGGGAGGCCGAGCCGCAGAAGGTGGTGGAGGAGGCCGGCGACCTGTTTGACCGACAGGCCCTGGCGCGTTACGTCTCGATGTGGATCGTTGGCCCCTCCATGGCGTTGGCACTGTCGTACACGTATTTCTACACCGGATTCATCGGTGGATCATGACGAGAGACCCGTAATAGCGCTCCGTCTCGGTCCAGTCGACCGGCGTGACCTCACGATTTGTTTCCCGTTGTCCGAGCCCTATGTCCGTTGATCGTCGCCAATTTTTGGAAGCCTGTTCCGCCGCGGGACTGAGTGGCCTTTTTCCCGGGGTTCTTTACGCGCAGGTGGCCGAGGAGGACGAATCGCCCATCACCCCCGAGCATGTGGCGGCCGCCGAAACGATTGCGGGCGTCTCGTTCACCGAGGACGAGCGCGAGC
>CAYULG010000479.1:0-1613 GCA_964445365.1 uncultured Salinivenus sp. | reverse complement strand
CCGCGTCCTCGAAGCCCTCGTCGTGGCTGCCGTCGCAGAGCGGCTTGTTGCCGGACCGGCCGCAGCGGCAGAGCGCCATGCGGGTGTCGGTAAGCAGCGTTTCGCCGTCGCTGTCGATCAATTCAGCGTCGGCGTGGACCAGGAGGGGGCCGTTGGGAAACAGCGAGATCCGATTGGCGTCGGGCGTCGGCTCCGGGTCCTCGCCGTTGCGGGTGAGGTGGAGGGCGCCGGTGGGGCACTGGGGCACCACCGCCTCCACGGCGTCGGGGGTGGCCTGGTCGGGCTCGATCCAGGGGCGCCGCTCCGGGTCGAAGACGTTCGGGAGGCCGTCCACGCAGGCGGCGGCGTGGATGCAGCGCTCGCGGTCCCAGGTGACGGTCACCTCGTCGCCCTCGTAGGTGTACACGTTGGTGTCCATAACAAAAGGAGGAGTGGGACGGAAGGGGAGCGATCTGCGGATGGTACGACCCACCCCCGGAGGCGTTCGGCGGTGGGGCAGAGCGTTACGACGGAGCGGGGGCGTCCTCGCGAAGGTATCCCATCTCTACGAGCTGATCGTGGATGGAAGGGTCTCCGTCGAGGGGATAGCACTGCTTCTGCCACAGCACGTACGCGGCGTCGGCGAGGGGCGTAACGTGCTGATGGTAGTGGTCGGTGAGGAGGACGCCGGTGCCCTCGGCGGCTGCCTCCTGGATGCGCCGGCCGATGGCGTCAATCAGGATCGGCTCCACGCCCGTGAAGGGCTCGTCCAGCAGAACGTAGCCGCGCCCCAGGCCCAGGACGATCGCGACCTCCAGGAGCCGCCGTTCGCCCCCGGAGAGCGTTCGCACCTTCTGGTCCAGGGCGGACGAGAGGCGGTCGGGGATTTGGGGGGACGATAGGCCTGCACTTTGGACGAGGGTTCGCCCCGTCACGTCCGACGGGAGCATCGACTCCTGCGGCAGGTAGGCGACCTTCGCGAAGCGGGCCCACTTCGACGGTTTGTGCAGCCGGTCGCCGTCGAGGATGGTGAGGCCGCTGTTGGGCTGAATCTGTCCGGCGGCCACCTTCAGCAGGGTCGTCTTGCCGCTGCCGTTGCGCCCGAACAGGCCGGTGACGGTCCCGGCCTTTGCCCTCAGGTGCACGCCCTTGAGGATGTCGAGGGCGGGGACCCGGTAGAAGATGCCATCCAGGATGAGGGCCGCGTCATCGTCCATGGCAGGGGCTACAGGTAGAGGGCGAGCGCCAGGGTGACCGGTTGCACCGAAAGGAAGAGACCGCCGAGCAGCGCGAGGGGCGGCAGCCGGAGGTTGTCGTACAGCGGCCACACGTTTTTCTTCCGAAACCGCCAGTACGTGTAGCCGGCGGCCGCCGCACTGCCCCAGAAGAGGGCGGGCACGAGGAGAGAGGTCGGAGAGCCGCCGAAGAGGACGGGCACCACCCCGAAGAAGGTCGTGAACACCAGTGTGTTGAGCAGATACGTTCGCGCCAGATAGAAGATCATGGCGACGCTGTCGGGTTATTCGGGTCCAGCGTGCCCCGTGGATGCGTTCGGCGTGCCGGACCGAATCACGTCCAGGGCTTTTTCCAGCACCTCGTCGCGCCCGTTCCGAACGCCCTCGATCGTGCGCTCG
>CAYULG010000478.1:0-1618 GCA_964445365.1 uncultured Salinivenus sp. | reverse complement strand
CCCCGAGGGCCATCGGGGTACGCGGCCGCATGACCCTGCTCCTTATCGAGCGTCCGGATGCGGGTGCGTCGGCCTGACGCAGCGTTCGGACGCTTCCCTCGACCCTGACGACCGCACTGCTTTCCGACGATCCCAGCCGAGAATCTAACCAACTTATGAGCGACCCCGTCACCATCTTCGACACCACCCTGCGCGACGGCGAGCAAGCCCCCGGCGCGTCCATGACCGTCCCCGAGAAGGTCCGCATCGCCGACCAACTCGCGGCGCTCGGCGTAGACGTGATCGAGGCCGGCTTTCCCGTGTCCTCGCCCGCCCAGACCGACGCCGTTGATCGCATCGCAGCCGAGGTCGACGGACCCGTCACCTGCGCCCTGGCCCGTACGAAAGCGGCCGACATTGAGGCTGCGGGCGAGGCCCTGTCCGGCGGCACCGACACGCGCCTCCACACCTTTATCGCCACGAGCGACGTCCACATCGAGGCCAAGTTCGACAAGCTCGGCGACACGATGGCCGAGAAGCGACAGGCCATCATCGAGCGCGCCGTCACAGCCATCGAGCAGGCCCTCACCTACACCGACAACGTCGAGTTCAGCGCCGAAGACGCCGGCCGCACCGACCCGGAGTTCCTGTGTGAAGTCGTAAAGGCCGCCGCCGACGCCGGCGCGACGACAATAAACATTCCCGACACCACCGGCTACTGCGCCTCCGCCGAGTACGCCGACCTCCTGTCGACCGTCCGCGCCTGCCTGCCCGATCCGGATGCTGTCATTCTCTCCACCCACTGCCACGACGACCTGGGCCTGGCCAGCGCCAACACGCTGGCCGGCGTCAAAGCCGGCGCGCGACAGGTGGAGTGCACGATCAATGGCATCGGGGAACGGGCCGGCAACGCCGCCCTGGAGGAGATCGCCATGGCCCTCTCGGTCCGCGGCGACGAGTTCGACGTGCATACGAACATCAATTCCGAACACCTGACGCGGACGAGCCAGATGGTGTCGGCCGCCACGGGCTTTCCCGTGCAGCCAAACAAGGCCATCGTAGGTAGCAACGCCTTCAGCCACGAGGCGGGCATCCACCAGCACGGCGTCCTCCAGGAGCGAGCTACCTACGAGATCATGTCCGCCGAGGATGTGGGACAGGACACCGAGCAGATCCGGCTGGGCCGCCACTCCGGTCGTCACGGCCTCTTCAACCGCCTCGATACGCTGGGCTACAAGGTCCCTGAGGCACGAAGATCCGAGGTATACCAGCGCTTCCTCGACCTCGCCGACCGCAAGAAGGAGGTATTCGACGAAGACCTCGAACGCATGATGGATGATGTCGGCTTCGGCGGCGATTCGGCGCCCCTTCACGACTCGCTGAACGGAGCGGCCACGAACGGAGCGTCGCCGGCCTACCGCCTCGACCACTTTTCCGTGAGCATCACCTCGGAGAAAGATGCGCAGGTGTCCGTCCGCCTCCAGCGCGACGACGGATCGGTGCGCGAGGAGCAGGCCACCGGCGATGGCCCGGTCGACGCCCTCTACCGCGCCCTCGATCACGCCGTGGACGAGCCGCATACGCTGGTCGACTACTCGATCCGGTCGATCACGGAGGGGGCCGACGCGCAGGGGGAGGT
>CAYULG010000477.1:0-1634 GCA_964445365.1 uncultured Salinivenus sp. | reverse complement strand
GCACGCCCTTCACGTTCACGTCCACCATCTGCTCCCACTCGTCCTCGTGGAGGTTCTCCATGAGGGAGAGGGGCATGATGCCGGCGTTGTTGACCAGAATGTCGATGCCCCCGAACGCGTCGAGGGTGGCGTCGGCGAGGGCCTGCACCTGGTCCCGGTCGGTGACGTCGGTGGGGCAGACGATCGCGGTGCCCCCGTCGGCTTCGATGTCGTCGCGGAGCGATGCGAGGCGCTCCTCGCGGCGGGCGGCGAGGGCCACGGACACGCCATCCTGGGCGAGGCGGTGCGCGGTGGCCTTGCCGATGCCGCTGGAGGCGCCGGTGACGATGGCGGAGGTGCCAGTAAGGTCGGTCATGGAGAGAGTCGGAACGAATCGTGATTGGAAACGCGTCGGGCCTGTCCAACAAAGAAAAACAGGGACAGGCGTATCGGGGTTGAGGGGGACCGGGGCCCCAGTTGCCCGAGACCCCGTGTGGGCTGTGCTACGCAGCCGACGGCGAGGTCGAGACGACCGCGTCCGGCTCGTCGCTGACGTACAGCACCAGAATAATGGTAAAGGCGTACTTGGCGAAGATGTCGAGTCCGCTGTAGGCCCACGAGGTCGCGCCGACCTCGAGGAGGGCGAGGCCCTCATTCCCGAGGGCCCAGACGACCGGGTATCCGAGCCACAGGACGATGGTCATCCACTGCAGCGTGGAAAAGATGTCGGCGGTCCCCGCCTCTTTGGCCTCGGCGGGCCACTCGACGAGCAGGTAGTACAGAACCCCGACGAAAAACGCAGTGCTGAGGGCGTACCAGAGCCACCGCATGGCGTGGCTGCTCGTGGTGAGTGCGGCGGCCAGGCCCGTCAGGCACATGAACACATCGAGGACGATGGCCGAGAAGATCTTATCGGTGGTGCTGCGGGCCAGCAGGCCCAGCGCCAGCAGAATAAACGGCGTCGAGAAGGCCCAGGTCAGGTACCGTCCCCATAGGGAGAGGACCTCTTGGCCGGCGAGGGGATGGCCCTCGGGCATAACTAGAGGGTCGATGGTGAGGCCCGAGGCCAGTCCCATGTAGCTGGAGATGGACACCACCGAGATCATCAGGGTCGACATCGTGATCAGCTTCGCCCGGGAGTCGCGGATGCTCCGCGACATAACCGCGATCACGAGGATGGTGACTCCGGCAAGTGCAATGTTGACGTAGATGGAGGAGGCAAGAGCAGCGTTATCCAGAACTGCTTCAAACATTCAGGGAGGGGTCTATTGGGGAGGTTGCCGACGGAGAGACGCGTGCGGGCCAGAACACACTGACGATGACCCAACGGGGGGCGTGGGGGACGGTTCTGCCGAGGCGCAGGGGCGCTCGGGAGCCGAATGCCTCCTCGCCGTCGAGTGCCTACGCAGAGGGTGCCGCCGCGGCCTCCTCCCGATCCTCTTTCTCCTCTTGCTTCATCCGCTGATTCAGCTCGTACATCTCGCGGCGGCCCGAGTAGTAGTCCCCGTCGTAGCGGGCCAGCACGCGGTCGCTCGGGGCCTTCCCGAACGCGATGCCCACGAAGATGCCCACGATCGACAGGGCGAACCCAATGACGCCGTAGGCCAGGCCCGAGTTGGTGAGCCACGTCGGCAGCCAGCCGATCATCTCGTACT
>CAYULG010000476.1:0-1637 GCA_964445365.1 uncultured Salinivenus sp. | reverse complement strand
TTGAGAATTTCGAATGGGTCCCCGGTGCACCGGAGGCGATCCGGCGGGTGAACGAGCTCGGCGTGCCGGTCCTCGTGGTGACCAACCAATCGGGCGTGGCGCGGGGGTATTTCGGAGAGGAGGAGGTTGAGCGGCTCCATGCATTTATGGACGAGGAGCTCGCGAAAATCGAGGCCGCGATCGACGCCTTCTACTACTGCCCGTATCATCCGGGGGGGTCGGTTGAGGAATATCGGTCCCTCAGCCACTGCCGGAAGCCCAACGCCGGCATGTTCGAGGACGCGATGGAGGAGTGGGCGGTCGATCCGGCCCGCTCCTTCGTGGTAGGCGACAAGAATACCGACCTCATTCCGGGCAACGAACTGGGCATGACCACCATTCTCGTCCGGACCGGCCACGGGGACACGGAGAGCGAGGACGTGCCCGATTACGTCGTGGACGACGTGAGTGCGGCGGTCGACTTGATCGAACAGGCATTTGAAGACCGGTCGTTTGGCCGTTCCGACGAGTAGTGCGACCACAACCCCGACCTCACATCTGGGGGGTCTTTCCGTCTCCGGCAGAAGGGGACGTGTGGAGTTTTGGTGAGGACCGAGGGTGGAGGTGACCCCGTCGTATCATTTCTGACGGATGGGCCTTAGAATGATTCTAAATAAGAACTTCTCCACGATTGCCTGCCCGTCCGATGCGCCGATTTCTGTCTCTCTCGCTCGTTCTTGTTCTCGTGGTCTCGCTCGTTGGGTGTGGCGGGGAGAGCGATGACCTCGTCATTTATTCCGGACGCAGCAAGGCGCTTGTCGACTCACTGGTGACAATGTACGAGGACGAGACGGATGCATCCGTACAGGTAAAATATGGATCAGACGCCCAGCTCCTGTCTGCATTGCAGGAGGAGGGAGACCAGAGCCCAGCGGACGTGTTCTGGGCGAACACCACAGGCGCCCTGGGCAACGCCGTCAACAGCGATCTACTCGCCGAGCTTCCCGATTCGGTGCTGAATCGGCCGCGTCGCTTTGTGCCGTCGAACCAGCGCTGGACGCCCGTGACGACGCGGTTTCGGGTGCTCGCCTACAACAGTGATGCGGTCCGTGCCGACGACCTGCCCGGGACGGTGAAAAATCTGCCGCGTCGACGGGGCCTTGAGGGACGGGTCGGGTGGACGCCTGCGTACTCGAGCTTTCAGGACTTCGCTACGGCGATGCGCATCTCGGAGGGGCCGGAGGCCACGCGGGCCTGGCTGCGGGGCATGAAGAACCTGAATCCCAAGAGCTATACGTCGAATACGCCGATGATTCGAGCGCTGGCGGCGGGGGAGATTGACGTGGCGCTTACAAACCACTATTACGTGTTGCGCCTCAAGCATGGGGGGGCCGAAGGCGAGTATGAGGGCGACGAGGGGGAAGAAGAGCACGAGGAGGAAGACGAACCGCAGGCCTCTGCGCCCGTCGAGACGTATCGCTTTGAAGAGGGGGATTTGGGTAACCTCGCCCTGGTGACCGGTGCCGGGGTGCTCCAGACCAGCAATCAGCGTGAAGAGGCACAGGAATTCCTCCAGTTCTTGCTCTCGGAGCAGGCCCAGTCGTTTGCCGCAAACCAGGTCAACGAGTATCCGGTGGTGTCGGGGACCGAGGTGCCGG
>CAYULG010000475.1:0-1638 GCA_964445365.1 uncultured Salinivenus sp. | reverse complement strand
TCCCGGCGGCGTTCCCCAACATGCTGGTCAACGGGGCCGACGGCATTGCCGTCGGCATGGCCACCAAGATCCCGCCCCACAACCTGGGCGAGACGATTGACGCGACGGTGGCGTACATTGACGATCCGGAGATTGAGATCACCGACCTGATGGACCACGTCCCGGCGCCGGACTTCCCGACCGGGGGCATCATCTACGGCTACGAGGGCGTCTATGAGGCGTACCACACGGGCCGCGGTCGCGTCGTCATGCGCGCGAAGATGCACGAGGAGGAGGTGCGGAGTGGACGCGATGCGCTTGTGGTGACCGAGCTGCCGTTCCAGGTAAACAAGAGCCGCGAAGTGGAGCGCATCGCCGACCGGGTGCGTCAGGAGCGCATTGAGGGGATCGCTGACCTGCGCGACGAGAGTGACCGCGACGGCCTCCGCATCGTCATTGAGCTGAAGCAGGGCGCGAACGCCGAGATCGTCAAGAATCAGGTGTACAAGCACTCCCGGCTGCAGGACACCTTCGGCGTGAACATGGTGGCCCTGGTCGACGGGCGGCCGAAGGTGGTAGACCTAAAAGACGCGATTCGGCACTACGTGGACCACCGGCACGAGATCGTCGTCCGGCGCACGGAGTACGACCTGGAGCAGGCCCAGGACCGGGCCCACATTCTGGAGGGCCTCACCCTGGCGCTCGACCACCTCGACGCCGTGATCGCCATCATTCGCCACTCCCCGGACACCAGCGCGGCCCGCCAGAACCTGCGCGAGGGGCGCTACCCGGACACCCTGAGTGAGACGGACCTGGACGAACTCAACGTGCCCCGTATCCCGCCCGTCGAGGCGGACGAGGAGCAGGACACCGTTCAGGAGCTTCTTGGGGACGACTACGACGACATCGTGCAACAGCCCGAGGAGGGCCACTGGCTGACCGAAGAGCAGGCCAATGCGATTTTGCGCCTCCGCCTGAGTCGTCTTACGGGGCTGGAGCGCGAGAAGATCGTTGGGGAGTACGAAGACATTCTGGAGGAGATTCAGCGGCTCCAACACATCTTGAGCAGCCGCGACCGCCGGATGGAGATTATTAAGGAAGAGCTCCTGAAGGTCAAGGAGCGATTTGACGATGAGCGCCGTACCGAGATCGACTACACGGGGGGCGGCGACATCATCATCGAAGACCTCATCGAGCGGGAGCATGTCGTCGTTACCATCACGCATCAGGGCCTGACCAAGCGCACGCCGATCGACACGTACCGCACGCAGGGCCGGGGGGGCATCGGCATGCGCGGGACCGGAAAGCGGGACGACGACTTCATTGAGCACCTCTACGTGTGCCACTCGCACGACGTCCTCCTCCTCTTCACCGACAAGGGCCAGTGCTTCTGGCTCCGCCCCTTCGAAATTCCAGAGGGCGGGCGCACGGCCAAAGGCCGCTCCATCCGCCAGCTCATTGACATTGACCCGGACGACCGTGTGCGGGCCGTCATCAACGTGGGCAAGGAGGCGTTCGAGGACGAAGAGTTTCTCAACAATCACTACGTCCTCGCGGCCACGCGGCAGGGCCAGATTAAGAAGACCAAGCTGGAAGCGTACAGCCGCCCCCGCTCCAACGGCATCATCGGCATCAAGGTCGACGAGGGCGACCAGCTTA
>CAYULG010000474.1:0-1641 GCA_964445365.1 uncultured Salinivenus sp. | reverse complement strand
TCGTGGCGTTCCCCGGCCGGACCTCCACCCCGGTGATCGTCTTCTGCTGAAAGCCGACGAATGAGAAGACCACGTTGTACGTCCCGGGCTCCAGGCCGTCGAGGCGGTACCGGCCCTCAAGGTCGGTCGTGGTGCCGGTGGTGGTGCCCTCGATCGTCACGTTGGCGCCGGGCAGCGGCTCGCCCTGCTGAGCATCCACGACGACGCCCGTGACGGCCCCGGGCTCTTCGACCGTCTCCGGGGCGGCGTCCTGGGCGACGACGGTCGCCCCCCCGGCCCCGACGAACAGAAGAAACGAAATACTGAGAACCGCTTGCGTCCAGGTGTCGACCATGCGTCGGAAAGGGGTCGTTTGGAAGAAGCGACGGGCGCGACAGCTTTCGCCGAGGGCAGGTTTCTCCTTTTCTGTCCATTCGGAACGATAAGGGCTGTGTGTAACCCGGCGATTATGAGGGAATTACCCGTGTGTTAACCGCTCCATTTTCCCTATGCCTTCACGCGGTTTGTCTCCTATGTTTGCACGGTTTCTGAAGAAGAGAGCTTTCGTCGTGCTTTCTATGGGGAATGCACGGGATTTTGCGGAATATTTGGGGGGCACGGCTGAATGACGGAACGCTGCGTCCCATCTTTGAAGTTTGGAAAACGGCCCCGATGCTCGTCGGGGTGGACTCGTCTACGTCGTTCATCCATCACTGCCGGCCCCGTGCCCGACACCCAGAAGGGCAATCCGTACCTGATCCTGTTTGCGCTCTGGCTGATGATGTTCTCGGCCAGCAGCCAGCTGATCATCATGGTGCCCCTCCTGCCGGACATCGCGGAGACGCTCGGCGTCAATGCGTTCTGGCGCGGGATGCTGCTGACGGCCTACGCGGTATCGCTGGCGGGCTCGGCCCTCGTGACGGGGCCGGCCTCCGACCGCATCGGACGCCGCCGCATCCTGCTGTACGGCACGGGCCTGATGACGGTCACCCTCGCCCTCCACACCGTGGCCGCCGACTACGAACTGCTCCTGACGATGCGCCTGCTCGCCGGGGTGGGTGGGGGCATGCTGAGCGGCGGCTCGGTGGCCTACGTGGGCGACTACTTTCCCTACGATCAGCACGGCTGGGCCAACGGCTGGGTGATGAGCGGGCAGGCCTTTGGGCAGGTTGCGGGCATCCCCCTGGGCAAGGTCCTCGCTGCCGGCTTCGGCTACCGGTGGCCCTTTCTCATGTTTGCCGTCACCATGGGGGCGGCCACGGTTCTGATCTGGCGGTACGTGCCCCCGCCCGACGTGCAGCTCGACCCGCAGCGCCTGACCCCCCGCCGCCTCGTCGAAAAGTACCGGTCTGTGCTTCAGGGCTCGGAGGTCGTCGTGGCCGTCGTGTCCTACTTCCTCATGTTCTTCGGGATTGGGCTCTTCACCGCGTTCCTGCCCTCGTGGCTCGAGACGACGGTGGGCGTGTCCGGGTACGGGATTGCGCTGCTCTTTGCCATTGGGGGCTCGGCCAGCGTGCTCGCCTCGCCGGCGGGGGGGCGCCTCTCCGATCGCATTGGTCGCAAGCCGATCGTCGTGTGGGGCTCGCTGGCCCTCGGGGGCGTCGTGGCCGCGGCGCCCTTCTTCATCAGCGGGTTTACCATGGCGGCCGTGCTCTTCTTCCT
>CAYULG010000473.1:0-1642 GCA_964445365.1 uncultured Salinivenus sp. | reverse complement strand
GGCGCGACCTGGACGTCGTCTGCGTGAGCGGCGACGGCGGCTTCGTCATGAACGCGCAGGAGCTGAGCGTGGCGGCGGCCCACGGCCTGCCCCTCAAGATTGCGATCCTCAACAACAACTACCTGGGCATGGTGCGTCAGTGGCAGTCCCTCTTCCACGAGGACCGCTTCAGTCACACCGATCTCAAGTCGACGAATCCCGACTTTGTGAAGCTCGCCGAGGCGCATCACTGCGTGGGCCTGCGCGCCACCTCGCCCGACGAGGTCGGCGACGTGATCGACGAGGCCTGGACGGTCGACGACCGGCCCGTTGTCATGGAGTTTGCGGTACCGAAGGAGGAGATGGTCTTCCCGATGGTCCCGTCCGGCGCGGCGAGCGACGACATGATCACCGAGATGTTCAACAAGGAGGAGATTGCGAAGGAAGGCTGATTCTATTGCGGATTTCGCATTGCGGATCTCGTCGTCCTGACCGTCGGAAACGCAATGCGCAATACGCAATCCTTCCCCCCTTCTCTCCAGTCTCCCTCCTTCGCACTGCCTCTTTCGCACAACCCTTTGGCAACCCAATGTCCGACGAAGAACCGCTCACCCGCCAGCAGATCCGTCGTAAGCGCAAGTTCGGCGAACCGATCCTGCCGGAGGAGGAAGACGAAACCGAACAGGAGCACCGGCACATCATTGCCGTCACCCTTGAGAACACGATCGGGGCCCTCAACCGCGTGACGAACCTGTTCTCGGCCCGGGGTTTCAACCTCGAGAGCGTCGCCGTGGGCGAGACCGAAGACCCGTCCATCGCCCGCCTCACGCTCGTCACGGTCGGGAACGACCGCATCGTGGCCCAGATTACCCGCCAGCTCGAGGGCCTCGTCAACACTTACGACGTCACGGACCTGACCGACGCCGAGCACGTCGAGCGCGAACTCTGCCTCCTGAAGGTGCAGTACACCTCCGAGACGCGCTCGGAGGTCCTCGACATCAAGGATGTGTTTCGGGGGCGCGTGGTCAACGTGACGCCGGAAACCATGATCATCGAGGTCACCGGCCCGACCAAGAAGATCAACGCGTTCATCGGCATGATGCAGGAGCACGGCATCGAAGCGGTGGCCCGGAGCGGCCAGGTGGCCATGCACCGGGCCCTTGAGTACGAGGCCCCCAATCCCCTCGCCTCCTCCGACTCGGAGATCGCCGGCGACGGGGCCCCCAACACCGATTCCTAACCGCTTTTCCGCCGGCGGGCAACCCCCGTCCGCCGGCCTCTCACCCTCTCCGCACCCATCCCCTCGTCTTATGGACGTTCACTACGAGGCCGATCCGTCTCTCATCCACGACAAGCAGGTGGCCGTCATCGGCTACGGCAGCCAGGGCCACGCTCACGCGTTGAACCTCCACGACAGCGGCGTTGAGGTGGCGGTGGGCCTGCGGCCCGGCTCCTCCTCTCGGTCGAAGGCGCAGGAGCAGGGCCTGACCGTGATGGACATCGCCGCGGCCGCCGAGTGGGGCGACGTCGTCATGCTCCTCATCCCCGACCAGCACCAGAAGGACGTCTACGAGGAGCACCTCGACGCACACATGACGCCCGGCACGGCCCTGGGCTTCGGGCACGGCTTCAACATCCACTACGACCGCATCGAGCCGCCCGA
>CAYULG010000472.1:0-1644 GCA_964445365.1 uncultured Salinivenus sp. | reverse complement strand
ACCGCGTGGCCCAGCAGATCTGGGAGGCCGGCTGCGAGGTGGGCGTGGCCCTCAACCCCGCCACGCCCCCCGGTCACCTGGAGGGCATCCTGCCCGTGGCGGACCTCGTCCTCGTGATGTCCGTCAACCCCGGCTTCAGCGGCCAGTCCTTCATCCCGCAGTCCACCTCCAAGATTAAGCACCTGCGCCGCCAGCTCAACGCCCTCGGCTCCAACGCGCACCTGGAGGTGGACGGGGGCGTGAAGCCCCAAAATGCCATGGACCTCATCCGTGCCGGGGCCGACGTCCTGGTGGCCGGTAGCGCCGTCTTCGGGGGCGACCGCCCGGTCGCCGAAAACGTCAAGGCCTTCCGGAACGCCCTCACCATCAAAGTGTGAATGCCTTCGTCGGGATGTCGTCCCGACCGCCTCTTTTCACCGACTGTCGGCGCCTATGGAGGACCGATCGGACCTGAAGGACATGGAGGGCCGGGTGTGTGTAGTCACCGGGGCCAACTCCGGCATCGGCAAAGCCACGGCCAAGGGGCTGGCCCGTCTCGGCGGGCACGTGGTGATGGTGTGTCGCAACCCCGAGCGCGGGCGCGACGCCCAGGCCGAGATTCAGGCCGTCGCCCAGAAGGCCCACCCCAGCCACGAGGACGCGGTGGACCTGCACGTGGCGGACCTGGCCGTGCAGGACGAGGTGTACCGCCTCGGCGAAACCCTGCGGGCCGAGTACGACCGGCTCGACGTGCTCATCAACAACGCCGGCGTCTTCCTCGCCGAGCGGGAGAAAACCCCCGACGACCTTGAGACCACCTTCGCGGTGAACCACCTCGCGCCGTTTTTGCTCACCCATCTCGTGCTCCCGCTCCTGAAGGAGACCGCCGGGCGCGTCGGGGAGGCGCGGGTCATCACCGTCAGCTCCGAAACCCATCGCGGCACGAGCATCGACTTCGACGACCTCAACGCCGAGGACAGCTACGGCATGATCCAGGCCTACGGCCAGTCGAAGCTCGCCAACATCCTGTTCACCCACGAGCTGGCCCGGCGCCTGCGCGACACGGGCGTCGCGGCCAACTGTGTGCACCCCGGTGTGGTGGCCACCGATCTCTGGAGCGGGGCGGACTGGCTCTCGCGCGTGTCCCGCCTCTTTACGTGGCTCTACAAAAGCCCGGAGGAAGGGGCCGAGAGTGTGCTCTACCTCGCCGCCTCCCGCGAGGTAGAGGGCGTGACGGGTCAGTACTTCAAAGAAACGGAGATCGTCAATCCCTCGCCTGAGGCCTACGACGAAAAGGCCGCCGGCCGCCTCTGGCGCCTGAGTTTAGAAATGACGGGCCTCGAGAACTCCCTGGATACGGAGGAGCAAGGCCCCGGCTCCCCGTGACAGCGCCGAACCGGGACGCTCGAGTATTCGAGAGATGTGTGGCGCGTAACTCATTTCGAGCGACTGCTCCCAGGGACCCACGAAAGACGTGTGCTGGGGGGCAGTCCTCTTTCGAGTTTCCCTTGTGCGAGAGGTGTTCTAAACCCCACTGCCGCTCACGGGTGGACGAAGTCCCGTGGCGGAGGAGGTGGGCCGACGCGCAGGTGCGCCAACGAACCGGGTGCGCTAGCGCACCAGCACCATCTTCTTCGTCGCCGTGAAGTCCCCGGCCTCGATCCG
>CAYULG010000471.1:0-1652 GCA_964445365.1 uncultured Salinivenus sp. | reverse complement strand
ACCGCTCTGGCGCGTGCCGAAGAAGTCACCAGCGCCGCGGATCTGGAGGTCCGTCTCGCTGATCTCAAAGCCGTCGTTCGTCGACACCATTGCCTCCAGGCGTTGCTTCGCCTCCTGGCTGCGCTTGTACCCGGCCATCAGGATGCAGTAGCTCTGCTGGTCGCTGCGGCCCACCCGGCCCCGAAGCTGGTGCAGCTGGCTGAGGCCGAAGCGCTCGGCGTGCTCCACGAGCATAACCGTTGCGTTTGGTACGTCAACGCCCACCTCAATGACAGTGGTGGACACCAGAATGTCGATGGTGCCGTCCTTGAACCGCTCCATCGCCCGCTCTTTCTGATCGGACCCCATCTGGCCGTGGACGAGGCCGACGGTGTGGTCCGGGAATTGCCCCCGCAGGGTTTCGTAGCCGGACTCGGCGTCCTTCAGGTCTACCTTTTCACTCTCCTCCACGAGCGGATAGACCACGTACGCCTGCTCGCCCTGCTCCAGTCGATCTTTGAGGAACGCGTACACCTCCCCCCGCCGCTTCTCGGCCCGCAGCTTCGTTTCCACCGGCTTGCGCCCGGGTGGCATCTCGTCGATCTTCGACACGTCGAGGTCGCCGTAGAGGGTCATAGCAAGGGAGCGAGGGATGGGCGTGGCCGTCATCAGAAGCATGTGCGGCTGCTCGCCCTTTTCGAACATCTCCGCTCGCTGCGCCACGCCGAATCGATGCTGCTCGTCGACGACCGCGAGGCCCAGGTTGTTGAATTCCACCTCGTCCTGGATGATGGCGTGCGTACCAATGGCAACAGGCACGCGTCCCTCCTCCAGGTCTTTCAGGATGGCCTCGCGCTCCGATTTGGGCTGCCCGCCGACCAGTAGGTGCGGCAGCAGTCCCATCGGGCGCAGGTACTTCGTGAGGCTCTGATAGTGCTGCTCGGCCAGGAGCTCGGTCGGCGCCATGAAGGCACTCTGGTAGCCGCTGTCGTAGGCATGCATCATGGCCGCCACGGCCACCACCGTCTTCCCACTGCCCACGTCCCCCTGAATGAGACGATTCATCTGGGTGCCCGTCTGCGTGTCCGCAATGATCTCGCTCATGGCCCGCTTCTGCGCGCCGGTGAGCTCAAAGGGCAGCACCTCGCGCACAAACTCCTCGGTGTGGTCACCCGGATCGTCGAATTGCGGGCCCGCCACCTCGTCCTGCTGCTGCCGCATTTGAGCGAGCATGAGCTGGATCAGGAACAGCTCGTCGAACTTGAGGCGGCGCTTCGCTCGCTCCAGCTCGGCCTGGCTCTCCGGGAAGTGGATGGCCCGGAGCGCCACGCGGCCCTCCATCAGGTCGTAGGCGTCCACGATCCGCTCGGGCAAGGTCTCCTCCAACTTCAGGCCGTGCTCCTTGAAGAGGTTGTAGAGGATGCGGCGGACGGACCGGCTCGTGAGCCCGACATTGCTCATGGCCTCGCCGCCCGGATAGAGGGGCACGATGCGGCCGGTGTCGAGAATCGCTCCTTCGTCGTTGAGCTTGTCGAAGTCGGGATGCGTCATCGAGTGCCAGCGGCCGTACTTCTCCACCGTGCCGTGCACGGCCAGTTGGTCGCCGTTCTCGAAGGCCTTGCGCACCCACCAGATGCCCTGGAACCAGGTGCACTTCATGCGCCCGCCCTGCT
>CAYULG010000470.1:0-1652 GCA_964445365.1 uncultured Salinivenus sp. | reverse complement strand
GTTCTTCGTCGCCTCTCAGAACAAGGCGTCCGCACACGGGCCCTCTCCCGCATCCCGAGCCGGGGAGAATCGCTTCCCCACGTGGAATGGGTCGAGGCGGACCTGGCCGAGCCCGACGCCCTTCCCTCGACCTTCGAGGGGGCCGACCGCCTCTTCCTCCTCACGGGCAACGCGAAGGCGATGACGCGCCTTCAGAAAAATGCGATTGACGCGGCGGCAGAGGCAGGGATCGACCACGTGGTCAAGCTCTCGGCCCCGGGCGCCGTTCCGGAATCCAAGTCGGCCATCGGCCGGTTCACGCCGGGGACCGCCCCGACGCACCGGTTGACGGAGGGCCGGGGGGCATGGGTGCAGGTCGTGGACGGAACGGTTTCCGTAAACGACGTGACGCTCCGGACAGGCGACGGAGCTGGGTTGACTGCTCCCGGCGAACGTACGTTTTCGATCGATGAGGAGACGGAGCTGCTTCTCGTCGACGTGCGAATGGACGCCCCCCGAATCTGGGAGTGAAAGAGTTCTCGCAGTGCAAGACAAGGCTCCGTGCGAACACATTGGAGCGACCGTTCACGACAGACAGTACCTGTTCTTGGACGGAGAAATCACATTGTAGCGTCGCATTTATGCCGCATCTTTCCCATTTTGAACTGGCTTTCAGACTGGAACCGCCTATCTGTGAACCTGTACACCGCACGGATTTCGGACAGGGCACTCTCCGACAATGTATTATGTGCTCTGTCCGGTGCCACTGTTACTGCTCGCCTGGCACCACACAGGCCGTCTCGGCGTCCGAGCGGTCGACCCACCGTCACAGCTCGCCGTTCTCATGGCCTCGGATCCGAGCCAACTTACGATTCACTTCCAGCCGGACCGCCGCCTCGACGTCATTGACGTAAATCAGCACGTCGAGGATGAAACTGCTGGGTTCCTCAACGCCTACAGCAAAGCGCTTTACTGCTCGTATCACACCACGGCCGGCTACCTGGAGGAAACGATCTGCAACCGCCTCGACCGTCATCCAGAGCAGGTGCAGGAATTTTTAGCCCCGTTCCGGGAGCTCTTCCCATTTGGCGCCAACTACCAGCACGACCAACTGCACCTGCGCAAAGAGCTCAGCCCCAAGCAGCGACAGACCGAGCCCCGCAACGCCGACTCCCACCTCACGTTCATCGGATCGGGCCTCGAGAACTGCGTCACCTATCCCAGCAATCCCGACCGCCCGGTCTTTTTCGTGGACCTGGACGGCGTCAACAAGGACAACCAGGACCGGCGCGAGCGGCGCACCACCGTCATCGGGTACGACGAGGAGCGGGTCGTTGACAAGACGGAGATCACGGTGCCCGTCTCCAACCACGCCATCGACTCCGTGAGTCTGAGAGATCCTCGCCTCGGCATCTTCGATCAGCTCCACGAGATGCTGGCCGAACGGGGCATCACCACGGGGCGCGTGACCATTGACCTGGCGCCGGAGGAAAGGCACGCCGGCCTCACGGTCAACGAGTACGAGACGCTGCTCATGAAGCACGACCTGGCGGAGGTGCTTCGCGACCCGCTGCGCTTTATGGCGCGGAAGGGCCGCAACATGCTGTCCGATCCGGGGGCCATCCCCGACAAAGCCAAGAACTACGCGAAGTACGACCTGGTGCGCCTCGTCA
>CAYULG010000469.1:0-1657 GCA_964445365.1 uncultured Salinivenus sp. | reverse complement strand
GGTCGATCTGGACGGTGCTGCGGTCCACCGGCGAGCACGTGACGATGGGCACGCTGACGACGATGATCGGGTTCGGCGGCCTGCTGCTGAGCTTTCATCCCGGCCTCAACTCCATGGGGACGCTGGCGGTCGTTGGGCTCGGTACCACGCTGGCGGCGGCGACCATCTTTCTTCCGGGCCTGCTGCAGTGGATGGAAGATCAGGACTACGCGCCCGACGACCTGGGCCCCCCGACGGCGTGATTGCGTCGAGAAAGTGGGGGACCTGGTGGGACGCCCCCCGAGAGACGCGGGGCCCCGGCCGGTTTTGCTGGTTCTCGGGGCGGACGCCCGTCAGGCACGTCAGATTTTGTCAGGTGCGGACTCGGGGGTGGTACGTCCAATGCCTCCGCCTCCCCCGAGATTTCCCGTTGACGGGCAATCTGAAGGGCCGATTTTGGGGGTGTCGGGCTGACCTTCCTCTCTAATGCCCGGCCGTCGCGGATCTTGCCGAGAACGCGTTGGCCGTCGGGAATCGGCGAGGGGCCGGGGCTCAATCGGGGTCGAGGGTATCGAGGGGACTGGTGACGTGCTCGCCGCTTTGCTCCAGCACGTGGACGTACTTCATTGTCGTGCGCAGGTCTTCGTGGCCCAGCAGTTTCTGGATGGTTCGCACGTCGGTGCCGTCCTGGAGCAGGTGGGTGGCGAAGGAGTGCCGGAGGGTGTGGCAGGTGGCGTGCGTGTCGATGTCGGCCGCGTCCACCGCGTTCCTGACGGCCCGCTGGACGGCCGAGTCGGAGCGGTGGTGCCGTCGGATCGCGTCCGCCCTCGGGTCTTTGGACAGCTGGGGGGACGGGAAGACGTACTGCCAGCGCCACTCGATGGGGGCGTTCGGGTACTTTTCCGTGAGGGCGTTGGGGAGGTACACGCCGTTCACGTCGTTTGCACGGTCCTGTTCGAACTGGCTTTTGACTGTTCGAAGGTGGCGCCGGAGGGGCGTATGGAGCCGGTCGGGCAGGACGGTGGTGCGGTCCTTCCCGCCTTTGCCGTCGCGGACAAGGATGCGACTGTTGCTGAAATGAAGGTCTTTGACCCGGAGGCGGAGCGCTTCGGAGAGGCGAAGGCCGCTGCCGTAGAGCAGGTGAGCGACGAGTCGGTTGGCCGTGGTGGTCATCGCATTGAGCAGGCGCCGGACCTCCTCTTTGGAGAGTACGGTGGGGAGGCGCCGGGGGCGATCGGCCCGCTCGATGGTGCCGATGTCGCCGAGGGGATTATCCAGGACGTGATCGTAGAGAAAGGCCAGGGCGTTAAGGGCCTGGTTTTGGGTCGAGGCGGCAACCTCCCGGTCGACGGCGAGGTGGGTAAGGAAGGCCCGTACGTCCTCGGCCTCCAGGTGCCGGGGATGCGTGGTCTCGTGGAAGCGAACGAAGCGGGTGACCCAGCGGACATACGCGGTTTCGGTATGGTAACTGTATTGACGCCGCCGACACGTCCGCCGGACGCGGTCGAGGAGCTTCGGAGACTCGTGGGAGCCGGAGGCACTCATGGCCCGAACCGAGAATAAAATAGCAGTACGAACTTGATAAGATGAACGCCATATTATACTATGTCAACCCCTTTGACATAACAGGCAATCCGTTTCGGCCAACCCAATGGGTTTTGGGTCGCTTGAGCTGGTT
>CAYULG010000468.1:0-1661 GCA_964445365.1 uncultured Salinivenus sp. | reverse complement strand
GCGGCCGGGAGAGGTCGACGGAGCGAACAATCAGCTCCTTGAGCCCAGAGCCATCAACATCTGCAAGCGAGAGGTTCATGAACGAGGCCTCTACGCCGTCCGGAAAGGCGACGACGGCCGACTGGACCCGCGCAAGCGAGTCCGGGCCAACCAGGCCCAAAACATCGACGGACAGGGAGTCGTCAGAAGACGGCGCGCTCGGAACGGTGGTGCCCTGCAGGCGGACAAGCTCTCCGGCGCCGTCCCCGTCTACGTCGCCCGCCGCGTACCCGAACCGATTCGCCCGGCCGGTGTCAGGCGGCGGCGCGAACGTGCGCCCGGAGATGGCCTCAGCACTGCCTCCCCCGAAGAGAGCTGTGATCGGCGCCTCTTGTCCTGGCTCAGAAGAGGAGGCTCCCTGAATAATCTCGTCGTATCCGTCCCCGTTTAGGTCGACCGGCGAGGCGTTCGGGCTCGGAGACGATTCAGAACGGACCGCTCCTTCCACATATCCCTGGCTCGTGCCCGGATAGAGCTGAAAGCCCCCGTCGGTGAGCGGGCGGATCGCGTCGGCGTTGCTGGAATCGGCGTCGCCGGTGCCCACAAAATTGCCAACCGGCCGGAGCTGCCGGTAGTAAAGCTCATCGTAGTAGCGGGCCGAAAAGTCTCCCTCCCCGTAAGTGAGGAGGGTTTTTGGCGTCCGGTCCGACAGGTCGGCGGTCCGATCATCGGCCACTCTGGAGACCTGGTAGATCCAGTCGCCGGTCCCGTCGCCGGTTACGTCTCCGGCTCGGGTCCCAATTCCGCGGGGCACGAAGTTCAGGTCCTCCCGCGGCCACGAGGCGGCGTAGAACTGCTGCTGCTCTTCGAGAACCTGGAGGTCGGGAAGGGCCACTTTCCTGCCCGGCCGGCCCTCTCGCGCCCGGTGCTGCCGGAGACGCCGGCGCTGGTCGGGAGTGAGTGCCTCGGGCTTCTGATTCTCGACCGCATGGAGCACCCCGATCGGGACCTGGTCTACGTATTCGCTTTGCTCCAGCTTGTCGAGAACCGTTTGCGGACCGGGCTGCTGGGCCAGGGCAGGCAGGCCGCCTGCCCCAATCAGAAGGAGACCCAAAACCAAGCTGGCTCCTACGCGGAGCCAGGCGGCACAATCGGCGGGAGCGACAACAGTTGTTCTGTTCACAGCGAATCGCATGGCGCGTAGAAGGCGAAATGCGCGAGGGAAACGGAGCAGGTGAAGGAGTTCCCGGTCGCTGGAGAATGGCGTGAAATTTCTGCTACCATATGTTCATCATCTCTATAAATTATTCAAGTGTCAACACTTTGACCCATCTTCATCTTACGATTGGGAGGTGGCATGCGAAGCGCCCGGCCAATGAGCCAAGACAGGCGCAGGGACCGTTCCGTTCAGGTCGAGCATGCCGGGTGCCGGAAACCGAATGCTCGATGCCCCCGCGGCTGACCGAAAAAACCGACAGGCCCGACCGCAGCTCAAGGCGAAACAGCCCGAAAGCCGGCTTCGGTTGCGATCGGCCGGATGGGCCGGTAGATTTTTGGTGCCTCAGTAGCATAGAATAAAGCTACTTATGCTATGCTTCTGACCCGCTGATGCGGCGTATGCTACTCCCCTCCTCGCCGCCGCTCCCCGTCGGGTCCGACGTACCGGTACAAGGTCGCCTTCG
>CAYULG010000467.1:0-1667 GCA_964445365.1 uncultured Salinivenus sp. | reverse complement strand
TCAGGTCCTGCGCCCGGATCGTGCGCTCCCACAGCAGCTCGCCCTCGGTGTCGAAGGTTTGGAGCGTGAGTGCTCGGTCCTCGCGGGGCCCGCTGACCGTGAGGGTGCCGAAGTTGCGCTGCTCCACGAGCGTGCCGTCGACCCGGTTGGGCGTGCCGTCGTCCGTAGCCGCCCCGGCCGTGAGGGGCGAGTTCGTGAACTCGTAGAGCGGGTAGAAGTCGTCGGGCTCGCGGCGCAGGAGCTCGGTGATGTGTCGATCCCCCGAGAGAAAGACGACGCCCTCAATCTCCCGCTCTTGCAGCGCATTCAGCAGGCGAGACTGCTCGTGGGGAAAGTCCGCCATCGTTTCGTACTGGGTTTGCTCAGTGATCATCTGCCCGCCGTTCACCACGAGCTTGAAGGGCGCGTCACTGCTGGTAAGCGCGTCGATAAGCCACTGCCGCTGCTCGTCGCCCCACATTACCTTGTCCTCGGTGCGGGGAGCGGTGGTGGGGGAGCGGTGGTAGCGATCGTCCATCAGAAAGAGGTCCACGTCGCCCCACTCGAACGTGCCGAAGACGCCCGGCACGTCGGGGCGGCCGTAATTGGGGTTGGCCCAGTAGCGCTTGAAGATGCGGAGGGCGGCCTCTTTCTGGCGGTAGGAGCGGTCGCTGTTGTTGGGGCCGTAGTCGTGGTCGTCCCAGATGGCGTAGTGGTGCGTGTGGCCGAGGAGGGACTGCATCTCCGGCGTGCGGCGCGTGTGGGCGTAGCGGGCCGACATCGTCGTGGGGGTGGCCCAGTCCACCTCCCGGTAGTACACGTTGTCGCCCATCCAGACCATCAGGTCCGGGTTCTTCGCCGCGATCGACTCGAAGATCTGGTAGTCGCCGCCGTAGGGATCGCCGGGCCGGTCGTACACCGGCTGGTTGATGTACGCGCAGGAGCCGATGGCCATCGTGAACGTGGGCGGGTCGGTGCGGTACTGCCAGAGGGGCTGGGTCTGGAACCGGAGGGGATAGGGCCGCTCCACGTGCTCGCCGTTCACGAAGAGGCGGTACGCGTAGGTATTGCCGGGCTCCAGGCCGCTGATCGTAAAGCGGGCGACGTGATCGCCGTCGGCGGTGGTCCGCTGAACCTGAGTGGCCCCGGTGTCCGGGTCGGGGATGACGGCGGGCGAATCCGGCGCCTCCACGCTCCAGTACCGGATCTGCACGCGGGCCGGGCGGGTGGTCTGGACCCAGAGCTGCGCCTCGCGGTGCGTGCCGTAGCCGACCATGGGCCCGGCCTGCAGGAGGGAATCGGCCACCGGCTCGGCCTCGGCCTGCGCGTCGGCAGGCGTCTGGGCGGGGCCGACGTCAACGACGAATAGCAAGGCGAGCAGGGACGCAGCGAGACGCAAACGGCTCATCGGGAACGGGTACATGGGTCAGACAGCGTGTTCGTATCGCTCAACGTAAGGAAGCGCGCGGAAATGTGGACAAATGCGATATTAATTCGCCCGGTTGGGATTCCAGACGCCCAAGTCGGGACGCCCCCCCCGATCCCTCGGCCCTTTTTCCTGGTTGGCCGTCAGGATCTGAACCTTGCCCGGCCGGCCCGCTTACAGGAACGAACTCTCCCGGCGTCACGGCACGATTTGTCTCAACGCGTCCCCCTCCCATGTCCTCCGCCTACGACCCCATCCCCCT
>CAYULG010000466.1:0-1673 GCA_964445365.1 uncultured Salinivenus sp. | reverse complement strand
CGTGCACCACCTTCACCCGACGCCCGAGTACGTCGTAGAGCGCGACCTGCACCTCCTGCGCCTCCCTTACAGTTACCTCCAGCGTAGCCCGCCGTCGGAACGGATTGGGGTACGGGGCTCCCACCTCATAGGCTTCGTCGAGCCGAACCGAGGCTGTGGTCGTTTCCGAGAGCTGGCTCGTCCCTGATTGGTCAACTTGGCGGAGCCGGAAGGTGTGGGTTCCGTATTCAAGATCCTCAAGCCGATACTGGTAGTTCTGCGGCTTCTGGGTCGTGCCGGCTCCGTCCACGAAGCCGACCTTCTTGAACCCAGTGTCGGTCTTGCGCTCCACCTCAAAGCCCGCATTGTTGGTCTCTGAGGCGGTCGTCCACGTGAGGCGCGCGGCCTGCCCGTCGGTCCGGGCCTTGAAGGCCGCCAATTCGACGGGGAGCGGGGCGCTCTCTGGATCAATCTTGAGCGTGAACCGGGGCGTGCCGCTGGACGCCTTCATCGTCAAGGGACGCTGCAGCGGATTCGTCGTTGAACCGATGGGCAGTGGGCCTTGCGTCTTGGTCTTTTCCGTCCCTACTTGGAATGTATACGGCTCTGCCTCCGGTACCAAGTCGTGGTACGTATCGTCGGCCGGGTCCTCAGTGCCTTTCGTATCTATGAGCGTAATCTCCCAGCTGTCAGGGATCGACTCGAAGGCCCGGGTCGACAGCTCAAATGAGCCACTGAGGTTTTTCACACCCAGCTCCATTGGAATCTCTAGGGGCTCACTGGGACTCAAGACGCGGCTCTCCTGAGACTTCGCAACCTGCGATCCATCCTTCCCTGAGCCCATCGGTGCAATCGTTGCATAGCGATTGCTGGGCGGCCGGTACTTCGGTGCGTCGTACGCGTCCCATGCCTCGCTGGCCCGATCGAGAAAGACCACATTCGCCCCCACGTCGCGGGCCACCTCCTTGCCAGACCCATCGAGAGCACTCAGCCTCAGTTTCACACGCCGGTACGTGAAAGACTCCTTCTTCGTCTTCGACTTTGCTCCCACCAGGGGGACGTTCTGGTCGGCGAGCCGTCCCGCGCTGTCGAACGTAAAGCTCGTCGTCCCACTGCCCGTTGACGACCGCTCCAGGAAAAAGCCCTGGTAGCGCGAGACGTTGTCCCCACTCATGCCCTGCGTTTTCGTCACGTACGACCCATACGTCCCTCCATTGTCCGGGTCCCAGGACGCGATGGTGGCCTGAAAGCCATTGGCCTCCAGATCCGTGAAGGCCGTCATGTCGTAGGGGTCCAGGTAGGGATTGGCCAAAAAGATGTACGTGCCACTTTTGTCGGGCACCGTCTCCGTCTGGTTGGACGTCGGAGCGTTCGAGACGTCATTGAGCCCGAAATTCAACTCCGGGTCGACAGGCAACTCCGGACTATCTTTGATCCACACCGTGAAACCCTGACCGTTCTTCAGATCCGTGCTCGTACCATTGAGGTTGGTGACATTATCGTAGCTCTGTGTGCTGTAATCCCACTTGTATAGAATTCCTGTATTTGAGTTGAGCCCTGATCGGCCCAGCACGGTTGAGGTAAAGAGCTGCGTACCGTCCGGACGCACAATATCGGCTACGGTCCCCCCCGTGATTGGGAGCCCTAGGTCCAGGTATCCCGCGTCGGCTCCATTCTGGGTATTATCCCCCGAG
>CAYULG010000465.1:0-1677 GCA_964445365.1 uncultured Salinivenus sp. | reverse complement strand
ACCGTCGGCGGCCGGTCGCGCTCGCTGGAAGAGCCGATGGGGCTTGATATTGGCCCAGACGGTACGCTCTTCATCGCCGAACGGGATGCCCAGCGCATCTTTGCGGTCCCCAGCGACAGCACAAAACCGTACGTGATTGGCAAGCCTGGGAGCAATCTTGGGGAGCTCGACGAGCTATTAGACATAACCGTCGATACCGACGGCTACGCCTTTGCGCTCGACGAAGACCAGCAGTACGTCCCGTACTTTGACGACCAGGGCCGCTTCCTGTCGTGGATCCGGGGTGGCACGCGCAATTTTGACGACCTGCGTGCCATCGAGGCCAGCGAGGCCAACGAGCTCTACACCCTTGAGCCAGAGGGCGGATCGGTTTCAATCCTTGACGATCAGGGCTCGGTGGTATCGACGCTTGGGCGACTCAACCAGCGGTCGGGCGTCTCGATCGACGAACCGGCGGATTTTGCCGTACTGCCCGGGGGGGACTTTCTTGTCCTTGACCGTAGCGACGGCCGCGTCACTCACTTCTCACGCTCGGGGTCCGTGATTGGCACCTTCGGGGCCAAGGGCGCCGGTGGAAGCGGCACGTTTCAGGACCCCACGCAGTTGAGCACCGTCCACGGCGCAACGGATCAGGTTGCCATCCTCGACGCCGAAGGGCACCAGGTTCAGCTCTTCCGCGTTCCTGCTCGCCCAGATACCCTGACGGCGACCCCGCGGAAGCTGACCCTCCAGGGGACGGCCGATGGGCCTCGCTCATTCGTGGACCTCGTACGCCGGCCCGGCGGGCGCCTCTACTACATTCCGCGTGTGGCCCCCTCTACCGTCATCGGCGAGGGCGACACGTCCTCCGACCTGACCATTCAGGTCGACGAGGCGAAGGCCCTGGCCCTCGGCCCAGACAGCTCGCTCTATGTGCTGGACGTGGGCACGAATACCATCCGCCAGTACGATGCCGATGGTGCCCTTATCCGTGAGTTCGGACGAAGCCTCTCCCCGGAACTCGACGCCCCCTCAGACATCGCCACCGTCGGGAACTACGTGATGGTCTCCGAACTGGGTCGGGGGAGCATCCGCGTCTGGAACAGCGAAGGAGTGTACCAGAGCGACTTAGAGATGCGTGTCGGGCTCTCGGAGCCCGCCGCGATCGCGGCCAACGATTCGTCCCGAATCTACGTGTGGGACGTCGACCGGAACCGGATTGTCCGGGCAAAGCTGGGGCAACGCGGGGTCGGGGGGAATGCGTCGTCCCTCCGATTGCGCACCGAAGACGTGCAGGCCAACGAGGGGGAGATCGTGGACCTCGCGGTCGATCCGCTCAATCAGGTGCACGCCTTCAACGCCTCGACGAACCAGTACGAGATTTTCTCCTGGGACGAGGAGGTCGAGCCTCTCTTCCGATTCGGGCGCACCGGTGAAGGCCCCTTCTCCTTCGACAACGTCGTCGGGATTGGCTTCGACGACGAAGCGTTCGTCGCCCACGTCCTCAACAACGACGGGGACCAGGTTAAATCCATCCAGCTATCGGTGCGCCCCCCGGCCCCCACCGACGCGCCCCGCTTCCGCAACGAGGGCGACACGCTCATCGCCAGCGTGCCTCCGATCGAGAATCCGGCCGTCGTTGAATACGGCCTCCTCCAGCTCCGGGCCGACGGCCCGCCGGACACCGTGGCCACCCAC
>CAYULG010000464.1:0-1681 GCA_964445365.1 uncultured Salinivenus sp. | reverse complement strand
TTTGCTCCCCAGAGCCAGACGAACAGGGACAGCAGGCCGTGGTGGGGCCACGCCTTTTCGAGCGAAGACGACATGAGGGCGGATGTCGTGGGGAACGAACCGGCAGCGTCTGAACGAAGGAGCGCCCATTCCGATCCGGGGCGGGAGAGATGCGGTGGGGGTCCGGATTGACGTGGAAGAGGAGACGGCCAGCATTGAACCCGCCCGCGGATCGGGGGGCGTGCAAATCGTGCTGCTTCCACTCTGCAGATCCGGCAACGGGTTCGCTGTTTGTTGCGGATCGCATGGTCACGTCACGAACCGCATTTCCTGCGACGCAGAAGCAGCCGTGCCGGGGGACTACGGGTCCAATCGCATCACAGCCCCCCAGTTGACCGCGAGACTTCCGAAGGGCGGGGTGGGAAGAGCCCTGCCCCCACACCGTAAGCAGAGGCCGACGGCTACTCCTCGTAGACGTCCCGGTGCGTTTCAAGAGCGGTGTGCCATCGAGAAGCTGCGTCCATATGGAGGCGCAGTACGCGGTCGCCATCCAGGTGCAGGACGAGACAGGACGCCTCGTGCTCCACGTCGTCGATGATCTCGAAGGGAATCTGCCGCCGGTAGCGTCCCCAAAGCCCCCAGCCGTAGAGCGTCAGTCGATCGGCGTAGAGACGCGCTCGCGCCCAGAGCAGGTGTCGGTCCGCCAGGGAAAAGGAGGCGGTGCGGAGTGGAACGTCGGTGAGGGTCAGGAGCACGGGATCGAGAAGGGAAGGGGGACGTGGAAGCGAATCCCTACCGCACAACGGTTATGCGCTGCGTACGCGCGGCGGTTCCCGTCTGCAACCGAAGCACGTACACGCCGCTGGACAGGCCCTCGACGCGGAGCGGCCGCTCGTGGCGCCCGGCCTCCGCCGTTGCCTCAACCGTCCGCACCTGCCGCCCCAGCACGTCGTAGAGTCGCAGTTTGACGGCCTCCGCCCGCGTGCCTTCCGGTACGGCGTACTGGACGGTGACTCGGTGCCGGGCGGGGTTTGGAAACGTCTGCCGCAGTTGCAGCCGCTGGACCGCCTCCCGGGCCACGGTGACGGGGTCGGTCACCTCGGCGTGGCCGTCCGTGTCGACCTGTCGCAGGCGGTAGGCCAGCGTGTCGGCGGCGTACGGCAGCGCCTCGTCGGTGTAGCGGTAGGTCTGCGGGTCGGTGGTCGTGCCGGTGCCGTCCACGAAGCCGACCCGCTGCCAGTCGGTCGCCGGGTGCGCCGATGGGGAGCCCGACCCGACCCTCCGCTGGACCGTGAAGCCCGCGTTTCCGGTTTCCGAGGCGGTGTGCCAGCGAAGCTGGACCCCCTCCTTGGTTCGGGTCCCGTCAAACGTGGTCAGTTCCACCGGCAGCGGGTCCGACTCACTGCCGAGCGTCCACCGGCTGAACGACGCGATGCCACTGAGGGTTACGGTGTTGGCCGAGGCGTCCCGGCTGCTGTAGCCTTCCTTCTGCCACGTCGAGCCGCCGTCCTCGGACTTAAAGACGGTCAGTTCACTTTCGGCGATGCCGTTGCGCTCGGCGTCGGCGTAGGCGTGGACGAGCGTCGCGTCCAGGCCGCTGTTGTTTTTCGACGGTGCGATGTCGTAGAAGCGCTCGATGGAGGCGGAGCCGCCCGCCGTCTGGGGGGTGTGGCCGCGCGTAATCGTCACCGTGCCGAGGTCG
>CAYULG010000463.1:0-1687 GCA_964445365.1 uncultured Salinivenus sp. | reverse complement strand
CAGCCTCTCCCGGACTTGATGCGCAGAGAGCTAATATTTCCGGGACCTGATCGCATGTTTATCCAAGTTGCAGGATACCACTCTCTTGCTCCGATGACGGCGAACCACGGACGGCGGACAGCAGAAAAAGCCCTATTCAACGGTCTGTGGTCCGCCGTCCGCTGTCTCGCCGAAGTCAGTAATTGAGGCCGCAACTTGAGTGACTTATTGACCGACTCTCCAGAGATGGATTTGATTGCGCCCTTCTTGTAGGGTATCGTTTCCGAACTCGATCGTCGTGTCCGCCGGCCAGCCGTCAATGCCGAAGTCGTAGGAGACGACCCGGGCGCCGGGCGCGAGCTCGGACTGGAGTTTGGGCCGGAGCCGTTCGTTCATGTGGGGCCAGAGATAGAGCGCCACGACCGTGGCGTCCCCAATGTCCGCGTCGAACAGGTCCCCGCGCCGGAACGCGACCCGGTCGGCGACGCCGGCCTGCCGGGCCTTGAACCGCGCCCGTTCCACGAGGTCACGGTCGATTTCGACACCGACGCCCCGGGCGCCAAACTCCTTTGCGGCCATGATGACAATGCGGCCGTCCCCGCTCCCAAGGTCGTACACGACGTCGTCCTCGCCTACGTCCGCGAGTTCGAGCATGCGCCGGACCATGTGTTCGGGCGTGGGCACGTACGGGGCGTCCTTCTCCGCGGGCGGCTCCCGGGGCTCCAGCGTCAGGGAGTCGGGCACCTGGGCGTGGGCCGGGATCAGCGCGCCGACGAGGAGAAGCCCCACCGCCCCCACCCCGATGTGCCAGAGGCCGGCGTGTACAAGCGGCCCCGTCGGCCACCGAACGGTCGGGAGCATCCGGCCCGGACTGAGAAGACGCGCGCAATCGATCATGGAAGCAGAGCACAGAGACAGACGACGGAGTGGCCAAACGCCCCGCAGGCCGACGCAGGTTCAGACCAACGGACGAGCGAAGGTGATGGTGTCGAGAATCGGGAGCCGGGCGATTGAGGGGCGCCCACTCCTCCCTCATCGTCGGGATCCACGTCCCCATTCTCCGGGGTCCCCGCTCGCCCACGCGACAGGCGTTTGGGGGATCGGAGGCGAGGGCGCCGCACCGGGTCCCGAGGCCCCCTGGACGGCCCCGCCCGCTACCCCGTCCAGTAGCTGGGCGTCAGGACCACCAGGAACGTCATCACCTCCAGCCGCCCGGCCACCATCAGCAGGCACATGAAGATCTTCGTCGGTACCGGTAGGGCCTCGAACCCGCCCATCGGCCCGAGGGTGCCGAAGCCCGGCCCGATGTTGCCCAGTACCACCAGCGTGCCGGACAAGGCCTCGGCGAGCGCGAGGTCGATCCCTACGCGATGAGCGTCCGCGGCGATGAAGCCGGTGCCGCCCACCACCAGGAGGAGGTAGGTGAGAATCACGATGAGCATGCCTCGCACCACCGGCTCCTTCAGCGCGCGGCGCCCCAGCCACATCGGGCGCACGGACGAGGGGTGAATCATCTGGAAGAGCTCGCGCCCGATCACCTTGAAGCCCACAATCCACCGCATCAGCTTAAGGCCGCCGGACGTACTCCCCACACACCCGCTCGCAAACATGAGCATAAGAAGGATCACGATCACCTCGTTGCCCCACACCGCAAAGTCGGTGCTCGCGTAGCCGGTGGTGGTGAGGAGGGTGGCCGTCTGGAACGTGC
>CAYULG010000462.1:0-1688 GCA_964445365.1 uncultured Salinivenus sp. | reverse complement strand
ACGGGACGCCTCGCCGCCGGATCGGCCCGGCCCTGGCGAACGGCGACTCCCTGCGGCGCCCCATGCACGTTGCCGCGGCAGGGTCGTCCCTGTACGTGCCGGACTTCAACACGGATCGGATCCAGGTTCTCTCTCTGGCGGGAACCCACCAGCGCACCCTCGACGGAGCAGGGCTTGAGGTGCCCTTCGACGCCCCCGGCGGCGTGGCCGTCGACGCGAACGGACGCCTGCACGTGGCCGATTTCTACAACCACCGCGTGCTGCGCTTCGGGAGCGACGGCACGCCGGACCGGCAATGGGGCGTAACCGACTCGACCGGGAACGCCCCGGACCGCTTCACCTATCCGACCGACGTGGCCGTGCTCCCCGACGGCGGCTTCGTCGTGGCCGACGCCTACAATCACCGCATCAAGCGGTACACCGCTGCCGACACCCTCGGCTGGGTCCGCCCGCAGAACCAAAACGGAGCCGACTCGACGACGGGCACGTTCAACGTGGCGACGGCCGTGGCGGCCGGTCCCGACGGCCACATCTACGTGGCGGACTTCTACAACCATCGGATACAAAAATTTACGCCGGACGGCCGGTTCGTGCAGATGTTCGGGGAGAAAGGAACCGGCGATGGGCAGTTCGATCGCCCTGTGGACGTGGCGGCGAAGGGCGACACCCTCTACGTCGTTGACTTCGGCAACAACCGGATTCAGGTGTTTGCTCCCAAGTCGTGATTGGTCCTGCCCGTGGCCCTCACAAGCCGACCCGAACGATCGCTCCCCCCTTCACCCATTCTCCCTTTCCCATGGACGGCATGACCCGCGGCGAAGTGGCCGAACGAGCTGACGTCAATCCCGAGACGCTCCGCTACTACGAGCGAGAAGAGCTCATCCCCAAGCCGCGTCGATCCGACGGGGGGATCCGTCTCTACGACGACCACTACGTCGACCGCCTCCGCTTTATCCAGCGGGCGAAGGAGCTCGGCTTTACGCTCGCGGAGATCAAGGGCCTGCTGAACCTGCGTGTGGACGAGGAGGCCACGTGCCGGGACGTGAAGGCCCAGGCGGAGGACAAACTCGATGAGGTGGAGGCGAAGATTCAAGACCTGAAGCGCATCCGCAACGCGCTCGACACGCTGGCCGAGGCCTGTGACGGCACGACCAAGCCGACGAGCGACTGCCCCATTCTCGAAGCAATGGCGGACGAGGGAGCGCTCGACGACGTTCTGACCTGAGCGCAGGGGGGCCTCCCCGTCCGGCATGTACCCCCTTCTTCCGTCTTCTTCGGGAGAAGGCCCTGGTGAGGGCCCGGCGCGACGCGCAGACGATCTACGACTCGGTCTGCACGGACAACGCCTTCGCGCGCATGCGGGCCGAGTTCTTCGAAGAGGACGACACCGCCGAGATTTCGCTGAACCTGAACCGAACTGACCCCACCTCATGAGCACGCAGAATACCTCGAATGCCGGGACGAACTGGAGCCTCGGGGCCGCGATCGGCGCCGCCGTTGGTGCCTCGGCCTGCTGCGTTATTCCGCTGGCCCTGGTGAGCCTGGGCGTTGGCGGGGCGTGGATTGGAAGCCTGACGGCCCTGGCGCCGTACCGTTGGATCTTTGTGGCGGTGGCAGTTGCGGCGCTCGTCGTCGCCGGGTACAACGAGTGGCGGCTCAGCCGGCGGCCGGACTGCGACTGCGAGACG
>CAYULG010000461.1:0-1695 GCA_964445365.1 uncultured Salinivenus sp. | reverse complement strand
ATTCTCACCCCGTTTTCGCGTTCAATTGCGAAAACGCTCAACCTAAAACCCTCAACCCACAACTTGAGCTAATTGAGAACGGCCGGTCAGCATCCCAAGCAGGGTCGCAGTGACGTGCAACCCGTCTATACGGTACGTCGCTGCCGTCAGTTCGATGCCGAGGCGTCGGCGGTCGGGCCGAGGTGCTCCTCCAGCGTCTTCAGCAGGTCCTCCCCGCGCAGGTCGCTCGCGGTCGCCACGATCTGGCCGTCAGGTCCAATCAAGATTGGCTTGGGAATGCCCACGACCTCAAACCGGCCGGCGACGTCACTCTCGAATCCGCCCTCCACGAAGGCATGCTTCCACGGCATCTCGGGGGCTTGGAGGACATCCGTACCCGTCGAGCGTGCGTCGTCGAACGATCAGGCCCAGAACGATTCGGAAAGAGACGAGCGTTTTCAAGATGGGTTTCACACCGAAAATGTGTGCAATTTCAGAGACGAATGCAAGGGGCTGCGCAAGCAGGCCAATTGTCCGTTAAAGGCCGCATCGAGCGATAGAGCCTCAGCTGCGCCTGGTCACAGGAAAAATGTCGGGAATGCGCGGACGAGTAGGGAAAAAAGATCTGAGATCTCCGGGAGCGTGGGGGCACCGACGTGCTGCCCGTCGAAAACGATGCAAGCAGCCGTCGTCGCTAGGATGCGATTGCCGCGACTGCACACCAGGGCGACCGCCTACTAACTCCCTTCTTGGTCGCCGGTGGACGACGCAACTGCCTGAACGTCCGTCCGCAGGGAACGCTTCCTAAGAAGGCCGGCCCGGGGGCGACGTAAACCTCTCGCAAAGCAGCCCGAGGGCTGGATCACAGTCATCACATCCACGTGGATGAATTTCACTGTTCAGACCGTGCCGGCCGCCCCCCACATGGTCGGTGCGGGCCGGCTCATCTCTCCCACGCGACGGCTCATCTTGGAACGGGGACGGTTCGTCGACGCGGCCGCATCCGATTCCTGCTTGGGCCGTTGGGGAGGGACTGAAGAGCACCCGTAGCATCGTCTCCTGCACTGTCCTCTTCCCAATTCATCGATGGATCGCTCCGCGTTCAGTTCACTCTCCGCGCTCGTCCTCGTGGCGGCCGTACTGGTGCTTGGTCCTCGGCCGGCCGTCGCGCAGGAGAAGGCCTCCCTCCGCGGCTACGTCCGCGACGCCGCGACCGCCGAGACGCTTCTTCAGGCCAACGTCGTGATTAACGGGACGAGCCGGGGCACCGCCACCAACAACAGCGGCTACTACGTCCTCCGCGACCTGGCGCCCGGCACCTACACGATCGTCTTTTCCTACGTCGGGTACGAAACGCGCGCCGACACCGTCTCGCTGGCGGCCGGGGAGGAGCAGCGCCTCGACGTTGAGCTCGTCCCCGTCAACTACGAGGCCGACGAGGTTGTCGTGACCGGCGAGGCAGACGAGGAGGAGATCGAGCGGCAGCTCGGCACCGACCGCTTCCAAACGGCCGACATCAAGGAGCTGCCGTCGGTGCTGGAGCCGGACGTGTTTCGCTCCCTGAGCCTCCTCCCCGGCGTGAGCACGGCCTCGGACTATTCCAGCAATCTCTACATTCGGGGCGGCAGCCCCGACCAAACGCTCGTGCTCCTCGACGGCACGACCGTCTACAACCCCACCCACTTCTTCGGCTTCTTCTCCACGTTCAACCCCGAC
>CAYULG010000460.1:0-1699 GCA_964445365.1 uncultured Salinivenus sp. | reverse complement strand
CGGTACTCTTTGATCGTGTCGGCGAGCCAGTCGGTCGGGGCGGGCGTGCCGTCGATCCGCATCCGCTGCGTAACGTGCGTGAGGTGGGGAGACGTATGCAGGCCGGTGCGCAGGCCGGCGGCCGTCGCGATGGCGGCGATCATGGCAGAGACGGATCCCTTTCCGTTCGTCCCGGCCACATGGACGGCCCGCAGATCCTCGTGCGGGTTGTCCATCTCACTCAGGAGGCTGCGCATGTTTTCCAGGCCGGGTTCCCGGGCGTCGTCGGCCACGTTGGCGAACTGGGGCATCGACAGAAGGTACTCCAGAGGGTCGTCGGCCATTCCGTGATGCGTGAAGCGTGATGCGTGAGAACGATCCGAGGCGCTATGCGTCCGCCTGCTGAGGGTTGTCGGTGTCGTGGAGGGCGATGCGACGCTCGTGTTGGGCTACGTGGTCCAGCGTGAGGGGTAGGGTATGGGGGGGAAGGAGCGACTCCACCCGGTCCGCCCACTCGATGCAGGTGATGCCCTCGCCGTAGACAAATTCTTCGAAGCCCAGTTCCACGAACTCGTCGGGCGTCTGCACGCGGTAGGCGTCGAAGTGGTAGAGGGGACGAGCGCCGTCGTCGTAGGTGTGCAGGATGGTGAACGTGGGACTGCGGACCGTGGACGGCGGGATGCCGAGTCCCTCTGCGATGCCTTTCACCAGGTGCGTTTTGCCCGTACCCAGGTCGCCGTAGAGGCCGAGCACAGCGCCGGCGTCGAGCATCTCGGCCAGCTGGGCCCCGAGCGCTCGGGTTTCCTCGACCGATTCGGTCGTCGCAGGAAAGAGCGACCGTGCGTTGGACCGTTGAACGTTGGAAGGTTGAACGTTTTCAGGCATGGTGCCTCTGCTATGGATCGGAATATGCCCGAATGGAAGTGCCCGCAGGCTCGCTCACCCAGACCCACATACGCCCACACTCCCATACACATCACCGGGGCGTGAGGGTGGCAACGGGGAGAATCATCTCCTGCAACGAGGCCCCGCCGTGCTGCAGGGTATCACGGTACAGGTTTTCGTAGTGGTGGAAGTTCGTTGGGTAGACAAAGTAGTAATCCTCCTTCGCGAAGATATAGTTCGTGTTCATCCCGTAGCGGGGCAGGCCGAAGTCCTCGGGGTCACGGACGAAGATGGCATCCTCCTCGTCGCACTTCAGGTTGCGGCCGTACTTGTACCGGAGGGCGGTGGAGGTTTCCCGGTCGCCGATGACCTTGGACGATTGGAGGCTCCGAATGGCGCCGTGGTCGGTCGTGAGCACGACGGTACAACCCGTGTCGGCCAGGGTGCGCAAGCTGTCGTACAGCCACGAGTGCTCGAACCAGGTGCGGGTCAAGGCGCGATAGGCCTCCTCGTCGGGGGCCAGTTCCTGGAGCACGTCCGACTCGGAGCGGCTGTGGGCGAGGATGTCGATGAAGTTGACGACGACGGCACTCAGATCGTGCTGCTTGAGGTTCGTCGCCTGCTCGGCAAAGTCCTGCCCTTCCTCGCCGGTGATGAGCTTGTCGTAGCGGACATTGAGGTCGCCGGGATACGTACGATCGAGAAGGTCGTGGAGGAAGGGCTCTTCGTGCTGGTTGCGGCTATGCTCACTCTCCTCGTCGGTCTCCCACGCGCCGGGGAAGCGGTCCACGAGGTCGGCCGGTAGGAGGCCGCTGAAAATGGCGTTGCGCGAGTA
>CAYULG010000459.1:0-1705 GCA_964445365.1 uncultured Salinivenus sp. | reverse complement strand
GCCGCGCGCTCGGCACGCCGGTCACCGGCGGCAACGTGTCGCTCTACAACGAGCACCCTGAGGGCGCCATCTATCCCACCCCCACGATCGGCATGCTCGGCCTCGTCGACGATATCGAAACACAGCCCACCACGGCGGCCCTGCAGAACGAAGGCGATGTGCTGTTTCTGCTCACCCCGAGCGGCTGGACCCATCCCGACGGCATCGGCGGCACCGAGTACTTGTCCACCGTCCACGACCGCACGACCGGCGATGCGCCGCATCTCGACCTCGACGAAGAGGTCGGGGTGCAGCACGCCACGCAGGCCCTCATCCGAGAGGGCATCGTGCAGCACGCCCACGACGTGTCCGACGGGGGACTGGCCGTCTGCCTGGCCGAGTCCGTCATCCATAGCGACGGACTCGGGCTCGACGCGGAGCTGCCTGTTCCCGTATCGCGCCTGGACGCCACTCTATTCGGCGAGGCACAGTCGCGCGTCGTGCTGTCGGTACGGCCCGACGACGTGACGGCGCTCGACGCCACGCTGAACAACCACGACGGCGTGCAGTCTCAGCGCCTCGGCACCGTAACGGCAAGCGGCCTTCGCGTCACCGTAGGAGAGAGCGCGGTAATCGACACGTCCCGTGACATCCTCGCGCAGCCCTACGAGACCGCCATCCCGGAAGCGGTGCAAGGACCGCAGGGCTGATCCTCAATCGCCCACGCGCCGCCACATTCCCTCTCCCAGTCTGAACTCTCGTGTTGACTTTCTGTACCGATTGGTCCCAAACTATAGTCGCGATAGACTGAGATTTTTCTCGCCCCATGGCTCGCCCCCGCGAATTTGACGTCGAGGATGCGCTGGACGACGCCGTCGAGGTGTTCTGGACGAAGGGCTACGACGCCGCGTCGCTGCAGGATCTCCTGCGGGCGATGGACCTGTCGAAGAGCAGTTTCTACCAGACGTTTGACAGCAAGAGCTCCCTCTACCTGAAGTGCCTCGACCGCTACCGGACGCGAATCGTCGACCAGATGCGGCGGGACCTGGAGGAGACCCCCTCTGGGCGTGCCTTCATTGAGTCGGAGTTTCGGGACCTCGCTCGCGGGCTCGACCAGCCTCATGGGCGCCGTCCGTGCCTCGTGATGAACGACTCCGGCGACGCAGAGCGACGTGCGGACGCGGTTGCCCAGCGCGTGCAACGGGGAGCCGAGCAGTTCGAGCAGGTCTTCCGGACGGCCGTCGAGCGGGCCCAGCGCGACGGCGACATTCCGGACGAGGCGGACGCCGGCGCACTCGCCCGCTACCTCGTGAGCAGCCGGAGCGGCCTGCTGGCGATGCGGAAGGCCGGCGCCTCGGCCGACGAGCTCCGGGACGTCATCGACGTGACGCTCTCCGCGCTCGACGCGTAACGGATCCGCCGCGCCCTCCACGGATCCACTGCACGACAGATTGTGCCTCACTGCCGCTTTACCCTCAGCCCCGACGCTCGAAGCACTTCCGGATTTTTGCAGCCGCTGTTTTGAACTGAACGGTCCTAAACACTCTCCTCAACACTTTTCCCTCCCATGGCTCAGCTTCCCTACATCGAACCGGACGAGGCCGATCCGGTCACAAAAGAGGTCTACGACAAGGCCGAAGCCCGCTTTGAGATGGTCCTCAACATCTTCAAGATTTCCGGCAACGCCCCGGAGATCGCCGAGAAGATGTGGGAGATCTTCTTCGAG
>CAYULG010000458.1:0-1712 GCA_964445365.1 uncultured Salinivenus sp. | reverse complement strand
ACGCGGCCTTCGCCCCCGACGCCTTCGACTTTTCGCCCGAGCGCCTCAACAAGCTCGCGCCCGACCACCATGCCCACTGGGGCACGGAGCGGTCCCTCCAGGTCGACTACCCGGTGCACGAACGGGTTGAGATGGTGCAGTCGGCCCTGCTGACCGACCTCCTACATCCGGCCCGTCTGGAGCGCATGATCGACAACCAGGTGCGCGTGGAGTCCCAACAGTCGTCGGGATACGGACCGGGCGACCTGCTGCCGCGCCTGACCGACGCGATCTGGAGCGAACTCGACGCCGCCCCGCCCCGCTCGGTCGCGATCAACTCGTTCCGGCGCAACCTGCAGCGGGTCTACGTGGAGCGCCTAATCGACTTCGTCCTAAACACGACCAACTGGATCACG
The DNA here is from genome assembly GCA_964445365.1 of uncultured Salinivenus sp. Lineage (GTDB taxonomy): Bacteria > Bacteroidota > Rhodothermia > Rhodothermales > Salinibacteraceae > Salinibacter. Next base: position 1,317 of record CAYULG010000458.1, on the reverse strand, counting down.
ATCAGCATCGCGGGGGCCGAACAGGCCACCACCCCGGAGGACGTACGCTCCCTGGCCCGACTGGAGCTGGCGGAGCTCGCCGAACAAATCGACCGCGTCTTGAATCGCCGCTCCCTTGACCGGGACACGCGCGCTCACTTGTCCGAGACGAAGGCCCGCATCGACCGGGCGCTCGACGCCGCCGTCACCGTGAGACCGTAGACGGCCAGGCGGCCGACGGTGGCATTCGGGCCGGATCGGCTCGGCTTGCACAAAACGAACCGCGCCCCGGGCCGTTAGTCACGAAGAAGTAACGGCGACTACCAGTGTCCTTCGGGTCAACGCTCTCCTGCCATGGCTTTCGACGATCAGCTTCGTCCCGCTACGTCCGCCCTCTACACGGACCTCTACCAACTCACCATGCTCCAGGCCTACTGGCGCGAGGGCATGGACGAGCCGGCCGTGTTCGACCTTTTCGTGCGCCGCCTCAAGGACCGGAACTACCTGCTGGCCTGTGGCCTGGAACAGGCGCTCGAATATCTGGAAACCCTCTCCTTTTCCGACGAGGCCCTTGCCTATCTCGCCGAACAGGACCAGTTTGACGCGGCCTTTCTGGAGTGGCTCTCCGACTTCGAATTCACCGGCGACGTGTACGCGGTGCCCGAAGGAACGCCCGTTTTTCCCGACGAGCCGATTGTGGAGGTCGTCGCGCCGATCGGGGAGGCGCAGGTGGCCGAGACGTTCCTGCTAAACCAGATCACGTTCCAGACCCTCATTGCGTCGAAAGCGACCCGCGTGGTCCACGCCGCGAAGGCCGACGGCGACGACCGCCTCGTGGCCGACTTTGGGATGCGCCGCATGCACGGTACCGACGCGACCATGAAAGCCGCTCGCGCCCAGTACGTGGCCGGGGTGGACGCCACCTCCAACGTGGCCGCGGGACAGGCCTACGGGATCCCCATCACGGGGACCATGGCCCACAGCTACGTCGAGGCCCACGACGCGGAGATGGAGGCCTTCCGGGAATTCTCGGACCTGTACCCGGAGACGATCCTGCTGGTCGACACCTACGACACGCTCGACGGCGTGCGGAAGGTGATTGCCATGGCCGAGGAAAACGGGGAGGACTTTCGGATCCGGGGCATTCGGCTCGACTCGGGCGACCTGGCCGAGCTAGCCGAGGGTGCCCGCCGCCTTCTCGACGAGGCGGGCCTGGAGGACGTGATGATCTTTGCCAGCAGCGGGCTCGACGAGCACAAGATTACTCGCCTCCTGAACAGTGACGCGCCCATCGACGGCTTCGGGGTGGGCACCAAGATGGGCACCTCCGCCGACCAG
>CAYULG010000457.1:0-1716 GCA_964445365.1 uncultured Salinivenus sp. | reverse complement strand
CCGGGCGGCGCCACAAACCGAGACACGTGGGGCTGAAACGAAAAAACAGACGCGCCCTCCCACTTGCTCGGCACATCCGTCCCCAGCGCCTCCACCGTTCCCACACAGGCGTACCCGTACGAAATCGGGTACGACAGGTCTTCCCCCTGCAGGGCGTCGATCGAGGCGTCCGCGTCGAGATCGTCGGGCACATTGCCCTCGTACACCAGCCGTTCGGTTCCGGGGCTGATGGCGGAGTACGACGTACGGACCCGCACCTCATTCGGGCCCGGTGAGGGAGCATCTTCCCGAATCACCTCCACTTCCTCGGGGGCCGGAAACTGAATCCGGCGACGGGTGTCCATGGTTTTCAATCAGTTACCAGTCGAAGCACACGGGCGAGCAGGGGCAGACACTATTCCTCGGCGGGCCAAACGGGGTCGCCTTCCAGAACGAGGTCCTCGCCGTGCCACCGGTACTGAATGTTTTTCAGGCGAGGAAATTCCTCGGCCTCCCCCGATGTCTCGGCCCCGTTGGTCGACGCGACGGCGTTGAGCGCGGACGTCCCGCCCACGAACATGGGCGCGACCGTGAGGATCACGCGCTGGACCTGCTGCCGCCGCAGAAAGGTCGTCAGGACCTCCGTTCCCCCTTCCACCATCACGCTCTCCATCCCTCGCTCTCCCAGCGCGTCGAGCAGGGCGTCCAGGCACACCCCTCCATCGGGAGTGCATTGGAGGTCCACGACTGTTGCCCCCTTCGACTCCAACGCGCTCCGCCGGTCGGCGTCCGCGTCGGGCCCCGTAAAGATGAGGGGATCGGGGCCGTCGCAGTCGAGAAGGCGCGCGTCAAGCGGAAACCGCAGGGACGAATCCAACACGATGGGGACGGGATGGGCCACCTCGCCCCGCCGAACGTTGAGGCGCGGATCGTCCGCAAGCACCGTCCCGATGCCCACAAGAATGCCGTCGTGGATCGCCCGAAGCCGGTGCGTAAAGGTCAGGGCGTCCTCCCCACTGATGGAGAGCGGCGCCCCGGACGCCTGAGCGATCGACCCGTCCAGGCTCTGTGCATAAGTCAGTGTCACGAACGGCGTCTCGTGCTCGGCGAAGTGACGTGCGGCTCGCTGCTCCAGCGATTGTAGCGAGCTACGGTGCGCGTTGCCCTGCGCGTGCCCGTTGACCGGCCCCAGATCCAGAAGGTGTCGCATCCGGTTCACCTTCGTCTGAAGGTAGTCTGCATTATGGCGGTTGAGGTGCGGTTCCAGGGGCGCGCGCTCCGTGATCTCGATGCCCCGTTTGCTGAGATCCTCAATCTTTTCGGGATTGTTCGTCAGCAGCCGCACCGACGAGACACCGAGGTCATCCAGAATCCGCGCCGCGATTTCGTAGTCCCGTTCGTCGGCCCCGTGGCCGAGCATGCGATTGGCCTCGACGGTGTCGTATCCATCGTCCTGAAGATCGTAGGCCCGCAGCTTGTTCAGCAAGCCAATTCCACGTCCTTCCTGACGGAGGTAGACGACGATCCCCTGTCCCTCCTCGGCCACCCGTCGCATCGAGGTGTCGAGCTGTTCGCCGCAGTCGCACCGGAGGGAACCCAGTACGTCTCCGGTAAAGCACTCGGAGTGGACGCGAACGAGGACGTCATCGGCCTTCTCGACCTCTCCGTAAACGAGCGCCAAATGGTCCTTGTCGTCTTTGTTGTTTTCGTACAGCGAAAGGGAAAATACCCCATCAG
>CAYULG010000456.1:0-1724 GCA_964445365.1 uncultured Salinivenus sp. | reverse complement strand
GTCACTGATCCATCTGCACGGCGCGGGCCGGCTCGATAGACGCGGCGCGACTCGCCGGGTAGAGAGCGGCCAACACGCACAAACCAAAGGCGACCACGGCAATCAAAAAGACATCTAGCGGCTGGATGGATACAGGATAGGCATTGATGAGGAAGGATTCGGCCTGCGCCATCGGGACGAGCTTGAAATGCTGCTGAAGCAGGGCGAGGCCCAACCCGAGAGCGAGGCCGAGTCCGGTTCCCACGGCCCCGATGAGGCCGCCTTCGAGCAGAAAGATGCGCCGCACGTTCTGCTTCGAGACGCCCATGGCCTGGAGCACGCCCACGTCCCGCCGCTTTTCGATGACGACCATCGTGAGGGAGCCGATGATGTTGAAGGCGGCCACGATGACGATGAGCCCCAAGATGGCGGAGGCGCCCCACTTCTCCAGCCGCATCACGTCGTAGAGCGACTGCTGGAAATCGTACCACGTCTGCACCTTGTAGCGGTTGGTAGGGAGCTTCTTCTGGAGTTGGGCCTTCACGGCCCCGGCGCGTTCGAGGTCGTTGAGGCGAATGTCGATGCCGGTGACCTGTGCCCCCGTGCGGAAGAGGCGCTGCGCCTGAGGGAGCTCGACAAAGACGCGCTGACGGTCGGTGGCGGCCCGCATTTCGTAGAGCCCCCGAACCTGGAAACGCTGCACCGGCGGACTGGAAAAGAGCTGCGTGAGCGTCCGCTCGACCCCAGGGGCTGAGAGGAGGCCTACCGCGGACGAGGGTCCACTCCGGCCCGGCACGAGGCCCAGCCCCTGCCCGATCGAAACGTCCATCGCAAGGCCGGGTACGCCGTCCGCCCCCCGCCCCAGGTCGAACTGGCCCGCTGCCATAGCGGGGGCATTTTGTGTCACGGTGGCCGGGTCCACGCCCCGCACCTGCACGACCTGCGGAGACGCGTTCCCCCCCGGTGGGAGCAGCAGGGCCCGTCCCTCCACGTACGGCGACGCCGTGTTGACGTGCTCCGCAGAGCGGGCGATCCGAAGGAGCGAGTCAGCGTCGGCGAGGGTGCGCTGCTCCGCGTTCACAATGCGGACGTGCGGGTCCACGGACACGAGCAGGTCGCGGACGAAGTCGTAGAACCCATTCATCACCGACAGCACCACAATAAGCGACGCCACGCCCAGGGTCACCCCCGTCATCGAGATGCCGGTGATGATGGAGATGAGCGATACCTCCCGGCGGCTCGCGAGGTAGCGACGGGCAATCTGGAACCGGTAGTCCACGATTGGGCAAGTACGGGTTGAGGCGTCGGTCCGGGCGAGGAGGCTCTAATGCCTCGGCTCGTGGGTTGTGCCCGGTTTGGGACGGGGAGAGTGGGGGCGTAGGCGCAAAGCGTTCTCCCCGGAGCGAAGGGATCCTACTTTTCGGTGCTACTGGTTCCGAGCATGGGGGCCGGATTGGAAAAGATCCCGTCCGGGGGGCTCGACGGGAGGGCCAGTTCGTTGGTCAGGAGCGCCTGCTCGGCGCCCACGGCCTCCTTCCGTGTGGCGAGGGTGACGGGGCCGTCGGGGGCCGTGAGCGTCGTGTCGGCCGTCCACTCGTAGTGGCGGGGTGCCGCGTCGTCCGGCATGCCTTCGAGGTGAAAGGCCCAGCGGTCGAGTTGGCCGGTTTCCGTCGAGACGTACAGCCAGTACTCGTCGTCGGGCGTGAGGCCCACGTCGCCGAACGTGAGGTGGAGCACGTCGTGCT
>CAYULG010000455.1:0-1727 GCA_964445365.1 uncultured Salinivenus sp. | reverse complement strand
GATTCGTCCCGATGATGAGTCCGTCGGCGGGCGTGCCGGCGTAGCGGATCCGGAACGCATACTCCTGCCCCGCCGTCAGCGCCCCGTCCGGCCGAATGCGAAGGAGGTCGTTGGACTGGGCGTAGGGAACCGACTCTCCCCCCGCCGCGACCGCCTCCACCCGCATGCCGGGATCACCTGCGTCCTCCGGGGGACCGATGAGGTCGAGCCGCACGGCGGACAGCGTATCGGTGGTCACCCGAAGACGCACCGTGGCCTCGCCTTCAATCCGATCCGTGGTGTCGGAGAGCGTGAGGGCAAAGTCGTAGTCCTGCACGTCGATCCCAGGCTGAGGTGTCGCCGCGGGGCCGGGGGCTGGCTGCCCGACGGCCACGCCCACGCAACAAAGGAGGCTCCCCCCGAGTCCCAGGAGGAGCAGTCGCCACGAGACCAAAAGCCGAGTGTCCATGATTCAGCGGCGTACAGCGAGGCAAAAAACCGTGAGAAGCTCCGTCTGCTATTGTACGGATTTTAGGGAGAAGCGTCGGCAGGATCAGTAGGATTTACCCCGTTCGGACACGTTCGGGACAACAAACCTTTCGACGTTACACGTTGAGCGCTATGGGTTTGGCTTCGGTGAGAGTGGGGCCGCATGGTGATGCGGCTCCTAACTTCTGCCCTGCAAAATGCTGCACAAGAGCGACGATCCTACGGGATTCGTCCCGCACGGCTCGCGGGCTCCCTCAGGCACTGCCAATACCCACTCCGCACCATACACAGCACGATCCCGTCCGCCCCAGTCGGGCCCGGCCGGTGCCAAGATATTCGCCTACCCTTCGGTCTCAACGGTGATCTCCCGCGTGGTGTCGTTAAAGGGCCCCGGCACGACGTTGCCGTCGCTTCCGATGAGCTGGAGGGTCACTTCGTAGGTGCCGGATTCGAGGCCCGTGACGAAGGCCGGCGCCCACTCCGTAAGCGTGGTCGAGGCGACCTCGGTGCCCTGCTCGTCGGTGATGGTGTAGCGTGCCTTGTAGCCGTCCTCGCCCAGTTCCACATTATGCAGGTAAAAGTCCAGCATAATCCGCTCGGCCCCCGCGCCGCTGTAGCTGCCCTTCGGACGGCTGTAGATGAGGGCCGGCTCCATCGATCCGAGCATAAACTCCCCGGATTCTTCCTCGACGTAGAAATTGACCAGATCGTACGCGTCTCTGCCCTTTACGCTCTCGTGGTAGGAGCGGCTGGGAAACGCCACGAGGGTGTGAGGACCCGGGTCCAGCGTGCCGAGATCGAAGGGCTCCCCGGCCTCGTAGTTCGCCATGTACGGCTGGTTGTCAACGATAGCGTGGAAGTGCTGGCCGTTGCCGGAGTTCGCGATCGCGTCGGCCCGGTCCGTGTCGGTCTGGACGCCGGTCTCGAAGTTTTCGGCCTCGATGGTGATGTCGACCCCGGCACTATCGACGACGGCACTATCGTCGGGGGCCGTGACCTGAGCGGCCGCCCCGTCGATGGCGGGCGAGCGGTCGCCCGTCTGGATCTGAACGCCACCGTCCCCCCCTCCGCCGCCACAGGCAGCGAGGACGAGCGCGAATGCACACAGAACGGCGGCGGAAGCAGGACGAAGGCGCATGAAATCGAGCATAGTCGGAAGGCGTGGGGTGGGTGATTGAACGTGGACGACAGGGATACGCAGACTTCCCCTGAGTGTGCCCAAGAGAATAGGCAGTAGCGGGACGCGTGTCAACGACGCC
>CAYULG010000454.1:0-1733 GCA_964445365.1 uncultured Salinivenus sp. | reverse complement strand
ACCAACGAACCCGCACATCTACCATGGAATATACGACGCTTCATCCGGACCTGCCGGAGGCCTCGCGCGTCGGGCTTGGCACATGGGCCATCGGGGGGTGGATGTGGGGCGGCACCAACGAGCAAGCAGCCGTCGATACTGTTCTCGCCGCCCTGGACCGTGGCATTACCCTCATCGACACGGCCCCGGTGTACGGATTCGGCCGGTCCGAAGAGCTCGTGGGAACGGCCCTTGCGGAGCACGGGCACCGGGACGAGGTCGTCCTCGCTACGAAGGCGGGGCTGGACTGGGACGACGGCGCGCCGTACCGCAACGCCTCTCCCGATCGCATCCGCACCGAGGTCACCGATTCGCTGGAGCGGCTTCGGACCGACTATATTGACCTCTACCAAGTCCATTGGCCCGACCCGCTCGTGCCGACCGACGAGACGGCCCGGGCGCTCCGGGAGATCCGGGACGAAGGCCTCATTCGGGCCATCGGCGTGAGCAACTTTGCTCCCACCCAGATGGACACCTTTCGGCGAGCCGCGCCCCTCGACGCGTGCCAGCCCCCGTACAACCTCTTCGAACGCGAGATCGAAGACGGCGTGCTCCCCTACTGCCGGCAGGAGGACATCAGCCTGCTTACCTACGGGGCCCTCTGCCGCGGCCTCCTCAGCGGGACGATGTCGGCGGACCGTACCTTCGAGGGCGACGACCTCCGCAACACCGACCCGAAGTTCCAGGCGCCACGCTTCGAGCAGTACCTGGAGGCGGTCGACCGGCTCGACCGGCTCGCCCGCGAGCGCTACGACCGCCGCGTGATTCACCTGGCCGTACGCTGGATTCTGGACCAGGGCGTGGACGTGGCCCTTTGGGGCGCCCGGACCCCCGATCAGCTCGACCCTGTCGACGCGGTGAGCGGCTGGTCCCTCACGGACGAGGACCTCATCGAGATTGACCAGATTCTCGACGAAACGATCGACGACCCGGTCGGGCCCGAGTTCATGGCCCCGCCCTCCCGCGAGGAGCACGCGTAGGCACCAGGTTCTCTTTTTCAGACGCAGGGTGCCTCTTTCTCACTCGCCGCCAAGCGGGTCGTACTGCTGCTGGTCCGCCTCGGTGGCCGGCACAAGGCGGAGGGCCTGCCCGCCGCTCCGGCCCATCGCGGCCGTCATCGTGTCGTCGCTCGTCACGAGGCCCCGCCGGATGCGGTGAGCGTGGGGGGTCTTCTCGTAGTCGGCCGTCGGGGCGTCCTCGTAGACGTGCGCCACGTAGGTCGTGTCCGCGTCCAAAAAGTCGAGCGGGACCGCGAGCCGGCGGGCCTCCTCGTTCGTAATGCTGCCCACGTACCACTCGTCCCCGCCCTGTTCCCGCCGGGCAATGGTGACGAACTCGCCGATCCCGGCGTTGACGACGTGGCTCTCGCTCCAGTCGGCGGGCAGGTGTTCGATGAACTCAAAGGCCTTCTGATCCTCGTAGTGTTCGACGAGGTCGGCCGCCATCTGGACGGGGCTGTAGAGGATGACTTCGTTGGCCAGCTGTTTTGCGAGCGTGGTGCGCACCCGGTTGTCCGGCATGATTTCCTCCGGCGTCAGGTTGAAGACGCCGGGCGTGTAGTCGAGCGGGCCCGCGAGCATGCGGGTGAACGGCAACACGGCGGCGTGGGACGGCGGATTGCCCTCGCTCCAGGCGTTGTACTCCATGCCGCGCACGCCCTCCCGTGTCATCATGTTGGGCCAGGTGCGCCGGAT
>CAYULG010000453.1:0-1734 GCA_964445365.1 uncultured Salinivenus sp. | reverse complement strand
GGGTGCTCGTCCTCCTGCTCGGGGTGGCCTACGCCGTGACGGTGACTGTGCAGGCCAATCGGCTCGCCGAACAGCGGGACCGGGCGCAGCGGGAGGCGCAGACGGCCGAGCAGGTTTCAGACTTTCTCGTCAATCTGATTAGTACCACCGATCCCTTTAAGACCGGGGAGGAAGGGGGGGGAGATGTGACAATGAGCACGGTCTTGGAACGAGGGACCGAACGAATCGACAAGTTGGAGGGACAGCCCGCCGTCCAGTCGGAAGTGCGCACCCTAATCGGACGGATCTACGACAAAATCGGCCAATTTGAAGAGGCAGAACCAATCCTGAAGGCGGCCCTCGCGCAGCGTCGCCAGCTGCACGGGGGGCCCGACTCAACGGTGGCCACCACGCTCTACAACTTGGGATTGCACAATCAGTTAACCGGCGACTACGAGCGGGCTGACAGTCTCCTGCGAGAAGCTCTGGCCATGCGGCGGGCCGTTCATGGGCCCAATCATCCGAAAGTCGCCGCCGTCCTCAACCGTCTCGGAAGCATGTCCTGGTACAATCTGGGCAACTATGCAGCCGCAGACTCCTTCCTTCATGAGTCCCTTCGCATTCGCCGTACGGTCTTTGATTCGGCCCACGTGGACCTGGCGGCGAGCCTCAACGATCTGGCCAATCTTTACCATCGCCAGGCGGAATACGACACGGCCGCGACGTACTACCGGCAGGCGATCGACATGTATCGCGAGCTCGAAGGAGACCATCCGAATCTCGCGATCATCGTGAGCAATTTTGCGGCGCTGCTTCGGGACAAAGGGGCCTTCGAGGAAGCCGAGGACGTCCAGCGTGAGGCCCTCGCCATGCATCGGAACGTGACGGGGGAGGAGAGCATCGACGTGGCCCTCGGTCTCGTGAGCCTAGGCCGGATCCTGATCGCCCAAGGCCGTCTCGAAGCGGCCGAGCCGCACCTTGAGGACGGGATGGACATGTTGCCCAACTTCTTTGATCCTCCCCACCCGTACCTCCTCCGTAGCACATACCACATGGGTCGGCTGCGGCTTCAGCAGGGACGCTTGGGGGACGCCGAGCGCCTGTTCCGCAAGGCCCGGAGTCAAGCGGAAGAGAGTCTTCCCCCCGATCATCCAGTGCGGGCCAATCCCCTCGTTGGGCTCGGTCGCGTTCATCTTGAGCAGGGGCGCATCTCGACCGCCGAGCCGTTTTTGCGAGAGGGCCTTTCGCTTCGCCGGAAGGCATTCGGCCCAGACAACTGGATGGTGGCGGTCGCAGAAGGAAGACTTGGACGATGCCTCGTCCGACAAGGAAAGTACAGAAACGCCGAGGAGCTTCTGAAAAAGGCCCACGAGGCGCTGCGGAACAAGCGACCCGCTGGGGATCCATATCTTCAGCAGGTTCAGGAAACACTGGTGACGCTCTATGACGACTGGGGCAAACCTGAGCGCGCAGCGTCTTACCGAGACAGCCTCTCGGCGGTCTCTTCGCAGCAGTCCTGAATCGTCAGCCTCCATTACCGCTCGTCTCGTTTGCGGAATCGGCAAAACCCACACGGGGCTCACAGGTTTGGTCCCCCCACGTGCCAATCGAGCGATCGACGTGTGTTCATGCCCGACCTCTTCGACGAACAGGCCGAGCAGGCCCGCCAGGAGCGCGCGCCCCTCGCTAACCGCATGCGCCCCCGGACGCTCGAGGAGTTCGTGGGCCAGGAGCACTTCATTGGCGAGGGCAAGC
>CAYULG010000452.1:0-1737 GCA_964445365.1 uncultured Salinivenus sp. | reverse complement strand
CCATGATCCACGACGACTTTGACCTCATCGGCCTCCCCGATCGCCCCACGAAGCCCCGCGAGAAGGGACTCACGCACATGCTGGATAAGGGCCTCTCGCCCCAAGAGGTGGAGGACGTGCTCGACGTGGCGGCCGAGATCGTAGACCTCGCCAAGCTCGGGTGGGGCACGGCGGTCGTCACGCCGGACCTGGAGCGGAAGCTCAACATCTACCGGGCGGCCGACGTGCCGTTCTGTTTCGGGGGCACGCTGTTTGAAGCGTACTTTCTGCGGGATCAAGTTGACGACTACCGTCGGCTCCTCGACGACCTCGGCGTGCGGCACGTCGAGATCTCCGATGGCGCTGCGTCGATGGCCCACGACCACAAGCTCGAATTCATCGACCTCTTCGCCCAAGACTTCGCCGTGCTGAGTGAGGTGGGCTCCAAGGATTCCAGCGACGTGATGCCGCCCTATCGGTGGGTGGAGGCCATGCAGGCCGAGCTCGAGGCGGGCAGCCGAAAAGTGATCGCCGAGGCCCGCGAGACGGGAACCGCCGGCCTCTTCCGCGCCAACGGGGAGGTGCGCACGGGGTTAGTCGACGAGATCGTGGCCCGGGTCGACGCCCGCGACATCATCTTCGAAGCCCCCAAAAAGGAACAGCAGGCGTGGCTGATTAAGAACCACGGCGCAAATGTCAACCTCGGCAATATCCGCCCGGAGGAAGTTCTTCCGCTCGAAACCCTGCGCCTCGGGCTCCGCAGCGACACCCTCTTCGAATTTCTGCAGCCGGGCGTTACGCCCCACGGGCCGGACGGTACTCCTTCGGGGGACGGACAGTAGGAAGACCCTTTTTTCTCGATTGGCCCTTGAAATCGCGCTGTCTTCACGAACAAAGCGCCAGTTCGAAATCTATAATCCGATTGTCGATTCCAAATGCACGACAGTACGCGTGCGGTCCATCGACACCGTCCTGTAGGCACTTTAACAGTTGAGATTGGAGGTGCACCCATGGCACGCAAAGACGACATTACCGGCGAAGGGCCGGAGACTGGAAACAGCGTCTCCCCGTCCAACAAAAAGACGAACCGTCGCTTTAAGCGGAATCTGCAGAAGAAGTCCTTCTACATTCCGTCCCAGGACCGAAAGATCACCCTGAAGGTTTCGGCCAAGACCCTCAAGACAATCAACAAGAAGGGCATCGAGGCCGTCCTCAAGGAAGCTCGCAAGCAGGGCTTCGACGTGTAATGGAAGGGCGTGACGCCTTGTTTGTGCGCTCGTTTGTAGTAACTTAACCCCCCTAGTCCAATGGCCGACGGCGATCGCGTTCAAGTCATTCTCGAGTGCACCGAAGAGCCGGGCACGTCGCGATACCACACGACGAAAAACCGGAAGAACGACTCGGACCGCATCGAGGTGATGAAATACAATCCTGTTCTTCAGAAGCACACCCTTCATCGAGAAACGAAGTAAGCCATGGCAAACGGAACCGATACAAAGGCCTCGAAGCAAATGGCAAAACTCGTGGTTGCTGAGAAGCGAGACGACGGCAACTACGGGTTCCGCCAGAAGATTGTCCCCCTCGACGACGTGGATGAAGAGCTAGAAGCCGCGAAGAAGCGAAATTGACGGGACGATGGACCCGTCCTGCGTTCTGGGCCTGATCTGGTCTCGAACAAACGATCGGGGCGTGGCGCAGTCCGGTAGCGCACCTGCTTTGGGGGCAGGTGGTCGCCGGTTCAAATCCGGCCGCCCCGAC
>CAYULG010000451.1:0-1740 GCA_964445365.1 uncultured Salinivenus sp. | reverse complement strand
CGTATCAACGTACCGGTAGGACTTTGCCTCGGTCGTAGTGCCGGATCCGTCGACCTGGCCCACCTGCTCCCACGCGTCCTCTCGACCGTTCTCCGGTTCGCCCACTCGCCGCTGAACGCGGAAGCCGGCGTTGCCGGTCTCCGAGGCGGTCTGCCAGGAGAGCCGGACCTTGTCCCCATCGACCGTTGCCTCGAAGCCGGCCATCTCCACCGGCAGCGGCTCGGTATCGGAGGCAAACGCAAACTCGCTGAAGCCGGACACGAGCCCGACGAGCTCGCCTGCGTCTGCGTCGTAGCTCGTCGGGACCTCTTGGAAGGTGCCGGCCCCCGGCAGCTCGCGGGTGTATACAGCCACCCGGGTCGGGTCGCCAATGCCCGCCAGCATCGAGGCGTCGAAGCGCACCTCGGTGCTGTCCCCGACGGAAAGCCCCTCGCCCGCCGAGATTTCCACGCGGTAGCTGCTGACATTGCTCTCGCCGATGCCACTGGGGCCGGACGGGCCCTCCGCAAAGCGCTCGACCGTGACGGAGTCGGATCCGGCGGTGCCTTCCCCGAACGCAATGTCGACCCCCGTGCCGTCGCCAAAGTCAACGGTGCCGCTCGTCGAGTCGACCAGCGCCGACGCGGAGGCGACCGGAGAGGGCTCCTCCGGAACCCCGGTGTCCAATTCGTAGGCGTAGGCGGGCGGTCCTCGAAAGTCTGCGGACTGGAGCTGCGGAGGAACGATGTTGGCCTGGCCACTGCCGTTGAAGTCCCCGGTTGCCGAGGATGAGCTCTGGGGGAGGTTGATGAAAAGGACCCCAGTGCCCAGCCCGCTCTGCTGATCGGGCCCGCGGAGAAGCGTGGTTTTTTCGAGGGCGGACGTTGTGTCTGGGCCCGGCCCGTAGATCAGCGCATTGGTCCCAAAGACGGTTTCTACCATCAGGCGAGTCGGCCCCTCCTCTGAGGCCGCCGGCACCGCCGTGACAGACCCGGCGCTTGTGCCTGCAAGCTCAGAATCGCCGGAGGAGAGCACTCCGGGAACCGGCAGTTCCGCGTCTGAGGTGCCGTCGAAGTCGCTCCCGCCATGGAAGACTCGGATGGTTATCGCCCCACTGCCGTCGACCGAGGAAGACGCGGGCTTGGCGGCGACATCGGTCGTGTCGTCGCCGTTAAAGTCGCCGACCGCAACCCCCTGAAATCCGAAACCGACGTTGGATTGGAAGCCTGCAGGTACCTGCTGGAATAGCGGCACCGCGAGGGCCTGGGCCGGCTCCTCGAAGGATGGCGGGTCGCCGGTGTCCCCGTAGTGGACAAACAGCGCCCCGAAGAATCCCTGCCCGAAGGGATCCTCCGGGAAGAGCGGGCCTCCGTCGAACTGGGTGAAGGTGTCTCCCACGAGAAAGTCGTCGGTGCCGTCACCGTTGACGTCGCCGATGCCCCGAAGAACCTGTCCGAAGTTTTCTCCCACGCCTCTGTCGGTGTAATCGACTGTCACGTCCGGCTGGGCCGGGAGGCTCGGCGCGCCGAAGTACAAGAACACCTTCTGACTAACGCTGCTGTCGACCTCCGGCTGAGTGATTCCCAGGTCTCCGGTCCCGTCTCCGTCAATGTCTCCGAGGTTGGCGACAACGCTGTTGGGGAAGTCCTCGAAGCCCTCCACATCTTCGATCCCGGGAGCGTCCACCGGAATCCCGAGGTCCTCAATCCCGATCGTGTGGACGGGACTGTCCCCGCTTCCCGCCTCGTAGACGGCAACGGT
>CAYULG010000450.1:0-1742 GCA_964445365.1 uncultured Salinivenus sp. | reverse complement strand
CCATGCTGGACGGCTTGGCCGGACGGTACGACCACGTGATGCTCAAGTACAAAGATCGGTACCCGGACAACTATCTCGATCTGCAGGTGGCCGACGCGCTCATCACCAACTACAGCAGCATCGCGAACCTCTTCTACGCCACCGGCCGCCCCACCATCCACGTCTACCCCGTGGCCGACGCCGACGAAGCCTTCATGTCGCGCACCTACACGTTTGCCGGGCTGCTGGAGAGTCAAGTCGAGTCGGCCCGCCACATCTGGAAGCTCCCCCCCGAGGAGCACGGCGGCTTGCAGGCCCAAAACTTCGACCAGCTCCTCGCACAGGTCGATCGGGCCCTCGACGCGCCCGACTGCTGCCGCGACACCGCTCAGGCCTTCCTGGACGAGCACATGCTGGGCGCCGATGGGCGCAACTGCGAGCGCATCTGGGAGACGGTGCAGGCGCTCGTCGAAAATCGCTCCCCAACCGTGATCCCGCCCCAGAACGACAACATCCGCACGTCGCTCAACCCGTGACGAGGGTTTCTATCGCGCCGGCCAGCGACAGACTCATGAGCACAAAACGCTCCCCTCTCCCCGGCAGTCCAAATGTGGGAGAGGAATACGTCGTGAGGCTCCATCCTTTTCTCCGACGTTCAGAAATCCGCCCGCGCCCATTCGAAATTTTCATTGTAGGCCGTCTCCCTGTTTCATAGACTGTTACCTTCGCTACTCTCGCTGCGTCTATGTGGGATAGGCGTTCCCAATCGCTCGGCCACGAGGCTCTCACACACGAAAAATCCGATGTCTGGGACGGCGAGAATAGCACCGTTTCCTCGATCACCGACCGGCGCCTTGATCGGGGCCCCTGAACTCACTACACTTGCAGTTGAGACCCCCTTACTGGCCTGATGCCCGATACCCCCACCGACATTACCCCGCACGACGGCAAGCTGCTGGTCCTCACCCCAGGCCTCGGCGCTGTTTCGACCACGTTTATCGCCGGGGTGGAGGCCATTCGCAGCGGGCACGCCAAGCCCATCGGCTCCCTCTCGCAGATGCAAACCATTCGCCTCGGCCGACGCTCCGAGCACCGAAGTCCCCTCATCAAAGACTTCGTCGACCTGGCGCCCCTTGAGGACTTAGAGTTCGGGGCGTGGGACGTGTTCGACGACGACGCCTACGAGGCCGCCGCGCGCGCCGAGGTGCTCGATCAGGACGACCTGGCCCCGCTGGAGGACTTCCTCCACAGCATCGAGCCGATGTCGGCCGTCTTCAGCAAGGAGTACGTGAAGCGGCTCGACGGCCCCAACGTGAAGCAGGGCGCCACGAAGAAGGACCTGGCCGAGGCGCTCCGGGCCGACATCCGGCAGCGCATGGAGGAAACCGACGCAGCTCGCGCCGTCATGATCTGGTGCGGCTCCACGGAGGTCTACATGAAACCGTCGGAGTGCCACCTCTCGATCGAGAAGTTTGAAGAGGGAATGGAGAACAACGATCCGGCCATCTCCCCCTCTCAGCTTTACGCCTACGCCGCCATCAAAGAAGGCGTGGCGTACGCCAACGGCGCACCCAACCTCTCGGCCGACGTTCCCGCCCTGGAACAGTTGGCCGAACAAAACGACGTGCCCATCGCCGGAAAGGATTTCAAGACCGGCCAGACCCTGATGAAAACCATCCTGGCGCCCGGGATGAAGGCCCGCATGCTCGGGATCGAGGGTTGGTTCTCCACAAACATCCTCGGGAACCGCGACGGCGAGGTGC
>CAYULG010000449.1:0-1758 GCA_964445365.1 uncultured Salinivenus sp. | reverse complement strand
GTGCCCATGCGAAGAGGACCAGCTCCGCCGTGATGTAGAAATAGGCCGCCAGCGGTGAGGGGTAGCTCAGAAAGTCCTCGGGCCAGTGCACGTGCCACACGTCGTAGCGCCGCTGGAAGGGCTCGAACATGGTAAACCCATCCACCTCTACGTTCTCCTCCGCTTCCATCGCCTCGTACAGCAGGCGGGTATACGGATTGCCGTTCTCGCTCGAAAATCCCGGCCAACCGAGCACCCTCAGCGGTCGGTCGGGATCGGCGCAAGGCCGTCCTTCCTGTCGATCATCCGTCATCAGCGATCCGGGTTTCGTCTGTAGTCAGCCAGTCGGAGAAGGACCGGTCGAGCAGTGCCTCCAGCCGGTGCACGTCGTCGCGGTAGGCATTCGCCAGGCGGGCCCGGGCCGCGTCCGGCAGCGGCGGCTTTTGCAGATTCGCGTTGCGCACCGCCATGAGGATTCGGTCGCGGACGGCCTCCGGGAGGACGAGACGCGACCACCGTCGCAGAACATGATCGGAGTTGTTGATGAATTGATGCAGCCAGTCGAGGGTGGGGACCCCCGTGGCGCGGCGACGAATCCCGGTGTCCGGCGTGAAGGCGGAATCTACCCCGAGCGTCCGGTACACTGTCTGAGCGAACCCGATCGGATCGCCCGTTAGTTCCTCGAAGCGGTAGACGTGGAGTTGTTCGCGGTCGAAGTAGTCCAGATAGCGCGCCACCTGTCGCCCGTAGAACCCCATGCGCCGGTAATGCCACGACCACTCCCAGCCCGCCACCGCGCGGTCATCCTCCGCGTCGAGGGCTGCCCCAAAGTCTTCCAGCGGCTCGCGGCCGCTCTGGCGGAGCTGGAGGTAGTGCGAGTGTGCCCGCACGATGGGATTGCGGAGCACGGCGATGAGGGTCGCATCGGGACAGTGCTCGTGCAGGAGACGAGGGGCGTCCTCGTCGTACAGATACACGGGCGAGGCCTCGCCCACGACGGACTCGTTCGTCGCCTCCGAAAACAACGCCCGGTAGTCGTCCATCGTATAGACGACTCCGGACGCTCGGTTCGCCTCCTCATCCCCCGGCCCGGCCATCTCGGGGGGATTCTCCGCGTAGGCAAAATAGCACGGCTCCTTCACCGGACTCATGAACACCTCCGGGTGCTGGCGCAGGTAATCGTACAGCGAGGTCGTGCCGGACTTGGCCGCCCCGATGACGAATGTGTTCGGCATCGTTGCCATCGGCGTAACGCGCGTTCGCAAAAGTCGAGTGTGCCAGTCTGCCGGTCCCGGAGTGGAACACGGTCCCCCTTGGATAAAGCGCTGCGAGTCCTCAGACGAACAGGAGGCTGCGGCATGCCGCAGCGCTCCGTTTGCGACCGCAACGCAACGGCACGGTAAGCAACTTGGGCAGGAATCAGGTGATCCCCGGGCCTGCGTTGAAAATGGAGACGACATCCGCACCTCATCGGACGTATGAGCGGATGCTCCACGGGACCCGGCGTCAATCCTCGACCAAAACGTGACCCCTCCCTCGATACCGTCAGGATTTCCCGGTTTCTTGGGGGAAGCTGATCGCCCGTTCTACAGCCATAGAACCGGGGGCCGCTCCGATACGTTGACGCTCCCCACTCTACCTCCGCATGGACGATTCGTCGAACAACGACGCCCGATCTGCCCGCGCCAATTCGGACGAAAGCGACGAAACGGCCGACTATGCCAACCGCATCCTGAAGGGAGGCGGTTCGGTCTTTTCCGGATCGCTCGTCGCAAAGGC
>CAYULG010000448.1:0-1763 GCA_964445365.1 uncultured Salinivenus sp. | reverse complement strand
GGGCACCATCGAGGTCTCCTACTACTCCGAGGAGGACCTCGAACGCCTCGTGGAGTTGATGATGGAAGAGTGAGTGCCCCGTCGACATCATCGACGGCACCGGATAGATGACCGATCGGCACAGGGTCTCGTTCGCCTCGCTGGTCTTATTGCATCGTCATGTCCCCTCTGCGCATTCTGCTGGTCACGGTCGTCACAGGACTGTTGGTTCTGATGGCGGGCATGATGGGGCCCACCTGCGTGCGGGCCCAGCCCGATAGCGTGCGGGCCGAGATTTTGAAGGAAAAGGGATTTCCACCGAATCATTCCCCCAAGGGGGCCCTCTGGCGAACCGCTGCCGTGCCGGGCTGGGGCCAATACTACAACCGACAGTACTACAAAATTCCGTTCGTTTACGCCGGCCTCGCCGGTCTTGCGTTCCGCATTTACCGGTCCCAGCAGCAATACTTGCTGTTTGACCGGGCGCATCTCTTTGGACTGGGGCGCGAGAGGGAGGGGGAAGGGAATCCCTATGAACAGTACGAGAGCCAGTTCAACAAAGTCAGAGAGGAGGTCTTCCTCGGGGGAACGGTCCGACTGAGCGAAGTGCGTAACCAGCGTGACCAGTTCCAGCGCCGGAGGAACCTCGCCATTCTGGGGGCAGGGCTCTTCTACGCACTCACGTTGCTGGACGCGTACGTGAGCGCCCACCTCCTCACGTTCGACGTGGACGAGGAACTCGCGGTGCGGGTACGCCCGACGGGACCCTTTGCCCGAGCCACGCAGAGCGTTTCCGGGCGAGGGGGGGCGGACGGCGTCGGCATGCGCGTGCAGGTACGGTTTTAGCCTCCGCTCGCCTGCGATCCGCTTCTCAGTACCTTCCAGTTCTGAAAGTGTAAATTTTTAGTGAACAGCGCTCGGGCGTCCACGGCCCGGTTTCCAGACGACCGGAGCGGCTGGGGGCCCGACGGATGGATAGGATGTGAAAGGATACACAAATCAATTGACCACGACGGTGGAAGCCCTTCCGCCAACAAAATGAGTCGCGTGAGCCGGGAAACGCGCAGGGGGGAGAGCGTACAGACATAGTCCACCAAATAAAATCTTGCCCATCACGGTTGTCCTCACTCCTCTGAGGAGGCGAGAGAGACCGTGTTACTTTTGAGGTGGATGACGCGCCTATACGTAGATGTGGCAGAGTTGAAAATTAAGGGGTCTGCCGTATTCCGGGCGAGCCGGACACTTCCCGGCTTGTATCTGTGCGCTCACGCATGCTTCCGCATTACGCCACTGCCTATGACGATGTCCGACCAGAAGCGGCCTCACGAGTTTGTAAAGACAAAGGAGGCCAAACCTGACTCCCAAGACGATCTCCCTCTTTTCGAAAAGTGTCACGACTTCTTCGATCCGTCGGGGGACTACGCGAAGATCAAGCGTGCGGATCTCTACCCCTACTTCCGCCCTATTGAGGAGAGTGAAGGCACGCAGGCCGTGATGGACGGGGAAGAGGTTATCATGGCCGGCTCGAACAACTATCTCGGCCTCACCTCCGATCCCCGTGTGAAGGAGGCTGCGAAGAAGGCCGTCGACGAGTACGGCACGGCCTGTACGGGCAGCCGCTTCCTGAACGGCACGCTCGACATGCACCTGGAACTGGAGGAGCGGCTAGCCAACTTCATGGGCAAGGAAAAGGCCGTGATGTTTTCGACTGGCTACATGACCAACGAAGGGGTGCTCCAGGCCGTGGCCGGGCGGGGCGACATCATCTTCTCCGACAAGGACAA
>CAYULG010000447.1:0-1780 GCA_964445365.1 uncultured Salinivenus sp. | reverse complement strand
GGCCTCTATTCGTTTCTCGTCCGCCTCCTCGCGGCCCACGACGGGACCTCCCCCCTGCCCCCCGCGCGGCCGGAGGGCGTGCCGCCGTCGCTGCTGGTGCGGTAGCGATATCCTCCTCTGGCTCGTTTTGCGAGAGTACAGGACAAGAACGAGCCCGAGCGCGCAAGCCCCGTCGGATGCCCCCCCGCGAACCGCCCCTCCCAACCGGACGTATTGAACGTACAATTTACGTCTCCTTATTTTTCTTAAAGAAGAAAAAAAAGAATGAGGAGCGTTGCTCGTTTGCTCCATTTCTCCCACCTTACCTGTTGCAAAAAATCAGGTCCGGTTCATATTTGCAAGACGGTCGGCCCGTCGCCGGACAGGAGCGGGCCTGCTTGTTCGGCGGATTCATTTATATCGTCTGGACGTGCGCTTGCGTCCATTGATCTCGTCTCTCACATTTTCCCTCGTACGCCATGCCCGCAACCCCCCGTCTCCTCCCCCGGCCCGCGTGGCCGGTCGTCCTGATTGTTCTTCTGCCGCTCCTCGCGGCCCCCGCTCAGGGACAGATTGACCGCTGGGGCCTGAAGGCCGGCGCGACGTCGATGACGGCCGGTGGGGAGGGACTCGCGGATGAGGGCATCGGCCGCACCACCGGCTTCCTGGTGGGCGGAACCGCGAGGGCGGGCCTCGTCGGGCGCCTGTCCCTCCGGGCCGAGCTGTTGTACCTGCGAAAGGGATGGAGCGCTACGGTCCGCACCTTTCAGGGAGAACCGACCACGAGCACCCTCACCCTCGACTACCTCGAACTTCCCGTGCTCGCCGACGTGGCGATCGGCTCCGTCTGGGGCGTCACGGGCCGCGTCCACGCCGGGCCCACCCTCGGGATCCGGGTCCATAGCGGCGTGGACACCGAGGGCGACGCTCCAAGCACAGATCCAGACGATACCCTCCGCCGCACGGAGGTTGGGATTGCAGTGGGAGGAAGCGCAAGCGGGTCGGTCGGTGCGCAGACCCTGCAGCTCGACGTGCGCTACCAGTTGAGCTTAACGAATATCAATGAGCCATCGCCCCAACAAACCCTCGATGACCAGAATGACTCGCCCTCCACCATCCGACTTCGGGGCCTGTCGGTGGCCCTCGGGCTCGTGTTTTGAGCGGCTCATCGCCCGATGTTCGCCAGATTTCCGATCTCTCTCGCACCTTCCTGAACTGACCTCGATTCTCATGCCCCACCGCTTCCGAGCTCTTTCCTTTTTCGTCCCATTTCTTCTTGCCCTCACGGTCATGATGAGCGGCTGTGACAGCAACGATCAGCGCGTCACGACCGGGCCGGAGCCGGAGGTGTTTCCGACCGACCGGACGCCGGCCTGGGGGCCCGACGGGGAGCGAATCGCCTTCTCGACGGGCAATGTTTTCACCATTCGGCCCGACGGATCGGATCTCCAACGACTCACCGACTTCGGAGACTCCTTCCACCCCAGTTGGGCACCCGAGGGGGAACGGCTAGCCTTCGACACTTCTTACCGCGACGAAAATGGCGCCCATGTAATCTGGCTCATGGATCCATACGGGAACCGACTAACGGACATCAGTGAGCATGGCATTGGGGAGTGGCGCAATCCGGACTGGTCACCAGACGGACGCAAGCTCGTTCACCTTCGGTTTTTGGATAACACCTTCGGGGAAGAGGTCTTCGTCATGGACTCTACAGGGTCGAATACGATCCGTCTAACAGAAAATGAGCGCAACGACCGAACTCCCGCCTGGAGCCCGGACGGGGAATGGATCACCTGGT
>CAYULG010000446.1:0-1792 GCA_964445365.1 uncultured Salinivenus sp. | reverse complement strand
GACGGGGACGGGACCTACACCGCGGCGGTCGACGACGCCCTCGACAAGGCCGGCAACGACGGGGCCGACGGCAGCCAGAGCGACAGCTATGCGCTCGACACGACGCCGCCCTCGTCGGTGACGGTGGAGGCCCCGACCGACTCGACGTTCAAGCAGACCAGTCAGACGGTAACCGTCGGCTATAGCTACAGCGAGGTCCGCCCGGACTCGGCGACGGTGACCTTCGAAGACGGGTCCGGCAACACCGCAAGCTTTGGAATCGACGACGGCGGCTACGGGGGGGACGGATCTCAGAAGACGGTGAGTCTCGACTTGTCATCTCCGAAAACCACCACCGGCAGTGGGCTCACAGGCGGAACGACCTACGACCTGACCGTCACTGCCATCGACTCGGTGGGCAACAGTAGCAGCGCCACTGAGGCCGACCGGCTCACGATCGATGAGACGGCCCCGGCCCTGCAGGCGGCGCAGATTGACACGTCGAGCCTCGTTCTCGACTACGACGAGATTCTGGACGCCGGCTCGGTCCCGGCTCCCGGGAGCTTCACCGTGCAGGTGAACGGATCGTCCGTGACGATTGCGTCGGTGGACGTGCGGACGGATACGGTTGGGCTGACGCTGGCGTCGGCGGTGAAGGCGGGGGACGCTGTGGAGCTCGACTATACCGCCGATACGAATCCCATTCGGGATCGGGCCCTCAATGCTGCGGGCAATCTTTCGGGGCAGGCCGTTGCGAATGAGACGGAGGACACCACGCCGCCGACGATTTCCCCGATCGCCGATCAGACGATCGACGAGGACCAGACGACCGGCGCGCTGGCCTTCACGGTTGGGGACAATGTGACGCCGCCGTCGGACCTCTCCCTGTCGGCGGGGTCGGACAATCCGGCTCTGGTGCCGGCCGACAGCCTCACGCTGGGCGGCAGCGGAACCGACCGGACGATTGAGGCGGTGCCGACGGCCGATTCGAACGGAACGGCGACGATCACGCTCACCGCCGAGGACGAGGCCGGGGAAACGGCAAGCGAGAGCTTCATCCTCACGGTCACTGCCGTGAATGACACACCGCGCGTGGCGGTGAACAGGGGGCGGACCGTGAGGGAGGACGCCGACAGCCTAATCACAGGTAGCCACCTGGCGGTGCAGGACGTGGAGAGCGGGCCGTCGGCGCTGACGCATACGCTCGTTGCGCCGCCGGCGAACGGATCGGTCTACGACGTAGACGCCGGCTCCCCGGTTGCCGATGGGGGCACCTTCACGCAGGCCGATCTCAATGGCAAAGCGATCGAGTACCGACACGATGGGTCGCAGACGACGGCCGATAGCTTCGAGGTGGTGGTTGCCGATGCGGACGGGGCAGAGACCGATACGACGACCTTCTCCATCACGATCAACACGGTCAACGACGCGCCCACGATTAGCTCAATCGAGGATCAGACGATCGACGAGGATCAGACGACCGGGCCGCTGCCGCTTACGATCGGCGATGAAGAGACGCCGCCGGCGGACCTCACCCTGTCGGCGCAGTCCGATGACGCGGCCCTGGTGCCGCCCGACAGCCTTGAGCTTGGGGGGAGCGGAACCGACCGGACGATCGAGGCGAGCCCGCGGGCCGATTCGAACGGCACCGCCACGATTACGGCGACAGTGGAGGACGGTAGCGGCAAGGCCGTGAGCACAAGCTTCACTGTGACGGTTACGCCGGTCAACGACGCGCCGGTGGCGTCTGCCGACACTGCCTCGGTGCTGGAGGGCGGTTCGGTTGAGGTGAATGTCCTGGCCAATGATACGG
>CAYULG010000445.1:0-1808 GCA_964445365.1 uncultured Salinivenus sp. | reverse complement strand
AGGGTTGGATTGTCCAGCGTGCCCGTGTCGGCCCCAGACACAAACTCCCCGCGAATCTGCAGGTCGGTTAGGTCGGCGAGCGTGCCCAGCATCTCGGCCTTCGTCGGAGCCTCTCCGGTGCTCTGCACGACCCAGCCCGCCGTTTCGGTCAGCGGGACGCGGTACAGCGTCCAGCTCGTGTCCGGGTTCGAGGCGGTGTCGAACGTCAGCGTGCGCCCGTCTCCGGTGAGCTTCACGTCTGCGTTCTGGAACTGACTGCTGGTGCTAGACTGTCGGAGGTCAAACGTGAGGCCCCCCTGGTACGCGGCCTCCTGATCGCCGAGGAAGGGGCTCGGGGCCTGCCAGTACCAGGTTGTGTTGTTCTGCTGGTCGGAAGCCTCAATGTATCCGCCGAGGTTGCCGCCGGACGACCGGTGCACGGGCTCGGTGGCATCCCCGGCCGTACTCCAGTTCTCGGCGCCCGAATCAAAGCCACTCCGCACCAGCACCGGGCCCAGGGTCTGAGCAGTCGAGGTATCCGTTTCAACTCCCGTGCCGTTCGTGGCGACCAGCCGCACCTGATAGGACGTGTCCGGCGTGAGGCCGCCGAGGGTGGCTGTGACGTCCTGATCGGACGTGCCGGTTAGCGTGTCCGGCCGCACCGACACCGAGGTCCAAGACGTGCCGTCGAGGGAGTATTCGACCTGGACGCCCGTCGTGTCCCCGTTCGGATTGATCGTGCCTTCGGCCATCATGCCAGTCGCCGTCACCGGTCCCAGCGAGAACGCCACGATCGTCGGGGGCGCCACCGTCGTCGTAAACGTCTGAACGTCGGTCGTGTCGGCTCCGGCGTCGTTCGACGCGATCGCCCGGTAGTGATACTCGGTGGTCGCGGTCAGTCCCTCGATCCGTGCACTATCGGACTGGGTGCTGCTGCCGGTTAAGGGGCTCTCGGTCCCGGTCGCGGTCGTGTCCGAGCCGAAGGTCTGGTCCCGTCCGTACTGGAACGTGACCCGCGTACTGTCCCCATTCGGGTTTGCTCTGGCCTGCAGCCACGCACTGGTGTCGGTGACCGAGGTGGGCGGGTCGACGCCTGCCAGGGGCGAGCCGGCCTCGAGGTCTCCGCCGGAGATCTTCAGGGCGTCGGTGTTGTACTTCACGTCGTCCCCGTCCATTACCCCCGTAATCTCCTCGAAAAATCCAGTCCGCACGCTATCCCTCCACCGGACCGGGGTCAGCACGTCGGTGTCGCTCGGCGCGTAGTTGTTGATGAAGTCCACCCGAAGGTTCCCGTCCAGGTCCACGGCTCTCGCGTTGAGCAGATCATACTCGGTGCCTTCGGTCGTGCCCCCCAGCTCCACGTCCAGATTGCCGCTGGCCTTCTGGGTGTAGCGGCCGTCCAGGTCGAGGCGGCCCGCGGTGGTGTCGGTGCCGGGCCGCACGACACCGGCCTCGTTGACGAGATCCCCCGTAAGGATACCGGTCCCCCGAAGCTCACCGAAGTCCAGGGCCACGACGGTATCCGGGTCGGACGCCACATTGTTTACCGTTCCCCGGGCGATCCGCCCCGTGTCCCGAAGGGCGACCACGCCGCCATCCGTTCGAATTGGATACTGGGCGAACAACTCGCCCCGAACGCCAATCACGCCTTCGTTGACGAGCGGCACGGTCGCCTCGACGGTTGCGGCCGTGTCCGTTTCGACAATCGCGTTCGAGCCCAGCCGCAGC
The DNA here is from genome assembly GCA_964445365.1 of uncultured Salinivenus sp. Classification (GTDB taxonomy): domain Bacteria; phylum Bacteroidota; class Rhodothermia; order Rhodothermales; family Salinibacteraceae; genus Salinibacter. The sequence goes on along the minus strand of CAYULG010000445.1, from coordinate 101 downwards.
GAATCGCTGTTCGGCGTAAGGTCGAGCCGCCCGTCCGCGGCAACGCTGTATGTCCCGTCCGTCCGGTCGGCGGTGCCACTCCCGTCAAAAATTCGGCCCTT
>CAYULG010000444.1:0-1810 GCA_964445365.1 uncultured Salinivenus sp. | reverse complement strand
GCCATCGCCAACGACGCCGCCCTGGAGGCGGCCGGCATTGGGCCAGGCACGCCCAATCCACAGGGCGGCACCATCGTTCGTGATGGGGAGGGCCGCGCCACCGGCGTGCTTCTGGAAACGGCGGAGGGGCTCGTGCAGGACGCCATCGAAGCATCGCGGAGCGACATGACGGCCGAGCAGCGCCGCGAGCAAAACCGCAAGCAGGTGCGCCTCGCGGCGGAGAACGCCCTCGCCCACGGCGTCACCAGCTTCCACGATCAGGGTGCTTCGTTCGAGACCATTGACCTGTACCGCCAGATGGCGGAGGAGGGCGCCCTCGGCATCCGACTGTACGCGATGGTGTCACAGAGCGAGGTGACCCCCGAAACCCAGGATCGGCTCGACGAGATCCGCGCGGTGGGCGCCGCCGATCACCACTTCACGGTCCGCTCCATCGGAGAAGTGACGGTGGACGGCGCGCTCGGCTCCCGCACGGCCTGGATGCTGGCGCCCTACAACGACGCCCCCGGCGAGACCGGCACCAACGTGACCGAGATGGACCGCGTGCGGGAGATTGCCAAGATTGCGATGGCGGAAGATTATCAGCTCGCCGTGCACGCCATCGGCGACCGCGCCAACCGCGAGAGTCTCGACCTGTTTGCCTCGCTGTTCGAGGAACGCGACGTGAACGGCGAGGACCTGCGCTGGCGCATCGAGCACGCCCAGCACCTGCACCCGGACGACATTCCGCGCTTCGCCGACCTGGGGGTCATTGCGTCAATGCAGGCCATGCACGCCTGCTCCGACGCCCCCTACAATTACAAGCGCCTCGGCATCGAGCGCGTCCAGGAGGGCGCTTACGTCTGGAAGACGCTCTGGGAAGACGGGGCCGTGGTGACCAACGGGACCGACGTGCCCGTCGAAAAGATCGATCCATTGGCGAGTCTTCACTGCACAGTGACGCGGTCGGTGCAGGGGACCGACACGACCTTCACCGAGGACGAAACCCTCTCGCCCCGCCGGGCCCTGAAATCCTACACGGTCAATAACGCCTACGCGGCGTTCGCGGAGGACGTGCGGGGCACCCTCGCGCCCGGGAAGCTTGCCGACGTGGCCGTGCTCTCGGAGAACATTCTGGACGGTCCGCCCGGCGCGATGCAGAGCGCCGACGTGACGCATACGATCGTAGGGGGAGAGGTGCGGTATGAGAACGGGCAGTGAGAACGGGGAAGCTTGCCGCCCCGCAACGGCCCGACGACGAAGGCACCGATGGAGTTGGCAGAGACGGACGTGCTTTCCACACGTATAAACGGCGTGGGAATCGACGAATGAGCGTAATTTTACGGGCAGAGAAGAAACGTCACCGGGGTTGGTGAATACCCTTCTCACGGTCGCTTTGCACCAACCAATCCGACTTTTATGGAAGCGGTTTCCGCCAACACCCTCCAGCCTCAGCAGGTCAAGGATCTCCTGTCCGAGCACATCCTCACGAAGGGGATGATGCCCATGGTGCTCGACATAGACGAGAGTCAGGGCGTGTGGCTCCGCGACGAAAAGACCGGGCGGAGCTTCGTTGACCTCTTTGGCTTTTATGCCTCCAGCCCGCTCGGAATGAACCATCCGAAAATGACGCAGGACGAAGCGTTTATGGAGCGGCTGACGGACGCGGCGCTCAACAAGGTTACGAACTCCGACGTCATGACCGGGCACATGGCGCGGTTTGTGGATACGTTCAGCCGTGTGGGCATTCCCGATTATCTGCCGTACACGTTCTTTATCTCCGGCGGGGCGCTGGCCGTGGAGAACGCCCTCAAGACGGCGTTCGACTGGA
>CAYULG010000443.1:0-1816 GCA_964445365.1 uncultured Salinivenus sp. | reverse complement strand
TCCGGACGGCGGAGCTGGCCGAGGCCCTCGCCCTGAGCCGGCGACACCTCACGCGCCGGCTGAAAGAAAAACTCGATCTCACCCCAGCAGCCCTGATCCGGAAACGGCGCCTGGCCCGGGCCCGGGCGCTTCTGGAGGACGGCCCCGACACGATCCGGGCGGTGGCCGAGGCGGTCGGCTTCCGGTCGGCGTCCCACTTCTCGCAGGCCTTCCGGGAGGCGGTCGGGCAGACGCCCTCGGACTTCAGACGGGAGCTTGCCTAGCGAAACGGGAGTGCACAGAGCCGGGCCCCAATTGGCCCACGTCAACCGCGGTTAAACGCACCAACCGAGGTCAAAACGCGAACACCGGGGGCACTTGGGCTGGAAGGGATACGTGTCTCAAATAAAAAGATATGTCTCGTTTACGACAGTAAAACAAGGTCAAATCACCCCAAAATAGCGACGTGTCGCATATCCAATCAAAATCGTCGGATACGCGACAGGATTTGGCTGGACATTGGAGACCAGATCTTCTCCTTTGAGCGTGCGCTTCGGGCCCGCCGGGCCGCGGCGCGGCGACTGCTTCTCTTTGCATTCATCTCGACACCGGCCACATCGCCATGCGATTTGTTTCTCAGCTCTTTTCGACGTTCACGGATGTCCTTGTTTCATCGTCCCGGGGACGCGCGGGCCTTTCTCTTCTCATGGGATTGGCGCTGCTGGGGATAGGGGAGGTGCCGGTGCAGGCCCTGCAGCCGACGCCGATGGAACGACTGACAGAAGAGCAGTCGGACCGAGCGCTTTGGGAAGAGACACCAGCTGTACGGGAGGACCGTGACCTATCGTCTCAGGCGCAGGAGGAGCAGGGTCGTGGATTGCAGATTTCGAAACCTACGGACACTGAAGCGAATCTGGTGACGCGGGTCGGAATTGACATAACAAAAACAACTTCTAGCTCCATCTCGATCGCGGATGTGGACCGAGATGGGCACCCAGACCTGCTGATTACCGGGTGTAATGAAAACCGTAATCCGACGACGGCGCTATACCTGAGAAACGGAGACGGGACCTTCGAAGAGACGGGGGCGAGTTAATTGGAGTACTCGGAGGTGGTACTTCGATAGCAGATGGGCCCCGTCCGACGCCGCCGGGACTGGAGCCGTCGGGGAAGAGGAGAACAGAGCGGTCCAGCCGCTTCCTTGGACTGAGTCACAAGTTTAAAAAATGACGGAAAAACCATTCGTAAGAAACAAAATTAACTCATTTCCGGCACGGATCCGCACCGAATAGCACGACCGTGTCGGCCCACAATCACTCGCGTATCCCTTCATTCAATCCAGTACGCATCATGAAAGCCAACACGACGATTCAGCTTTTTCGGACCGGCTCATTGTGCCTTCTCTTCGCCGCCGGGGTTTTGCTTGCCGGCTGCGACAGCGGCGGGTCGGACGGTGGAGGCGGGAGCAAGAGTGGTGCCGTCACGGCTGAGGTGGCCGGCGGCGATGCCACCGGGTCGCTCAGCGTGGAATTTACGTACCCGACCAGCGACGGGACGTGTAATACGTTCGCCTTCGACGAGAATTTCGACGCACCGGGCGACAAGGAATTCGACCCCACCGTCATTTCGACAGCCAACTGCCAGCCTGACGAGCCGAAGCAGTGGCAAGAGGTCGAGGTAACGTTCAATCCCGATGGGTCGGCCGACGGCCTCACGCTCACCGTAACCAGTGGAGGAAGCGAAATTGGTTCCACCTCTTCTCCGAACGACACCGGCAATCTGGAAGTGAGCGTCTCGGGGGACGACAGCTAGACGATCGCATCCCGCGAGCCGGGGG
>CAYULG010000442.1:0-1823 GCA_964445365.1 uncultured Salinivenus sp. | reverse complement strand
TCGCGCACCTGCAGGTCGAGGACCCCGGCGAGATCGGGGTCGGGAGCCCGGAGGCGGACGCGGTCTTCGTGGGCCTCGGCCCGCGTCCAGCCGAACAGCTCGGTTAGCAGGTCGGCGGTGCGGTCGTCCGAAAACACGGGAAGAGTGGGGGCGTGGAAGCCCCGAATCGCGCGGTCCGCCGAGATGGGCCCGTCGTCCCAGGTACCGGGATTGGCCGGGTCGTCGGTGCCCACCAGCTCCAGGGTCAGCCCGGCCGGGTCGTCGAACTGGAGGACCGGGTCCCCGAAGCGCTCGGTGCGGGTCGTCGACACGTTGTTGTCGTTGAGGTGGGCGTCCCAGGCGTCGAGCGTGCCCGCCGGCACCGCAAAGGCCACGGCCTGCACCATGCCGGCCCCGGTTCGCCCGGCCCGGGCCTGCGGCCAGGGGAAAAACGTCGCAATCGTGCCGGGCCGGCCCACTGTATCGCCGTAGTAGAGGTGGTGCGTCTTCGGGTCGTCGAAGTTGACGGTCGTTTTGACGCGGCGCAGGCCCAGGACGCCCACGTAAAAATCCAGATTGGATTGGGCCGTCCCCGAGAGGGCTGTGACGTGATGGAGACCGGGCACAGACAGGTCAGTCATGGACGGCATCCGGCGGCACTACGAGGACGGACGATCATCGGCCTTCTGAACGATGGCAAGTGTGCAGCGGCTCACGCAGACGAGCTTCTCGCCTTCGTGCCGAATTTTGACGTCCCACACGTGCGTGGTGCTGCCGGTGTGCAGGGGCGTGGCCACAGCGGCGAGCCGCCCCTTCTTTACCGACCGCACGTGATTGGCGTTCACCTCCATGCCGACGGCGGTGTAGCCCTCGGGGGCGGCCAGGTAGCCCCCCACACTGGCCACGCTCTCGGCGAGAACGACGCTCACGCCCCCATGCAGCACCCCAAACGGCTGATGATGGTTCGGGGTGACCGGCATCGTGGCCGTCACCCGCTCCGGGGTTGTCTCCACGAGTTCGATGTCAAGCAGGTCGGCCACCCCGCCCAGGTCGTCGGGCAAGTCCTTGTCGGTCGAAGCGTCGGAATGAGGCATAACGAAGGAATGTCTGCAGACGGACGACCACGGACGGCGGATCGGTCCTCACGCGGACGGGAGGACACATGCTCTCGATGATGTCGTCGGCGGTCGGGCGTCAGTCGTCGAAGGCCGTAAAGGCGACGGTTGTGTTATGGCCGCCGAAGCCGAAGGCGTTGGTGAGGGCGGCCCCTACGTCGCGGTCGACGGGCTCGTGGAGCGTGTAGTTGAGGTCACAGTCCTCGTCGAGCGAGTCGACGTTGATGGTGGGCGGCACGCGGCCCTCGTGGATGGCGAGGATGGTAGCGATGGCCTCGGCCGCCCCGGCGGCCCCGAGCATGTGGCCGGTCATGCTCTTGGTGGCCGAGATGTTGATGTTGTAGGCGTGGTCGTCGAAGACCTCCTTCACGGCGTCGGACTCGATGACGTCGCCGACGGGCGTGGAGGTGGCGTGCATGTTGACGTGGTTCACGTCGGTGGGGTCGAGGCCCGCGTCGTCGACGGCCTTCTCCATGGCGAGGGCAGCTCCGTGCCCATCCGGGTCCGGGGCGGCGTAGTGGTGGGCGTCGTTCGACTTGCCGACGCCGGCCACCTCGGCATAAATGGGGGCCCCGCGCTCACGAGCATGCTCTAACGTTTCGAGCAGCAGCGCTCCCGCTCCTTCTGCGATCACAAATCCGTCGCGGTCTTTGTCGAATGGGCGACTCGCCCGTTTCGGCTCGTCGTTGCGGGTAGACATGGCCCGCATCGACGAAAAGCCTCCTACAC
>CAYULG010000441.1:0-1824 GCA_964445365.1 uncultured Salinivenus sp. | reverse complement strand
CACCCAGGCCCTCGTCAACCTTCTCATGTTGCTCGTGAGCACCGTCTTGCTCCTCACTGCGGCCATGATCGCGTACGACATTCCCCTCCCCGACACTCCCCTGCTCACCCTCGGCGCGCTGCTGTTTGCCGGGATCACCTTCCTGGCCTTCGGCTTCCTACTGGGTGCCCTGATGCCTACGGCCCGCGCGGCACAATCGGTGGGCATGGTCCTCTTTTTCCCAATGCTCTTTCTCTCGGGCGCCGCCATTCCACAGTTCCTCTTTCCCGACTGGCTGAGGACCGCGAGCCTCGCTCTGCCGCTGACCCACACCACCCGCCTCCTGCAGGATGCCTGGCTGCACGGCGAGTGGAACGGAACGGCGACGCTCGTCCTTGCAGGAATGAGCCTCGCGAGCACCGTCGTGGCGGCGTGGGCCTTCCGGTGGACGTAACGAACGTCGGCGACGCGCCTCGCTTGCAACCAGCACCGCAGACATGGCCTCAGCGTCTTCTAAAACCGGACTTGAGGGGTCCCTGGGCAATCTTGAGACCCAGCCCCCACCTAAGCCGCACATCACGTGGACGGGGATTGGTCTAGCAACCGTGGGGTGGACGCTCTACGCGTTCCTGTACGCGTTCTTTATCGGGTATCAGCAGCCGGAGGCCCCGTTCATTGCCATTGTCGGCGGGCAGTTCATCTACGTGCTCATTCTCGGGGTCTACAGCGTGCCGGTTTGGTGGATTACGGTGCGCGAGATGGACCGCACGCACTGGGGATGGGTCGTCGGAGCGCACCTGTGTTTCGGTCCCCTGTACGCATGGATCGGTCTCGAATCGTACCTTTTTCTTATCCGCCTCGTGGCTGGCGAAGCCCCTCCAGAAATGATGGCGAGCTACCGGTGGATTTTGTTCGGGAACCTCACCATTTATGCCATCCAGTTTTCGATTTACCACCTCATTCGAAATGTCCAGCGCCTGCGGCAAAAGGAGCGACAAGCCAGTGAGCTACTGGCCGTGGCCCGCGAGCAACAGCTTGCCGCCCTCAAAGCCCAGGTCAATCCCCACTTTCTCTTCAACACCCTCAACTCGATCAGCGCAACGCTCCGCCAGGACCCGGAGCAGGCCCGCGAGATGATCGCGAAGCTCTCCGACATGATGCGGTACGCCCTCGATGGCTCGGACCGCACCCTCGTTTCGTTACGGGAGGAGATCGACTTCGTCCGCCGGTATCTGGACCTGGAGCGACATCGGTTCTCAGATCGGCTGGAGGCCTCTGTCGAGATCGACGCCGAGGAGGCAGCACTCGACACATCGGTGCCCCCGATGGTCCTCCAACCGCTCGTGGAGAATGCCCTTCGCCACGGCATCGCCCCGAGTGAGGAGGGCGGGTCCGTTACGGTCGAGGTGGCCACCGAGAACGATCGGCTCGACGTACAGGTGTCGGACACCGGTGTGGGGCCGGACGATGAGGACCCGCTCGCTTCCCCAGACGATGATGCGACCGGGCTGGCGAACACGAGCACGCGCCTGGAGCGCACCTTCGGCCCCGACGCCGCCCTCCGCACCGCCGAAAACGACCCCACCGGCTTCAAAGTCTGGTTCTCCATCCCCCAGAACGGCAGAACACCGGAGTAACTGCCACCGACTCATTTTCCAATTTGCTAATCTTCGACCCCGACCCTGTGCGCACCCTCATCGTCGACGACGAGCCGCCCGCCCGCAACCTGATCCTGGAATACCTGGAGGACGTGGATCGCATCGAGGTGATCGGCGAGTGCGGAAACGGGCGCGAGGCCATCGAGGCCATCAACGAGAAGGCCCCCGACCTCGTCTTCCTCGACGT
>CAYULG010000440.1:0-1841 GCA_964445365.1 uncultured Salinivenus sp. | reverse complement strand
GCTCCAAGGGCGGCCACAAGCACGTGCACCCGAAGCTCGGGGGCATCGAGGCGTTTGATCGGTTCGTGGAGCGGGCCCAGGAGCTGGGGCTGGAGGTGGCTCTCGACATTGCGTATCAGACCTCGCCGGACCATCCCTACATCGAAGAGCATCCCGAGTGGTTCTACCACCGGCCCGACGGCACGATTCGCTACGCGGAAAACCCACCGAAGAAATACCAGGACGTTCACCCGATCAATTTCGAAACTGACGACTGGGCGGCGCTCTGGCGGGAGCTAAAGAGCGTGTTCGAGCACTGGATCGACCACGGCGTGACCATCTTCCGGGTCGACAACCCCCACACCAAGCCGTTCGCGTTCTGGCAGTGGTGCCTCCGAGAGCTCCGGACGGAGACGCCCGAACTCATCGTGCTGTCGGAGGCGTTTACCCGCCCGAAGACGATGAAGAGCCTCGCGAAGCTCGGATTCAACAACTCGTACACCTACTTCACCTGGCGCAACACGAGGGCGGAGCTCACCGAGTACAGCCGGGAGCTCTTCCACACGCCGACCGCCGAGTACTTCCGCCCCAACTTTTGGCCCAATACCCCCGACATTCTGCACGACGACCTCGTGCACGGCGGCCGCCCCGCCCACAAGATCCGGTTCGTGCTGGCGGCGACCCTGTCGAGCGCCTACGGGGTCTACGGCCCGCCCTTCGAGCACGTCTTCAACGACCAGCACCCCGACCGGGAGGAATACGCCCAGAACGAAAAGTACGAGATCCGCACCTGGGACTGGAACGACCCCACCTCGCTTCAGCCGTTCATGACGCGCGTCAACCGAATCCGGGACGAGAACCCGGCCCTACAACAGATGCGTACCGTCCAGTTCCACGAGACGCAGAACCCGGACCTGATCGCCTACAGCAAGGCCTCGGGCACAAACCTCGTCGTGGTGGTCGTGAGCCTCGACCCGCACCATCCCCAGAAGGGCCAGCTGAGTCTTCCCAACGACGAGGTGGGGCTGCCGGACGGCGACGCCTTTCCGGTGCACGACCTCCTGCAGGATGCCCGCTACACCTGGCGCGGCCGGCATCACTACCTCCGGCTTACCCCCGATGCCCCGGCCCACATTTTCCGGATCGAACGGGAGCCCACCAACGAGACGACTCATCCGGTCTACGACCAACTGGTCCACGCGTAACTCGCACGAGTGTTGGCACGTTGGATGCTCACCCGTTCAGCGGGTCGCCCTCCCTGATTTCTTGCGCAACGTCCCAACGCACGACGCAGTATGTCCGACGATTTCCTCACGGATCCGCTCTGGTACAAGGATGCCGTGATCTACGAGCTTCACGTTCGGTCCTTCTACGACTCCAACGACGACGGATTTGGCGACTTTCAGGGCCTGCGTGAGAAGCTCTCGTACCTGGAATCGCTCGGCGTCAATACGCTCTGGCTCCTGCCCTTCCTTGAGAGCCCGCTCAGGGACGACGGCTACGACACCGCCGACTACTTCAAGGTCCTCCCCGTCCACGGCGACCTCGACGACTTCAAAGCCTTCCTCGACGAGGCCCACGCCCGGGGCATGCGGGTCATCACCGAGCTGGTCCTCAACCACACCTCCGACCAGCACCCCTGGTTTCAGGAGGCCCGCGACCCTGCGTCCGACAAGCACGACTGGTACGTCTGGAGCGAGACCGACGAGAAGTACGAAGACGTCCGCATCATCTTCACCGACAGCGAAGACTCGAACTGGACCTGGGACCAGAAGGCCCAGAAGTACTACTGGCATCGGTTTTTCTCCCACCAGCCCGACCTCAACTTCGACAACCCCGAGGTGCGGGAGAAGATGAAGGAG
>CAYULG010000439.1:0-1854 GCA_964445365.1 uncultured Salinivenus sp. | reverse complement strand
CTCGCTGCCCGAGCACGTTGTACACCTGAATTCTCACGTCCGTCGGCTCCGAAATTGAGAGTTCGAGGGTCGTCCGGTCGGAGAAGGGGTTTGGATAGTTGCCCCGAAGTTTCGTCTCCTCCGGGGTCGCGATCTCCTGAACCTGCTCCTGGGTCCCCACATGGAGACTGAGGCGCGCTTCTCCGTTCTCGCCAGTCGGAACGGTGATGGACGAGATCTCCCGCAGGTCGTGCCTCTCGCCGGTCGCTTCAACGACCAGGACGGCACCCTTGTCGCTCTCGCTGCCAAGTCCGCTTGCCTCAAGTGTCGCGCCCCCATTCTCTTTGCCGTAGAGCACGAGGTCAAATGCTGTCGCCTGACCGTTCTCCGATTTGGTGATCATGCGGGCGTATTCCTCAGTCCCGTCAGAGCCGAGCACACGGAGCGCCGCGTTGCTTTCGAAGTGCGCCGGCGGGGCGTGGTAGACCGATGTTTCTTCGCCGATGCCGACGGTAACGCTCGACTCAATCCCGTCTTGAAGCCGGGCCGTCAACTCAACTGCCTGAGGACGACTTTCTTTCTTCCCCTCAGGCTGCTCGGCCGCAAGGCTCTGGCCGGCGGCGCTGCCTGTCAGGGACAGGGAGTCAAGCCCCGCGCCGTTGAAGACGTAGAACCCCTCGCCGCTCCGGGCCGACGCGAGCGTATCGACCCGCTCCCATTCGCCATTGTCGGTCCAGCGCCAGAGGGCCTCATCCAGCCCGTTGGCGTCCTGGATTGCCGACCAGGCCCGATCCTGCTGGAACGGGTTCGAGACGGCATTCCATCCCTCCTGTAGCGCGATGCCCGACACGCCCGTGGCGTTGAGGGTGTCCTGGAACGTGAAGTCGTTTTTCGAGATCACCCAGAAGGCGCGGCCCTCAGCAAAGCGGAAGGCGTCGCTGCCGTCGTAATTTACGAGGTTGCCGTCCCCTCCCTCTTCGCGCAAGACGCGCCAGTCCGGACCTTGCGTGCCGTCAAGCGGCGCGGCTGCATCGACGTCCACATCTCCCGGCAGCGCAATGATTTCGTAGTTGGCCGGATCCGACGGGTCAGCGAAGGTGCGGGTTATGTCGATCCCCAGGTCGACCTCGACGGTCGCAAAGTCGCCGACCGTGCCCGGATCGACGGTCGTCGCCAGGGCCGGACGCTGGGCCGGGATGCGCTCCCCGTCCGCGTCGGTCCCGGCCGCCCCGCGGTGGGCCATCGCAAAGAACTCGCCGGTCTCCTCAATCGTGTCTTCGACGCGCTCGGGGTTGTCGTCGGCCGGATCCACCGGCTCGACCACGTCGATCGCCACCTCCTCGTGGACGGCATTGACCGCCAGGTCCTCCTGGCTGATGCCGACAAACGCCCCGACCGACCCGCCCGATACCTCGTGCAGGTCAATCGACAAGGTGTCCTCCCCGACGTCCCCCTCGTACAGAACCTCTACCGCGTCGACGGTCACCGTGCCGGTCTCCCCGACGACTGTCTCGTCTTCCCAGTTGAACTGGGCCACCGCGTAGACCGGCGCCGTCTGGCTGGTCGCCACGACGCCGGACACCGTCCCGTCCGTTGAGACGTGGGCGGCGTGGTCGACCGGATCGGCTCCCTCCACGTCCACGAGAACTTCGCCCCCGTCGAGGTCTTCGCTAAGCTCCGTCGAGCCGACAACTGTTTCGTCGCCGAAGGCACCGTCGCCATTGTCCGTCGTAACGACGATTGCGTCGCCCGAGTTGGCAGTGACGTCGGTCGTTCGAAGCTCCGTGTCGCCAGCCGTCAGGTCAAGGGCCTGCGGCCCAAGGGCCACCTGAACGGGATCGACGGAAATCGACACCGGCAGCTCCAGCGGGCTCG
>CAYULG010000438.1:0-1859 GCA_964445365.1 uncultured Salinivenus sp. | reverse complement strand
ACCCCGAAGAACACGCGGTCGATAATGTTGCCGACGGCGCCGCCGAAGATGAGTCCCAGGCTCCAGAGGTAGGGCGCGTAGCCGGTTCGTACCCGATAGATGTAGATGCCGACCAGGCACGTCGCCAGGAGGGCGAGAATCGTCACGGTGCCGGGCGGGCCGATGGTGATCCCGAAGGCCATGCCCGGGTTTTCCGTAAACGTAAGACGCAACCAGTCGCCCACGACCGGGATCGACCGAGAGACGCCCGTCGGCGTGGCCATGAACTGCAGGACCGCCGCCTTCGTGGCCTGATCGAGGGCAACAACAACGGCGGAAAGCCAGAGAACACGCATACGGACACAGATGGATGGGTGGATGCATGAAGGCATGGAAGGTCAACCGCTTCCACACGTCCATACGCCCAAACCGATCAGACTTAGGAGGCCTTTTCTTGTCGCTTCGCCTCGATCGAGATTTCGGTGTGGGGAACGGCTTCGAGGCGTTCTTTGGAGATGGGCTCGCCGCTCACCCGACAGATGCCGTAGGTCTCGTTCTTGATCCGTTCGAGCGCCCGATCAAGGTACCCAACGTACTTCTGCTGGCGAGCAATCATGAGGTGGAGCTTTTCCCGCTCCCGAGCGTCGGTACCCGCGTCGGCCATGTGGACGCCGTACGCGGAATCGTCACCGGCGTGCTCCTTCGCTTCTTCGATCTGATCCCGCATCTGCTCAATTTCCTCCTTCGCCTCCCGCCGGCGTTCGAGCAACAGCTCCTTGAAGTGGGCGAGTTCCTCGTCGGAGAACGGGGTCTCGCGCTCTCCCTCCGGAATCGTTTGTTGTCGTTCCGCATCTGAATTCTCGTTCGCCATCGGCTCAAAAGGAAGTGATTCAGGAATATAAACGAGAGCCCCCGGCCCCGAGGCTGTACCCTTCCGAGCTACGCACTCATGGCCTCATCGGGATCGATCCGACGAACGCCGATTGTCAGCCGCTCGTCGCCGATCTCGAACGTGTCGACGGCGTCTCCCGCGAGTTGTTCGGGATCGGACGGCTGCAACTCCAGTGCCAGCGTCTCGTTCCGGATCCAGTCCGCGTGTGCAGCCATCGACTCGACGATCTGGTCGGTGCCGTGGTAGCCCACCTCGATGCGATCGGTCACCTCGAAGCCGGCGTCCTTGCGCAGGTTCTGGATCCGCTTCACCGCCTCTCGGGCCAGGCCTTCGGTCCGCAGCTCGGGAGTGACCTCGGTGTCGAGGGCCACGGTTACATCCCCCTCTTGCTCCACGAGCCAGCCCTCGATGCCCTCACTCTGAACGATGAGGTCGTCGGGGCCGAGCTCGACCTCCTCCCCGTTGACGGTCAGCGTGAGCTCGCCCTCGTCCACGTACTGGTCGATTGTCTCGTCGTCGAGGTTGCGCACCTTCTCGTTCACGTCCTTCACCAGGTCGCCCAGGCGCGGGCCCAGTCGGCTGAAGTCGGGCTTGGCCGACCGGCTCACCACCTCGCTGGTGTGCTCCACATACTCGATCGCTTTGACATTGACCTCGTCGAGGATCACGTCCTTCACCTTCTCGACCTCCTCCTCGGGCACGCCGGTGCCGGTTACCACGAGGAGGCGCGGCAGGGGCTGACGCACGTTGATCTCGGCCTGGTTGCGGAGCGAAAGGGTCGTGGAGGCGATGGTGCGGGCCAATCCCATCCGACGCTCCAGGGCCTCGTCGCGCTCGGCCTCCCGGGCCGCCGGGAAGGAAGCGAGGTGCACGGAGTCGGCCTCGACGGTAGTCGGGACAGCGTGTGACACTGCCTCGCCGTCGGTCACGTCCGTGAGCGTGCGGTAGAGCCACTCGCCGAAGAACGGCGCGATGGGACTCATCAGCT
>CAYULG010000437.1:0-1866 GCA_964445365.1 uncultured Salinivenus sp. | reverse complement strand
AGTACGACTTCTTTACCACCCGGCCGTCGCCGGACGATTACGACGTGCTGGATGCTCTCCTCGAAAACCTGGACGGCGGAAAGTCCGTGATCCTGGAGTTTGGGCGGCACGACGACCTCCGGGTGTACCTGCTGGTGGCCAACGCCCTCACCCGTCGCATCCGCCGCGCCTACGAGGAGAAGACGAACCGCTACCGGCAGACCCAGAACGAGGCCGACAAGCCGCAGCCCCTCATGATTACGATCGAGGAGGCGCACAAATTTCTGTCGCCGGACATTGCGCACGAGACGCCGTTCGGCAAGATTGCGCGCGAGATGCGGAAGTTCTTTGTGAGCCTGCTGGTGGTGGACCAGCGCCCGAGTGCCATCGACGAGGAGGTGCTCAGCCAGATCGGGACCAAGATGGTGGCCAAGCTGAGCGACGACAAGGACATCGGGGCCGCCCTCGTGGGCACCAGCGACGCCTCGTCCCTGCGCGAGATCCTCGCCTCCCTTGACGCGAAGCAGCAGGCCCTTCTGCTGGGCCACGCCGTGCCCATGCCCATCGTCGTCAAAACGCGGACCTACGACCCGGACTTTTACGACGCGCTCCGCGCCCATCCGGCGACGACAGGGAGCACCGATACGGAGACGGATCCGGACGAGGAGATGGAGGATCTCTTCTACTGATCGGGGCGGAACCGGACCTCCTGCAAAAAGCACAGAGGAGGTTTGCACGGCACGGAGCGGACACTCGTGCAGTGTGCCGATTGGTCACGTCGGTGTCTCCAACCCCTGGACCGATTCCACCGCGCCGAGATCAGTTTTTCTTCGGAAATCCCACGCACGATTCGAGTGTCTGCCGGTTAGACCTGCGAGTATGGACTTCCTCCCGGTCGGTCGGCTCGTCTATCGGGGATATCTCGCTGACGGCGTCGCGGAAACTTTGGAACAAGACGGCGGCCTGAAGGCTGCGATAGGGGTGTTGCGCCCGAGCCCTTCGAGAAAGGGTAAGTACGTCAGATTGCATGGCAGAGTACGGAGTTTGGAACGTCATCCGGCGGAGAAGAAGGCGGTTCATCTTTGCTTCAATAAGGTGTGCGCTCAAAGCCTGTGCCAGCATGTCCAACGTTGGCTCCGAACCGAAAGCCCACTGGAGGTAGCCATCCGCGCCGCCCTTAGCGGGGGATTTTTTGGAAAACGAGCGCGTGAACCAGGGCGCAGGGGCATGACAACGTTTGAAGGTCCACATTCAGACCGGCAGGTGATTGAGGCCGGAAATTCCTTCTGTCTTTTTTCCGGCAAATGTTTCGACTTGTATGACCGCACCATCCGAGCCTCAGTCCGATCCGTCTCCGACAAGTGATCCCTCTTACGACCTCGTCGCGCCGCGTCGGCAACCGCTCGACGCCATCTTCAACCCCGACAACGTGGCCGTCATCGGGGCTAGTGAGGAGCCCGGCAGTGTGGGGCGCACTCTGCTCTGGAACCTCGTGAGCAACCCGTGGGGCGGGACCATTTTTCCCGTCAACCCGAAGCGCGACAGCGTCCTCGGCATCGAGGCGTACGAAGAGATCGGCGACGTGGAGGCGGACGTGGACCTGGCCGTCATTGCGACGCCCGCGCCTACGGTGCCCGGCATTGTGGAGGCGTGTGGGGCGGCGGGGGTGGAGGGTCTCATCATCGTCTCGGCCGGCTTCCGGGAGGTGGGAGAGGAAGGAGCGGAGCTGGAGCGCGAGATCAAGGCGATCGCCCGGGAGCACGACATTCGCATCGTGGGGCCCAACTGCCTCGGCGTGATGCGCCCGCCGAATGGGCTCAACGCCACCTTTGCCGGGTCGATGGCCAACGAGGGCGACGTGGCCTTCGTGAGCCAGAGCGGGGCGCT
>CAYULG010000436.1:0-1902 GCA_964445365.1 uncultured Salinivenus sp. | reverse complement strand
GGGTCCGCACGCACTACGACGACGGGCAGATCGTCGAGATTCTGACGACCATCGGCGCGTACCTCCAGGTGAGCAAGTTCGGCGACGCCATGGGGGTGGAGCTCGAAACGGCCTTCCACGGCCACGACCCGGTGCTCTTCGAGGAAGAACCGCCCGACTCCCCCGCCGCCCAGGAGCACTTCGAGCACTTCAAGCAGCACGCGAAGGCGTAGCGACGCAGTTTCCCGACGCCCCATTGTGTTTCTAAGCAAAGAAGGAGCGTCACTGCCCGATTCAGGCAGACGTCATGAGTCACGAGTCATGAGGAGTGTTCTTGCCCGGATCGCCAACCCACAGACCTCGGCTCGATAACGCAGCAAACTTTCTCCTGCGAAAGAGGCGAATGCAAAGGCGTACTCATAACCCATCAACTCATGACTCATCAACTCGCGACTTTCCGTCCCTAACCTGGCCTTTCCGCGCCATTCCCTGCCCTCTTCAATTGACACCAACCGACGCCCATGCCCGCCACCGCGACCCTTGATCGCCCCCAAACCGACGCCGAACTCGACGACGTGCTCGACCGCGCCGAGGCCTACTTCGGACACCTGCCCAACCTCGTGCAAGCCCTGGCCAGCAACCCGGCCATGTGCCGCACGGTGACCGATTTCCTGATTCAATCGCTCGGCCCCGGACGCCTCGACTGGGGCTTCAAGGAACTCGTCATTCTCAAGACGCTCCGCGCAGCGGGAAGCCACTACAGCTACGGCGCCCACGAGCGCCTTGCCGCTGAGCTGGACGTGCCCGACGCCAAGATCGGCGACGTGGCCAACTCGCTCTGGCAGACGAGCGACCACTTTTCCGACGGAGAGCGTGCAATCTTCGCGCTCGTCGAGCAAATCGAGGAAGACGCCAACGATGTCTCCGACGCACTGTGGGACGAGCTCCGCACGCACTGGGACGACGGACAGCTCCTGGAGGCCAATGCCGTCATCACGACTTTTCTCATGATCGGCCGTGTCGGCGATGCCCTCGGAATTGCCGAGCCTACGCTATTTGAGCGGCCCGTCGCGGAGGTTATCGCAGACGCCGACGCATAGCACGCCGTACTTCCTCATCAGTCCTCCTTCCTCATGGCTTCTGTCAGAGAACAGGTCGACATTCCCGCCCCCGCCGAGGCCGTGTGGCAGATCGTCCGCGACTTCGGCGCGATCGACGACTACGTGCCCCCTATTACCAGCGCCTGCCTCGCCGGAGAGGGCATCGGCGCCGAGCGCACTCTCACTCTCGCCGACGGCGGGGAAGTCACCGAGCGCCTGACGGGGCGCGACGAGACGGATCGCACGCTCCGATACACGATCGTAGAGGGCCCGCTTCCGGTGAAGAACTACGAAGGGCGGCTCTCGGTCGACTCGATCGACGCGTCGTCCTGTGCGGTCACCTGGGCCTCCACGTTCGATGTCGTAGACGCCCCGGAAGATGAGGTCATTGCCACCTTCTCGGAGCTGTACGCAGCCGGGCTGGCGGGACTGAAGCAGCGCTGCCTCCCCCGCTCGGCACAGTAGAGCCGAGACGCCCAGCGGGGCTGATCCCCCGGACGGGCCTCGATGCCTCGTTCCGAGAGGCCGAGGCGTGCAACGAACCTGCCAATTCGTCGCGATGTCGAGGCATCCGTCTCCGCGTCTCGTAACGGAACCGGGGGGATCCCTACCATAAGACCTCCGCGCTCGGCGTGGCATCTTTTTTGTGCCAACACATACGTGCCGCGTCAGCGCAGAAGTCCCAGTTGAGAAACCGCTGGAGGCCTCGGCGGTAGAGCATGGAGTGTGCTAAGACGCTCGTTTTCTTCACTACAGAACGATCCACCTATTATGGCCGAGAGTGCCAACATCACGACCCTGACCGACGACAACTTCGAGGAGG
>CAYULG010000435.1:0-1903 GCA_964445365.1 uncultured Salinivenus sp. | reverse complement strand
AATCCGGGGGAGAGATTGAAAACAACGAAGAAAGATCGTGGTCGTCTGCAAACTGCTTTCCCGTCCACCTCGGCCCTTCACAACTCCGTCAGCAGGGGGGAGGGACAGGTGAAAACAGGGGCCGGTGATGCAGCAAGGGCAGTGTCATTCTCTAAGAGGTGGGACTACAGGTCCCGAACGGTTCGGACGGGTTCGATCTTCGTCGCTCGGCTCAAATGCCCGCGGGGTCTGCGCACATCACGAAAACGTGAAGGCAAAGCTCAGTGGTAAAAACCGACGTGAAGGTCGCTAGGAGAGAAGCGGGAAGGTGGGGGACGAATTGAAGGGCCGAAGCGTCGGAAGGCGGACGAAGTGAAAGCAACGTGTACGTGTTAGCACGAGGACTGCTCGGTGCGAAGAGAAGGAACTCCATCCGAACAAAAATGGCACTGGGGCCGCCACCGGACGGAGACGGCCCCAGGCCAGCTGGGACCAACAAGGTACCCAGATTCATCACACGCGTCGCCGTTCAGGCGAGCACAGAAGAGCTTAGAAGTTGAAGGAGAGCTCCGTTGTCACGCCCTGCCAGTCGCCAGCAGCAACTCGACTGAGTGCGCTGTTTTCGGCCTCGGACTGGTTCACGTACTCAACCTTCAGAAGGGCCTTATCGTACACCATGTAGCCGACGCCAAGCTGAATGCGGCTCATAGCGGTGTTGCTCACACTACTTGCCCCTTCAGATTGATCACCTGCGTAGCTAAATCGACCGGCGGCGTAAAAATCGTCCGTGAAGCCATACTTGAGACCAACTCCACCGAAGAGTGCCTGGAAATCTTGGTCCCCGTAGATCTGCGTGTCACTTTCGGTGGCGTAACCAATCCACAGATCTGCGTCCGCACCCGCGGCCGTAAACTTTCCATCAATCTGAGCAATCGTGCCGGAAGGTATGTTCGCGTGAGTAGCTGTGCCACTTCCCTGACTACCGAGGTTGTAATTTTCGCGGTCGCCGTTGGCGAAAATCAGGCCTTGGCCGCTGGCATCAGGACCATTGGGGCCAACACCACTTCCGGTCGAGAAGCCGACACCACCACCAACCTTGAACAGGTCGGAACCAGTGTAGCGGGCCTTGGCAATGACGTTTACTCCCGTGTTTGTCCCGTTGACAGCAGTCAGGTCTTCGCCAAACCCTCGATTAATTGTCAGGTCAAACCCAAAGGTATCGAATGAGCCGATTAGCTTCACACCCTGACCGGCCGTGATCATGTCGGCAAGCGAGTTGCCAATCATGGGGTTTCCCTGCACAACCGGGCCGTCGGAAAAGCCCCGGAAGTTCAGAAGGCCGGTAACCGGGGTACCCGTCTGGAAGGTGAGGTTGTCGTTGAGTTGCAGGTTGAGGATCGCGAAGTCAACCGATGGCTGAAGCGAACCAGAAGCACCAATTCCAGCAAAGTCGTTCGGTTCGGCTTCAAGCATCAGAAGCCCATTCACATTCTCGGAAAACTGAACGCTGGAGTTCAGGCCCGCGCGCATAGCGTGGAAACCCGCGATGGGGTCACCGGCATCAAAGGTTAGATACTGGGCCGACTGCATCAGATTGACGCTGAAGTCAATCTTCGGCAGTTCGCCGTCCTCCATCTGCGCCTGTGCGGGCTGCACAGCCGCAAGGAGCAGCAGTGCAAAGAGCCCGGCACAGAGAGAACGAAGAGATGTCGTGAGTTTACCCATACGTTGCAACGTATCCATGATCGTATTCATAGCTGATTGAGATATTGAGAGAGTCGTCGTGGGTGAAGAAAGGGGGAGCGGTTCTGCGTCGTCGCCATACTCAGCAAACGCACACGTCGCCCGCCATCCACAGAATCTCGGTTCACGTCACCGGTGCGGGGCTCCCGGTCGTCGTGTGCGTCGAATCGAAAAACCCTCC
>CAYULG010000434.1:0-1903 GCA_964445365.1 uncultured Salinivenus sp. | reverse complement strand
CGTCCGGGTTCTTGAAGTCGGACTGGATGAGGTTGTGGTCCACGTACTGTGCCGAGAGCTCGGTCTGGACCCGGGGAATCCCCATCGCCTCAAATTCCAGCATCACCATCGTCCCGGTGGCATCCTGCGTGAGGGTCTGGTCCATCTCAAGTTCGATTTCCTCCCCAACCGCCACGCCGTCGAGGCTGCCGTCGGCGAGGTCGCTGTCAATCAGTCTTTCTGCAACGTTTTTGCCCATGGTGGTTGAAGCGTGGTCTTGGTCTACGGGATCGGGAAAGCGGAACTCCGTTCACCATAACGTAATGGGCGCACACCGAAGATGGTACCGCTTTCTGCGTAAAATTTGTGTATTCATCCTCCAGTGTCCGCAAGCATCTGAACGGATCGGCACGATAACAGCCTCTGTGCAGGTGCGCCGGGAGACGTTTCACGAGGCCGGTCACAAGGGGGGCGCTCCAGCCCCCTCACCCCCCCTTCCCAACACGTTTCCACGGCGGGTCTTCGTCATTGAGGAAGGCGTCGACCCCGGCCCGGCAATCGTCCGTGCCCCGGGCAAAGGCGTTCATCTGCACCGCGTAGTCCATCGCCTCCTCAAAGCCCATGCCCGGCAGTTGGGCCAACATCCGCTTGGTCAAAGCCACGGCTGACTCGCTCGTCTCCGTCGCCAGTTCACGGGCGAGGTCCCCCACCTCCTCGTCCAGCCGCCCCTCAGCTACTGCCCGACTCACGAGCCCCATCGCCGCCGCCTCCTCGGCGGACACGAGACGACCCCGCAACAACAGGTCGCGGGCGGCGGCCTCCCCGAGCTTCCGCCGGACAAAGACCATGACGATGGCCGGCACAAATCCAATACGCACCTCACTAAAGCCGAGCTTCGCGTCGTCGGCCCCGAACGAAAAATCACACACCGCGGCGAGACCGCACCCGCCCCCGATGGCGTGACCATTCACCTGGGCAATCACGGGCTTGGGGTGTTGGTAAATTTGCCGAAAGAGCCCGGCGAGGTGACGCGAGTCGTCCTCGTTGTCGAGCGGAGACGCGTCCCGCAGGGCCTGGAGCGAGGCCAGGTCGGCCCCCGCCGAGAACACGGATCCGTTCCCCGTGAGAACGACCACGCGAACGTTCTCATCCTCCTCCGCGGCCGTCAGCGCGTCTTTCAGCGCCGTCACGAGGTCGGCATTGAGGGCATTGCGCTTGTCGGGCCGGTTGAGCCGAATCGTTCGGACCTGCGCCTCGGTGACCGTTTCGACGAGATCGGACATTGCGGAAACGGAGAGATCAGGAAATAACCAACGCGTTCAGCGTGAACCTAGCAAAGCGGGAGGGACATTCCAACGGCGTATTGCGTGGTGCGTATTTCGTATCTTCTTGCTCTCAGTCTGAACAATCCCGTCCCCTCAAACCTGATTAAATCCCCGACACCGGAAGACAGGAGCTCCCACGCAATACGCAATACGAAATACGCAACAGAGAGAGCCGAGCGCGTCCATCCCCGACGACACCTCTTACGATCCTCCGCCCCACCCACCCAGGTAGAACCGATAAATCGGCCACACGTCGAAAACGAGGTCCAGCGCACGGTCAACCAACTCGGGGCCGAGGTCGAGGGTCGCCTCACGCGAGAGGTAGTGCCGCACGTAGATGCCGTCGGCCCCGCCCACCGAATCGGGCACGGCATCGAGCGGCTCGGAAAAAACGGTTTGCCTCTCGTTCTGGCCGGGGCCCCGGTGCGTGTAGAAGCGCCAGTCGCCCTGCTCCAGAAGGGGATTGACGAGATCGAGGTACGTAGCAGGTGCCTGCCGAATGCGCGACTTCGCCCGATCGAGAAGGTCTGTGGCGTGGGCACCGACGTAGACCCCCACCGCAAAGCCGTCCGGGGATACGCGGTGGGTAATTTGCACGT
>CAYULG010000433.1:0-1910 GCA_964445365.1 uncultured Salinivenus sp. | reverse complement strand
CTACCGCACGACCGACCCGTTTTCGGCCTCGGTGGTCACGGGCACGAAGGTACCGTCCGGCTCCTCGGCCATCAAGAC
The DNA here is from genome assembly GCA_964445365.1 of uncultured Salinivenus sp. Taxonomy (GTDB): domain Bacteria; phylum Bacteroidota; class Rhodothermia; order Rhodothermales; family Salinibacteraceae; genus Salinibacter. The sequence goes on along the minus strand of CAYULG010000433.1, from coordinate 1,832 downwards.
CATGCCCTGGCTTTCGAACCCAAACATCTCCTTCGGCGCCATATTGGCCACGACGACGACCTCAAGGCCGATCAGCTCGTCGGGCTCCATCTGCTCGGCCACGCCGGCCAGCATCTGCCGGTCTTCGAGGCCGATGTCCACCTCCAGGCGCAGGAGCTTGTCGGCGTCGGGCACCGGCTCGGCGGCCGTGACGGTGCCGGCGCGGAGGTCGAGATCGGTGAAGTCGTCGAATTCGATGTTGTCTTTCAGGTCGTCGTGGTCCATGTCGGCGTCGGTTGGGTGAGAATCCGGTTCGGCGGCCCGCTCCTCCGACCGCTGTCGGAGGTTCTCGATCTGGGCCTCAATTTTCGTGTCGTCGATTTTTTCGAAGAGGGGCGCGGCGTCCGGCGACCCGGGAAGCGCGTGCCCCGCCGCGAGGAGGGGCGCGCCGGCGTCGTCCCATCCAAGCGCGTCGTCCGGGTCTGGGCCCGGCGTGCTGGTGCGCACCGCCTCCAGGCCCAGGCGATCGCGGAGCACCGTCGCCGCGCTGGGCAGCACCGGCTCGAAGAGAATGGACAGGGCCGCACACACCTGCAGGCTAATGTGAATCGTGTTCGCGCAGGCCTGTGGATCGGTCTCGTGCGTGTGCCAGGGCTCGGTCTCATTGAAGTACTTGTTGCCCGCACGCGCCAGCGCCATGGTCTCGAAGATCGCCTCGCGCGTCCGGTACTCCTCGTAGGCCGTGCCCACGGCATCCGGGGCCTGGCGGAGCGTGTCGAGCATGGCTCGGTCGGCGTCGGACGGCTCCTCGAGGGGAGGCACCGTGCCGTCGAAGTAGCGGTGGGCGAAGGTGAGCGTCCGGTGCACGAAGTTGCCGAAGACGTTGGCGAGCTCCCCGTTTACGCGCTGCTGAAATCCCTCCCAGCTGAAGTCGGCGTCCCCCGTTTCCGGCAGCGTGGCCCCCAACGCATAGCGGAGCAGGTCCGGTGCGTGTCGCTCGTCCTGAAAATCGTCGAGGTACTCGTGGAGCCACACGGCCCAACCGCGGCTCGTGGAGAGCTTTTCCCCTTCCAGGTTTAGAAACTCGTTCGCGGGGACATTTTCCGGCAGGACGTACTCGCCATGCTCCATCAGCATCGCCGGAAACATGAGGCAGTGAAAGACAATGTTGTCCTTTCCGATGAAGTGGACGAGGGTCGTGTCGTCGTCCTGCCAGTAGTCCGTCCATCGCTCCGGATCGCCCTCCTGCTGCGCCCACTCCTTCGTGGCCGAAATGTACCCGATGGGCGCGTCGAACCAGACGTAGATCACCTTTCCCTCGGCCTCCAGGCCGTGCCGCTCCGCGACGTCGTCCGGCACCGGCACGCCCCAGGGCACATCCCGCGTGATGGCGCGCGCCTTCAGGCCCTCGTCGAACCAGCTCTTGATCTGCCCGAGGACATTGTTCTTCCACTCCGGGTGGGCCTCGATCCACGCGTCGAGCGTTGGCTGAAGGTCCCCGAGCGGAAGGTACCAGTGGGTCGTTTCCTTCAGTTCCGGGGTCGCATCGGTCAGGGTGCTCTGCGGGTCCTCCAGTTCGGTCGGGCTCAGCGAGGAGCCGCACTGCTCGCACTGGTCCCCGTACGCCCCTTTGAAACCACACACCGGGCAGGTGCCCTGCACGAACCGATCGGCCAAAAACATATCGGCCTCCGGGTCATAGAGCTGCTCTTCGGTTTTGAGGTCAAACGCCCCTTTTTCATCGAGCACCCGAAAGAAGTCCTGCGTCGTCTCGACGTGGGTGTCGCTGGAGGTGCGCCCGTAGTAGTCGAAGCTCATCCCGAACCGCTCGAAGTTGTCGCGGATCTGGGGAT
>CAYULG010000432.1:0-1916 GCA_964445365.1 uncultured Salinivenus sp. | reverse complement strand
TTGATCGACCCGGCCGGCCCGATGGCGTCGAGCGGGCGATAGTCGACGGCCTCGACGGTGTCCCGGCCGCCGCCATAGGGCCGGGCGTAGTCGTTGGTCGTCTGGATCGAGTCGACCGAGAAGGTGCTCCGTGACATGCCGAGTGGATCGAGGAGGCGCTGTTGCGTGAACGTCTCCCACCCCCGCCCGCTGATTTGCCCGGCCAGGTGCCCGGCAGTCATGTACATCAGGTTCTGGTACTGGAAGGTCGAACGGAACGGCTCACTCGGCTCCAGGTGGCGCAGCCGCTCGAAGAGCGATTCGCGGGAATAATCGGTGGCGTACCACAGCAGGTCGTGGCGGGGCAGGCCGGAGCGGTGGGTGAGCAGGTCCACTGGGGTCATCTCTTCCGTCGCAAACTCGTCGTGCATTCGGAAGCGCGGCAGATACTCCTGCACCGGCGTGTCCCAGTCGAGCTGGCCGTCGTCGTGGAGGATGCCGAGCCCGGCGGCCGTGAACGCCTTTGTCGTCGAGCCGATGGCGAAAAGCGTCTGGTCGGTCACCGGAGCATCGCTCTCGACCCTCGGGCTGTTTTCGCCCGGTGCCTGGGCTGCATTCGAGTCCACCTCCCAGACGCAGGCGCCGCTAGCCCCGTCCTCGGCCCCGCAGGAGGTGATCGTCGTCGGGGCGGGCCTCGCTGGGCTCGCCGCCGCCTGGGAGTTAGACGCGGTGGGTCACGATGTCACGCTCCTGGAGGCCCGCACCCGACCCGGCGGGCGGGTCCACACCCTCCGCGAGCCATTTGCCGGCGACCTCTTCGCCGACGCGGGCGCCGCCGGATTCTCGAAGACCTACACCGAGGCGAACCGCTACATCGACGAACTGGGCCTGGAGCGCACCCCCTGGGCCTGGCCGGAGCTTCCCCGCCTCTACCACCTGAACGGCGAGCGATTTTCTGCGGGCGGGGAGCAGCCGGCCGAGTGGCCCTATGACCTGTCGGAGAGCGAGCAGGGCGCCGGGCCGATGGGGCTCATGAAGAAGTACCTCTTCGGCACGTTGCCGAAGCAAATCGCGAAGCCAGGTACCTGGGACCAGTCACCCTTGTCGGACCTCGACGAGCTGTCGCTGGCCGACTACCTGCGCGAGCAGGGGGCGAGCGAGGCGGCCGTCGAGTTGATCGCCGACACGCAGTTCTTCGGGGCGCGGATGGAGCGGACGTCGACCCTCTCCTCGGGCCTGGCGGAGTTTGGCCTCTTCTTCGGTGGAGCCCCGTTCGTACTCAAGGGCGGCAACGACCGCCTGCCGACCGCCATGGCCGAGGAACTCGGGCAATCAGTGCACTACGGCGTGGAGGTCACCGGGCTCCGGGACACAGGACAGGGCGTGGAGGTGACCGCCGAGCGGGGCGACCGGGCCGAGACCTACGAGGCCGACCGCGCGGTCTGTGCGGTGCCGCTGGGCGTGCTCCGGAACCTTACGGTCAAGCCGACGATGCCGTCGGCGAAGCGATCCGCCATCTCGGAGGTCCCCTACGTCGACGCCACGCGGACCTTCCTGCAGGTGAAGCGTGCCTTCTGGCATGAGGAGGGCGTGACGGGCAACGCCTCGACCAACCTGCCGATCGGGACGGTCTACCGGCATCCGATGGAGGACGCCGCCGGCCCCGACCAGCGAGCCGTCGTGGAGGGGTATACGATCGGGGACGCGGCCACGCGTCAAGCCACCCGCTCCGACGACGAGCTCATCGAGCACGTCGTCGAGTACATGGATCGGGTACACCCGGGCATCGCGGAATACGTGGAGGGAGCGGTGGTGAAGGCCTGGGGCCGCGACCCCTACGCGGTGGGCCACGTCTCCTGGCCGGCCCCCGGCGACGTGACCGGGCACCTCAAGGCGCTGCAGCGCCCGCACGGGCGGATTCATTTTGCGGGCGAGCA
>CAYULG010000431.1:0-1931 GCA_964445365.1 uncultured Salinivenus sp. | reverse complement strand
TCGAGTAGTCGATGTAGGAGGACTTCATCTCCTCCTCGATGTTGATGGGGATGACACGGCTATCGTCCGCTTCCATGCTCCAAGTGGGGGTTTCGAAAAAGACTGAGAGGGAAGAGCCCGCGCGTGCATGCTCGCACGAATAGTAATGTATAAAGGGACGCGGAGAAGAACCACCATCAGAAGACAATTTGCGAACGATAATTCGCTTTTGATACGGTCGTCACCTCATCGGTTGAGAGGAGAGGGTTTGGTGAACTGCAGTGGGGGGCGAGCGTTGGAGGCACTCCTCCGGATGATGTCTACACTGTTTTTGACGTGCATCTCTCATGGTCTGTCGGCCGTCCGACTACGGAAACAGTGTGCTTTGCACTGGACTTCTTGCTCTGATTGCCATGCTTGGCATGTCTGACTCCCACGCAGGCCCGACGTCACCGGCCGACACAATCCGCACGCCCGACGGCTTCGACCTGCAGGGCCATCGGGGCGCGCGGGGGCTCGCGCCGGAGAATACGATTCCGGCGTTCCGACGGGCCCTCGAACTTGGCGTGACGACGTTGGAGATGGACGTGGCGATTGCTGGCGACGGGACCGTCGTGGTTTCCCACGAACCGTGGATGGCCCCCGACAAGTGCGTGACGGCCAAGGGAGAGCCGATTACGCACGGAAAGGACCACAACATCTACGACATGGCTTACGAGGAGGTGGCAGCCTACGACTGTGGCAGCCAGAGGCTGTCGGACTTTCCCGGGCAGGAGTCCCAGTCGGCCCCGAAGCCTCGGCTGCGGGACGTAATCCAGATGGCCGAGGCGTACACAGAGGAGCACGGCCGCGTCTCCGTATTCTACAACATTGAAATCAAGAGCCGACCCGAGTGGGACGGACAGTTTCATCCCGAGCCCACGGCGTTCGTCGAGCAGGTGCTGGCTGTAGTCACGAGCGAGCAGGTGGCGCCCCGCACGACAATCCAGTCCTTCGATCCCCGCAGCCTGGAGGCGGCTCATCGGCAGACGGCGCCGGTCCGGACGGCCTTGCTCGTGGCCTGGGGGACGGACGAGGGCCTCGCGGCTAACCTGGAGGCATTGTCGTTCGTCCCCGACATCTATAGCCCCGACGCCCGCCTCGTAAGCAAGGATCTTGTGACAACCGTACACGAGCGCGACCTTCACCTCATTCCGTGGACGGTCAACGACCCGGCGGCCATGCGGCGCCTCCTTCGACTGGGCGTCGATGGATTGATTACCGATTACCCGGATCGGGGACGGGGAGTCGTGGACGAGCACACCGCCGAGTAGATTGTCTCTACTGAGGAAGAACGAGACGTAACGTCGGGGGCGAGAGAGAAACGCATCCGGTGTCGTCTTTTTTTGGGTCTTCCCTTGCCATCGTTCTGTGGCAATGATATGCTTATGACAGAGATCATGCTGGGGGACACCTGTCGGTCTGAACCCTATCCTTAAACTGCTTCCCTGCCTCCTCACCGGCTTTTCCATCAGGCGCCCCACAGACCGTTGAGTTTAACTGTAGTCGCAAACCGCGTTCCCATTCGACAAGCCGACGAGGGCTGGGAAACCTCCGTCGGCGGCCTCACGACGGCTCTTCTTCCGGTGCTCGAAGAACAGGGCGGCACCTGGGTTGGCATGGGGGAGGACGTCAACTTGCCGGAGCGGCAGGAATACCCGGCCGACGATCCCGACTTTGTGGTTCACCGCGTGCCGCTAAGCACCGAAGAGCTCGACGGCTACTACTACGGCATGGCCAACCAGATTCTTTGGCCGCTGTCGCACTACCTGACCCAGCACCTAAACCTGGAGGACGAGTTCATCGAGACCTACCGGCAGGTCAACGAGCGCTTCGCCGAGGCTGTCCTCGAAGAAACTGGCGGTGGCGAGGACGAGGTCATCTGGATTCAGGACTACCAACAAATGCTTTCG
>CAYULG010000430.1:0-1934 GCA_964445365.1 uncultured Salinivenus sp. | reverse complement strand
CGGACGATGGCGGCGTGACGATCCGCCGACTGCGTGCCCCGAGGATCCCGTCTCGTACGCCGACGGTATAACCGAATCCGCCAACGTCACGACCAACCGGACGGACCGCCATGCCGACGTACGAGGCCATCTACGAAGACGGCGAGCTCGAATGGATTGGGGACGAACCCGACCCGGGCCGCCACCGCGTGGAGGTGACGATCCTTGATCCCGAACCCCCATCTCATGACCGAGAGGAGGTCGAGCGCATTCTCGAAAAATCGAGGGGAGCCTGGGGAACCGACAAAACGATTGAGGAGGTCGACAAAGAGATCGAAGAGATGCGAGGCGGATGAACCGACAGGCCATTTCCACCGGCACCGAATGGGAAGCCGAAGTGGGCTACTCGCGCGCCGTCCGCGTCGGGGACCACGTCCACGTCTCCGGTACGACGGCGACGGACGAGGACGGCGAAATCGTGGGCGTCGGCGATCCGTATCGGCAGACGAGGCAGGCGCTGTCCAACGTTGAAGACGCCCTGCAAGAGGCAGGCGCCGCACTTGACGACGTGGTGCGCACGCGGATCTTCGTGGTCGACATCGATCAATGGGAGCAGATTGGGCGGGCGCACGGGGAGATCTTCGGCGACGTTCGCCCGGCGACGAGCATGGTGGAGGTACGTCGCCTCATCGACCCGGAGATACTGGTGGAGGTTGAGGCGGTGGCGATTGTGGCTAGCAATCACATATTAGAGCGTTGATCGGAGGCTGGAGGCTCAGTTGCCTTCCAGTAATTCGATTCTGCCGGGAACGAGTGGGAGAATGGGGGAGGGGGAGAGTGGGAGAAAACGCTTCCCACCTACGAGGGGCAGACAACCGAACTTAAGATGCGATCGCTGGGGGGAGGGACAGGGCGATCGTAGGTTGAAAATTTCTGCTGAGGACCGGCAACTCGACTGCCTCCGACGCACAACACGGCCGGAAAGCGCGGGCGAAAGGGAGAGTGGGAGTGAAGTGCACGGTCGTACTGCCTCAATCGAAGAAACGACGATTCGGTGGGCGTAAGAGGCAATTGCCGTGGGGGAGGAAGATCGGTACTGTGCACGTCTCTCGATGAGGCCGATGCCCGATTCGACTATTCACGTCATTGCCGACGACCGGGAGGAGGGAAGTGGGGGGATCGAGGCGCTCCGGGAGGTAGAGGGCATCGGGGAGAAGACCGCGCAGTCCGTTCGGTGGGCGCTGGCGGAGGCAACGGGGACGTACGCCCCAATCGCCCGTCGGGAGGGGGCGCAAGGCGTGATGCGTAACGAGGTCCGGTTGAGTGAACGGTCACGCATCACGTCGTCACGCATCAAATCAGAGCGCTTTCGTCACACTTTCGTCCAAACCGGCACCGGTGCCCCCCGTATCGCACCGTGAGGCTCGTTCCGATTTCCGCCTGATCCTCCGCTCTCGTGCGACTGTGGTCCTACAACGGCGCCGTCTTGGGCGCGTGTACGCTGGCCTTCTTCGCCACGATGGCCGCGCGGCTCGCCATCAGTCCCGTCGTGCCGGCCATTGGCGACGCGTTTGCCGTGTCGAACAGCGCCATCGGACTGGCCCTCACCGGCATGTGGGGGGCGTACGCCCTTGCGCAGTTTCCAAGCGGCCTGCTGGCGGATCGGTACGGGGAGCGGCGCGTCATCCTGATCGCCGTGGGGGGAACGGCGGTCGCCAGTGGGCTGCTCGCGGCGTCGCCGACGTACGGCGTCTTCCTCGTCGGCACTGTCGTTCTGGGCGGGGTAGCGGGCCTGCACTTCAGTGTTGCCACCTCGCTGCTCACGCGCACCCTGCCCCACACGGGATCGGCCATCGGGATCCACACCGCCGGGGCGCCCGTGGCCGGATTCCTGGTGCCCCTGGCCGCCGGGGCCGTCGGCGTAGCGCTGGGGTGGCGGTGGGCCGTGGCGCTGG
>CAYULG010000429.1:0-1935 GCA_964445365.1 uncultured Salinivenus sp. | reverse complement strand
GCGCAGCTCATCCACGACCTGAAAAGTGCCAATCCGGACGCGGACGTGCACGTGAAGCTCGTCGCGGCGGCCGGCATTGGCATTATTGCTGCCGGCGTCGCCAAGGCCAAGGCCGACGCCGTTCTTATCAGCGGGCAATCGGGCGGTACCGGCGCCTCGCCAAAGACCTCCATCAAGTCGGCAGGGGTGCCGTGGGAGTTGGGCGTGTCCGAAGCCCAGCAGGTGCTCCTGGAGAATGATCTCCGCTCCCGCATCCGTATGCGAATCGATGGGGGACTCAAGACCGGCCGGGACGTGGCCGTGGCGGCGCTGCTGGGCGGAGAGGAATACGGCTTCGGGACCGGCGCACTCGTCTGTCTGGGCTGCATCATGCTCCGCAAATGCCACTGCAACACCTGTTCGGTCGGCATTGCCACGCAGGACCCAGAGCTTCGCGAGAAGTTCGTGGGTGAGCCCGAGCACGTCATCAACTACATGCACTTTGTGGCCGAGGAGCTGCGCGAGATCATGGCCGACCTCGGCGTCCGGACCGTCGACGACATGATCGGCCGGACCGACAAGCTCCGCCCGATTCCCACCGATCATCCGAAGGCGCAGCGCCTGGACCTCGAACCGATCCTGCACCGCCCCTCCAGCGATGACGATCCGCGGAAGACCATGGCGCAGGATCACGACGTCGAAGAGAAGCTCGACCACCTGCTGATTGAGCGCGTACAGCCCGCCATCAAAGAGCAGACGCCGGTCCATATCGAGCATTCCGTCTCCAACGGCGACCGCACTGTCGGGGCCCTGCTCAGTTCCGAGGTGACGGGCCGCTACGGCCCCGATGGACTGCCCGACGACACGATCCAGGTGGACCTTGATGGCGTGGCGGGCCAGAGCTTCGGCGCGTTCCTCGCGTCGGGCATTACGTTCCGGTTGGAGGGAGAGGCCAACGACTACGTCGGCAAGGGCCTATCGGGCGGCCGCATTATTCTCTGCACCCCTGAAACGGCCGGCTACGTGGCCGACGAGAACATCATTCTCGGCAACGTGGCGCTCTACGGTGCGACGCGGGGGGAGGCGTACTTCAACGGACAGGCCGGCGAGCGCTTTGCCGTGCGCAACTCCGGCGTGCAGGCTGTGGTAGAGGGCGTGGGCGACCACGGCTGCGAGTATATGACCGGCGGCGTGGTCGTCGTGCTCGGCGATACGGGACGCAACTTCGGCGCGGGGATGAGCGGGGGCGAGGCCTTCGTGCTCGACGAAGACGGTACGTTCGACCAGAAGGTCAACCGCGGGATGGTGCGGGTGGAGCCGCTCACCGACGAGCGAGACCGACAGCTTGCCCGCCGGCTCATTGAGCGGCACCGCCATCACACCGGCAGCGAGAAAGCACGGTACGTGCTGGAGAATTGGGAGCAGTCGGTCCGACAGTTCCGCAAGGTGATGCCCGAGGCCTTCGCCCGCCAGGTGGAGGAGCACCTTCAGAAGGGAGAAGACATCCGCCCATCAGTCCCTCCATCGCCGGAGGCCTCCCCGACTGTTTTCGCCTAAATCCGTTGGCCGAGCCGTTCCCCGTGCCGTGTATTGCGCATTTCGTATTGCGTACTGGTGGCTCGGGTGGATAGTAAACGTACGGAATACGCAACACGCAATGCGCCCTGTTCAGTCACTGGCAGGATGCCTCGGTCTCGTCGCCTACGATCGGAAACGTCTTTCTTCCCATGCCACGAGAACACCATCCCGACGGCTACCGGAACCACGACCGCGAGCCCATCGGCAAACGAAACCCGACCGAGCGTGTCGCCGACTCCGACGAGATCTGGCGGCCCGACTGGAGTCCTGAGGATTTGAAGGACCAGGGCGAACGCTGTGTGGATTGCGGCGTGCCGACCTGTATGAGCGGCTGTCCCATCGGCAACCGCATTCCCGAGTGGAACGACCTCGTCCACC
>CAYULG010000428.1:0-1951 GCA_964445365.1 uncultured Salinivenus sp. | reverse complement strand
CCCGTCGACGCGCTTCGGGTCTACGACGGCGACGAGCAGGTTGTCCCGTAGAGCGGCCGGTTACTGATGGTCCCTGATCGACCACCGACTTGATTCACACGCGGCGCTGTAACAGCGGGGCGTCGGGAGGCGACAAACGCCCCTTCGAGTACGTCCCGGTCGTCATGCGTCGCACAACCCCATTCCACAATGAGCGCTTCCACGTCGGATCCCTCCCGAAAAGAGCACAACGACGATGCCGCATCGACAGGGGAGGACCCGCCCGACCTGTGGGCCTGGGGCCTCAAGGTCGCCGCCTCGGCAGGGCTCGCGGGCATGATCTGCTGCGTGGCCCCCGCCGTTCTCTTCGCACTGGGCCTCATGGGCGGCATCTACGCCATCTCGTTCGCCGACTTTTTCTACGCCCCCGACGGCTCGGCCGGGCTCGGCGCCTGGCTCCTCCGAGGGGTAGCGGCACTGGTGGGCCTGGCCGGCACGTGGCTGTACTACCGCCGCCAGAATCAGTGCTCAATTGACCCGGCCCGCAAGCGAAAGAACCTCGCCCTCCTGGTTCTTCTGGTGGCCACGCTCGGCACCGGCGCCTACCTCACGTTCGAAAAGACGACGAGCTGGTACTTCAACGAGTACATCGTCCCCGCCCAGCAGGCCGAGTACGAGTCGGGATCGGACTGAGGCTGTCCCAACCTGCGGAGCGGAGTGCTCGTAGCAATTCTGGATTCCAGACTCAACCCGCTCGCCCTCAGCTGCACCCTCTCGGCCATGCGGCTGCGACAGGCTCCCGCCCACCGAACTGAGGAACGGATCGCGCTCTGTCTCCGTGCTGCGCCCACAAGGCGGCCCGGCGCGCATCTGGACCTCCTCGGCGTTCAGGACCTGCCCAACCGGGCCATGAACCCAACAGGGACCCGATCGTTATCATGATGTAACGCACGGTTCCACCAGCTCCATCTACAACCAGAACCGATGGAACTCACCGAGGCAGAAGAATCGTCCGGCGATGCGACCGCCCAGAACGACCAGTCCGTATTCCGGCAGATGTACCGGATCACGGCCGACCGGGAGGCCTCCTTCGAGGAGAAAACCCGCGCGTTAATCGACCTGGGACGGGAGCACCTGGACCTTCCCTACGGCTTCGTAACCCGCATTGAAGACCGGGACCCGGAGGAACGGGAGCCTTCCCAATCCACCGCGGAATCTTCCTCGGAAGCCGAGCGCATGCAACGGATTGTGTACGCCTCCGGCGAGCACCCGCTTCTTCAGGAAGGAGAAGTGTGCCCCCTCTCGGAGGCCTATTGTCGGAAAACCATCCGGCACGAGGAGCTTCTTTCTATCCAGCGCACCACGGCGGAGGGGTGGAGCGGCGATCCGGCCCAGGAACGATTCGAGCTCGGGTGCTACATCGGATCGAGAGTTGTGGTCGAGGGCGAGCTCTACGGCACGTTCTGCTTCGGCTCTCGAAAGGTCCGGGGGCGGCCCTTTAGCGACGCCGAAGAAGCATTTGTGGAGCTCCTCACGCGCTGGGCCAGCTACGAGCTCGAACGCAGGCGCTCTCGGAGCCGCGTCGAGCAGTTTGCTGAGTTGGTGACCCACGACCTGCGCAACCCGCTGAACGCGGCCCAGGTGAATCTCGCCATGTTGAAGCGCCTTCTGGAGGAGGATGGCGCGGAGGCCTCGAAGCTTCAGAAATGCCTTGCGCGGGCCGACCACTCCCTGGACCGAATGGAGGCAATCATCACCGATACCCTGGCCCTCGCCCACGGGGAGCAGGTTCTCCGACCCGACGACCTGGCACCGATCCAGCTCCGGAACGTCGTGGAGGCCTCCTGGGCACAGGCCGGCGACGCCGAGGCCACCCTAGCGTTCGACGAGTCCCTCCCCGAGGAGTCCCCCACAGACGCACAGGCCCCTCTCATGGCTCACGAAGGCCGCCTGCGTCAGCTACTGGAGAACC
>CAYULG010000427.1:0-1952 GCA_964445365.1 uncultured Salinivenus sp. | reverse complement strand
AATCGGCCTCGAAAAACACCTGCGCTCTCGTGCAGAACGGTGCAGGGTGATTCCTTCCCTAACGTCTGCCCTGCAAAATGCTACACGAGATCGAACACCGGAGCGGGGGGGAATGACTGAGCTACGCGTCCAGAACGTCGCGCAGGATCGACACGAACTGGTCGAGCTCCGCCTCCGTGTTGTAGTAGTGCACCGACGCGCGGACGAGATCGGGGAGGTCGCGGGCCTCTGCGTCGAGGCGGGTGGAGCGGGGCGTCGAGACGGAGGTGTTCACGTCCCGGTCGCGCAGGGCGCCCTGAATCGCCGCGGCCTCCATCTGTGTGCTGCTGAAGGTGGTGATCCCGCAGCGGCGGCGCCCCTGGTCGTGCACGGCAACGCTGGGAATCTCGGCGAGGCGGTCCCGCAGCGTGCGGGCGAGGTGCTGATTGCGGTCGAAGATGGCGTCCAGGCCGCGGTCGAGCGCGTAGTCGACGGCCACCCCGAGGGCGACCTGCCCGGCGACGTGGCTCTCCCAGGTCTCGAACCGGCGGGCGTCCGGATGCATGTCGTAGTCGTCGGGCGAGGTCCAGGTGGCGGCGTGGAGGTCGAGGAGCGGCGGCTCCAGGCGCTCGATCCAGTCGCGCCGGACGTAGAGGAAGCCCGTTCCCCGCGGCCCGCGCAGGTACTTGCGGCCGGTGGCCGACAGCATGGTGCAGCCGATCTCGTCGACGGGCAACGGCATCTGGCCGGCGGACTGGCAGGCGTCGAGCAGATAGGGCACACCGGCCTCCTCGGCCACGTCGCCCACCTCGGCGGCTGGATTCACGAGCCCGCCGTTCGTGGGGACGTGCGTCAGCGCAATGAGCGCCACCCGGTCGTCCATCATCGAGCGGAGGGCGTCCACGTCGACCTGCCCGTGTTCGTCGTCCGGCACGACCTCCACGTCCGCGCCCGTCCGCTCGGCGACCTGCAGGCAGGCGATGTGATTGCTCGCGTAGGCCGCCTGGGAGGTCAGAATGCGGTCGCCCGGCCCGAACGGCATCGCGTAGAAGGCCATGTCCCAGGCCCGCGTCGCGTTTTCCAGGAGGGCCACCTCGTCGGCGTCGCAGCCGAGCATGCGGGCGATCGCGTCGTACGTGCGCTGCAGCCGGTCTTCGGCCTCCGCTTCGGCCTCGTATCCGCCAATGGCGGCTTCCCGCTCTAGGTGGTCGACCTGCGCGTCGAGGACGGGCTGGGGCGGCAGGGCGGCCCCGGCATTGTTGACGTGCAGGACATTGTCGGTGCCGGGCGTGTCGGCGCGGCAGCGGTTGAGGTCGAGGGGCATCGGGATGTGAATGGGAGCGTGAGAGTGGGCGAGAGGGAGAGAGCGAGCGGGAGAGAGGGCGAGAGAGCGAGTGAGCGACGAGACGAGGGAGAATGGCGAGAGGCGAGACGTCCGCGCTTCGTACCTTCTTCCACGCACCCACGCTCTCCTACCCCCGTTCTCCCATTCTCCCTTTCTCAATCCCCCAGCCCCAACGCCGATCGTCACCCGCTCGTTCGGCCCCGCTGAGTCTCCCACGCACCTTCCCACCCTCAATCCTCAACACCCAACCCTCAACACCCAACCCTCAACACCCAACCCTCAACACCCAACCCTCAACCCTCAACCCTTAACTCTCAACGCTTCACCCCCAACCCTCAACGCAAATGTGGATGTTCTGGGAAATGACTGAGACGGAGGTAACAATTGGGCGGCATCCCGTACACCTTATGGCTTACAGTTACTTCCTCAACGACACCCCACACGTCCATGGCGACGGCAACCAACCTTGGCTTTCCCCGCATCGGCGCGCACCGCGAACTCAAACGGGCCGTGGAAGGGTACTGGAACGGCGACCTGACGCAAGAGGAACTCCGCGACTCCGCCCGGGCCCTCCGCGAATCGCACTGGACCACGCAGCAGGACCTCGGGCTCGACGTGGTGCCCTCCA
>CAYULG010000426.1:0-1956 GCA_964445365.1 uncultured Salinivenus sp. | reverse complement strand
GACATCTACGACTTGTTCATCGACCTCGGGGCGAGCATGGAGCAGGTCGAGTTTCCGGTGCTCTATACGGTCGCCACTGAAGGGCAGTGCAAGCGCGACTTGGCCGAGGAAGAGTGGTCGAATCTGCGCCCCCTCCTCGACACGATTATCGACGAGATTCCGCCCCCCTCCGGCGACCCGGACGGCACCCTACAGACGCTCGTCACGAGCGTCCAGCGCGACGACTACCTCGGCCCGATGGCGGTGGGCCGCGTGGAACAGGGCACGCTCAAAAACCGGCAGAAGGTGTCGCTCTGCCACCGCGACGGGAGCACCGAGACGACTGAGGTGAGCGAGCTCTTCACGTACCAGGACCTGCAGCGCGTGGAGACCGACGAGGCCGGCCCCGGCGAGATCGTGGCCATCGCCGGTGTAGAGGGCATTGGGCTCGGCGAGAGCCTCTCGCACCCCGAGGACCCCGAGCCAATGGAGCCCGTCGAGATTGATGAGCCGACGATGTCGATGGAGTTTCGGGTCAACGACGGGCCCTTCAGTGGACTGGAGGGCGAGTTCGTTACCTCTCGCCAACTCCGCGACCGCCTCTTCGACGAGGCGCGCAACAACCTCGCGATCCGCGTCGAGGAGACCGACTCCGCCAACGCCCTCAACGTCTACGGCCGCGGCGAGCTGCAGATGGCCATCCTCATCGAGCAGATGCGGCGCGAGGGCTACGAGTTCTGCGTCGGCATGCCGCAGGTCATTACCAAGGAGGTCGACGGCGAGACCCACGAGCCCTACGAGATCGCCCAGATCGACATTCCCGAGGAGTACATGGGCGTGGTGATGGAGCGCCTCGGCGAACGGAAGGGGCAGATGGAAGACATGAGCAAAACCGACAGCGGGCGCACCCGCCTCCAATTCCGCGTGCCCAGCCGGGGCCTCATCGGCTACCGCGCCAAGTTTCTCACGGACACGAAGGGCACGGGCCTGCTCACGCACCGCTTCGAGGAGTTTGGCTCGTGGGCGGGCGATATTCCCCACCGCACCAGCGGTGCCCTCGTGGCTGACCGCCAGGGCGAGACGACGGCCTACGCCCTGCTCAACCTCCAGGACCGGGGCGACTTCTTCGTCGAGCCCGGCGACGAGGTGTACAAGGGCATGATCGTCGGCGAAAACAACAAGCCGCAGGACCTCGACCTCAACGTCGCGCGGGAGAAGCACCTCACCAATATGCGCGCCGCCGCCGGGGACGAGCTGGAGCACGTGCCGCCCCCGCGCGAGATGTCACTCGAGGAGTGCATCGAGTTCATCCGTGAGGACGAGCTCGTGGAGATCACCCCGGAGAACTACCGCCTCCGCAAACGGCACCTCGACCCGGAGACCCGCGTGAAGGCGCAGAAGCAGAAGGCGGGGCGTCCGTCGTAGACGCCGGTATCAGGCGGTGGAGGCTCTTTTGCTTTTCTCCGTCGTCGAGTCGGGATTTTGGGAATGGGAGAATGGGGGAGAGGGCGCGGGGGAGTGGAGCGCAGTTTTTCCGTTCAGGACGTGTCGTGCGCCTGGGCTTTTTCAAGGATCTCTTCGGCCTCGGGGGACCATCGCGAGTCCAAGCTGCACCCGCAGTGGAGGCGAGCACTGTCTGGACGTTTCCTATGTCGTTCGCCCTCCCCACCTCGGAGCACAACGAGGGACCAGAATGCGCGCACGAGGTTTGACTCTTACAAATACGACCTATATAGTACTACCAAAGTCGTTTCAAAAAAGGGTCGCCACCACAGCCATGAGAACACTGCTCGGGCTCTTTTTTCTCTTCCTTCTCGTTCCCGACGTCGGCGCACAGGGACTCGGGCAAGGCACCGCCGACGCTCCTGTGACCGAGTGGCCCGAAGCTGATCGCGACTCGATGGGCTCGACACCGATGCGCTCGACGCGCACCTCGACCGTTGCCGTCGATCCGGCGCGTTCGGGTGCCTGGTCGCG
>CAYULG010000425.1:0-1967 GCA_964445365.1 uncultured Salinivenus sp. | reverse complement strand
GCACCACGGTTAGTCCGTGATCGCGGAGGACTTCAATGCCGTGGGTCCAGCCCATCAGTCGGAGGTTGAGGGCCGTGTCCCCGTTCAAAATGTGACTGAACTCATGTGCCACCACGCCCTGCATCTCGTCCCGCTCAAGGTGCTGGAGCGCCCCCTGCGTGACCCCAATCACCGCATCCTCCTGTGTAAAGCCCGCCGAGAAGGCGTTGATGCCCTTTTCCGGAAGCACGTACACCGGCGGGGCCGGCGTCCCCGCCGCAATCGCCATCTCCTCCACCACATTGAGGAGTTGCTGTCCTGCGGTCGTTGCCTGCGACGGAGTGAGCTTCTGCCCGTTGAGCAGTTCCGCCACCACATGCCCGCCCTGCCGGAGCTCCGACAGTCGGATCGTGCGTGCCCCCCAGATCCCGACCAGGATCGTGGTGCTTGCGACCGCAAAAATCCATGGTCGCATCACAACCGTCCCCTCCAGGAGAAACACGACCGACACGTAAAGCCCCCCAATCAAGAGGAGCACCGTGAGGCCGTAGATGGCCACGAGCTGGGCCGTCCGCCGCCGGGCCCCTTCCTGTCGCTCGAAAACATTGGTCATGAGACCGTCCGTCTCGGTCCGAAAGAGCACCGGAGCGCGAGGGCGACGCAGAGGCCCCCGCGAACCAGTGTTCTGAAGGCACCTCTCTACTCAGCGCTTGTTTTTTCCTTGTCCGTCCCGTCGCCCTTCGTGTCCCTGGCCCCGGTCTCGTCCGCGGTGCGGTGCAGACGGGTGTCGTCGCCGTCCACGTTCCAGTACGCCTCCTCGGTTGGGTCGGTCGGGCCATCGGGCGCCTCCGTGGACCGCTCGGCGGACTGTTCGTCCCCGTCGTCGGATGCCGACACAGCAAGGTCGAACGAGGCCTCATAGTCCGGCATCTCCTCGAACGAGGCGGCAACCGTGAGCCTGCAGAATTCAGTTCTCGTTTCGGCCGGCAGATCGAACGACACCGGCACAACCGTTGTCTCCCCTCCAACAGACTCTCCGTGCACGCACGTCGAGTCTTCCCATACTTGTTTTTTTCGACTGGTAATGATCCCCTTCGCGCGGTAGCCCGCGACGTGGATCTGAAAGCCGTTCAGGGGCCGCCGATCCGGGGAAACGGGCACCCGGACGCGAGCGCGGAGGGGGGAGCCCAGCGGAACGACTGCCGTTTCCACCTGCAGGTGCGACGTGCCGAACGTGCGCCATTGGCGAACCGCGCGGTAGACTTTGCGCGCTGGAAAAAATCCGATCCCAAGTGCAGCGAGCCCCATGAGTGCCCCTTCGGGCTTCCCGTCGACGGCAGCGGCAATCAGAAACACGCCCGTCGCGATGAGGGGCAAGGTGTAGAGAGCGTGATAGATGGCACGCTTGAGGGAGGAGGTCGTGGCTGTCGGCTGCTGAGCTTGGGGGCCCATGTCGAAACGCAAGCAGCTCTGCAAAGAAATTGCACGAGCGTTCGGGTCCTGCTTCTCGCTCTCCCAAAGGCTCAATCCCCCTCCCGCGTCGGACTCGCAAGGGGAATCCGCGTCTCTACCGCGCAATCGTCAGCTTCTGCGTCCGCGTCTCGCCCCCGGCCCGCAGCCGCAGGAAGTAGACGCCGCTTGGGAGGGCGCCCACGTCGAGCATCCGCTCATGGCGGCCCTCCTGCGTGCCGCTGACGACCGTCCGCACCTGCCGCCCCAGCACGTCGTAGAGGCGGATCGATGCCTTCTGCTTCTCGGGGAGGGCGTAGCGGACCGTCGCGCGTTGCTGCGCGGGGTTGGGGTAGGTGCCCAGGAGCTGCACGTCCGTCACGCCGCGCTCGACGGTGATCTCGTCGGAGAAGTGCTCGGTGCCGTCCGTGTCGACCTGCTTGAGACGGTAGGTCAGGGCGTCGGCCTCGTAGGGGAGATCGCTGTCCGTGAAGCGGTAGGACTGGGCCTGGGAGGTCGTGCCGCTTCCTTCGACGGAG
>CAYULG010000424.1:0-1972 GCA_964445365.1 uncultured Salinivenus sp. | reverse complement strand
GGCGCGGGGCTTCAGATGCCTTCCTCCACGCCGAAGAGCTCTCGCAGGGCTTCTCCGCGGCTCCCGTCGAGAATGAGCAACACATAGTCCCCGGCCTCAACCCTCGTGTCGTTCGGGGGCAGTTTTAAGAGGTCGGCCTCTTCGTCCGGCGCTCCGTTTTGCTTGTGCAGGCCGATGGGCAGGCAGCCCTGGGCCTGTAGGTCCTCCATGACCTCCCCGTACGCAGCCCCGTTGTACCGGTGATCCTCCCGGACGTAGTACTGCCGGATGTCGTAGTCTTCCTGCACGCCCGAGGAGCCGAGCAGGTCTGTGCTAAAGGCCGCCACGTCGGGCTCGAAGATGTAACTGGCCGTGAGCTTCGCCGCGATGCCGTCGCGGAAGAGGACGTGGGTGGCCCCGGCCGTGAGGAAAGTCTCCCGTAG
Organism: uncultured Salinivenus sp.; assembly: GCA_964445365.1. GTDB lineage: Bacteria > Bacteroidota > Rhodothermia > Rhodothermales > Salinibacteraceae > Salinibacter. The sequence goes on along the minus strand of CAYULG010000424.1, from coordinate 1,550 downwards.
GTCGTTGTTCTCGATGGAGGCGATGTAGTTGCGATCCCCGAAGTAGCGCTTCAGGTTGATGATCGTGATCAGGCTGTCGGTGTCGGAGTCGAGGTTGACGAAGATGCCCCGGGCGTCCCGCAGGTTGGCCTTTTCGAAGCGCTCGACGTTGTCCAGGTCCGTGAACAGGACGAAGACCGGGTCCTCGCCGAACCGCTCGTGGATGAGGTCGACCTGATCCTGATGCTCGGTAATGATGGCCACCTTTCGCCCAGCGGCGAGCAGCTGTTCGGCCACCGTCTCGGCGAAGGGGCTCCAGCCGACGATCACGACGTGGTTTTGGAAGTCGGTTCCGTGGTGACCCATCTTTCTGCGTTCCTCCATTTCGGTAAGGTATTCGACGAAGTTGCCGATGAGGGCGGCCGTAACCCCGAGGCTGCCGAGCACAAAGGCGACGCCCAGGATGCGCCCCAGGGTCGTCGTGGGGACGATGGTGCCGTAGCCGACCGTCGTGAGGGTGACGGCCGAGTACCAGAACGCGTCCCAGAGAGACGTAATTTGGGCGTCGGGGCCGCGCTCCACGTACACCAGAGCGAGCAGCAGTGCGAGGTACGCCCCCAGAAACAGCAGGACGTTGCGGACCAGCCGACGGTCAATCGAGGGCATGGGGCGGGAGGCTGAGAGGGCCGAAGGGACGGCGGAAGGCCACCGACGCACGTACAAAGAAACGAATGGCGGCACGCCTGTAAAGGAGTGTGCGGGGGGCGATTGCATCTTGAGGCTCAATCCGACCGGCGGGAGGCTCGCGTGCCAAATTTCGTCGGTGCCAGAAAATGTGTGTGAGTATGAGAGTGTGGGCGTCAGACAGATTGCTCTGGATAACAGGCGGCGATAACCCCAAACCAAGATGCAATTGCCGTGGGAGAGGGCATCGGATTGGACAGTGGGGGAGGCGATTGACCCTTGTTGGCGAGATCGATATTGGCGAGATTGATGGGACGCTCGCGTCTCAAAATGGCGGGCGCGCTGGGAGGGGTGTTCGTGGGCGAGTCCTTTCTGGGGTAGAGGGGGTGAGGAGAGAATAACCCTAATCCATGATGCAAGTGCCCCAGATGTGGAGTTGGGATCTTTCACTTTTCGATGCCGATCACTTCCTTGTGGGTGATCGCCCCACGCAACCCTGTTTTCTTATCTACACTCCCCACTTCTCATGAGTGTTCTTGAGCTCGTTGCGACGCTCGTCTCGCTGGCCGCGCTCTTTACGTTTATCAACGTTCACTACGTCAAGCTCCCCTCCACGATTGGCCTCATGGTGCTGGCGCTGTGTCTCTCTGGTGCCGTGATGGCCCTGAGTTTTGGGGTCCCCGAATTGCTTGAAACGACGCAGTCCATTTTGCTGAACTACGACTTCTCGGACGTCTTGCTTGACGTCATGCTGAGCTTCCTTCTCTTCGCCGGGGCGCTGGACGTCAATCTCCGAAAGCTGCGGGAGGAGAAGTGGTCCATTTTGGCCCTCGCCACGGCGGGGGTGCTGCTCCAGACGTTGATTGTGGGGACCCTGGCGTACGGCA
>CAYULG010000423.1:0-1972 GCA_964445365.1 uncultured Salinivenus sp. | reverse complement strand
GGCTCTGGCGGATGGCGATGGCCATGTGGTCGGCCAGCTCCCGACCCACCTGCCAGTCGCTCTCCGTGAAGGCGTCCGGCTCGGTACGGCCCGCGTGGACGACGCCGATCACGTCCCCCTCCACCACCATGGGAAGACAGAGAATGGAGCGGAGATTCATGTCGCGGATTCGTCCCTCGGCTTCGGGCACGGGCTCGTAGGCGTCGGGGGAAATTACCTCGGTCTGTCCCGCGCGGAGATCATCGCTGAGGTAGACCTCGTCGAGCGGCAGGGTTGTGGGGGCGTCCAGGACGTTGTCCGGCGCGGCGAGCACGTGCGCCTGCTCGTCGTCCCAGTCGATGACGGTGACCGTCGCGCTCTCGTACGGGAGAATCGTTCGCACCCGCTGGAGGGCCTCCGACGCAATCTCCTCGGGCGACTCGGCGGCCAGGATGGCCTGGTCGATGTCGCGGAGGGTGGAGAGCTGCCGGCGCTGCCCCTGCACCGCTTCCAGGAGGCGGCTCTGCCGGAGCGCGATGGCCAGGTGGTCGGCCAGTTCCCGCCCAATGCGCCGCTCCTCGTCGGTAAAGGCGTGCGTCTCGGCCGCGCCCAGGTTGAGGGTCCCGATGAGTTCGCCCTCCACGTGCATCGGTACGATGATGGCCGAGCGGATGCCGGCCTGCCGAAGTCGATCGGTGATGGCGGTGGAGGGGACCTCGTCGAAGTTCGGCATGGCCTCGACGCGCCCGGCCTTCAGGCGATCGGTGAGCGTAAACTCGTCGATGGGAACGTCGGTGCCCTTCTCCAGGACCGACTCGTCCGATTGCTCGGCCGTAAGCACCGTCACGCGGTCGTCATCCCAGTGGAGGAGGGCCACGCTCACCCGCTCGCAGGGCACAATGTCCTGGGCCCGCTCGGCGGCGACGGTCGCGATTTCCCAGGGCGACTCGGCGGCCAGGATGGCGCGGTCCACCTCGCGCAGCGCCTCCAGGCGCTTGGTCTGCCGCCGGAGCCGGTCGTTGGCCCGCTCCAGCTCGGCGGTCCGTGCCTCCACCCGTCCCTCGAGCTCGTCGCGTGCCTCGCGCAGGGCGGTCTCCACCTCCACCCGGTCCGTAATGTCGACCATCATGACGAGGCACTCGGGCGACCCGTTCGAGGAGACGATGGGCTGGACGGACATGCTGACCCAGATCGGCTCCCCGTCGGCGCGGCAAATCTCGACCTCCTGGTCGTAGAGGCGCTCGTTTCCTTGAATGCACTCTGTCAGGTGCTGAACGGTCTCGGCCGCCTCGGCGGTGTTGACGCAGAAGTGCGTGAGGGTCTTTCCGGTAAGGGTCTCTTTGGAGGTTCGCAGCAGGTCAGCGGCCCGCCGGTTGGCCATGCGAATCTCGGCGTCATCGTTTACTGAGACATACGCCACGGGCGCGTTCTCGTAGAGCTCCCGGTAGCGGGCCTCGCTGGCGCGGAGGGCCTCGGCCTTGCTCGCCCGCTGATTGTCGAGCTGAATGCGGTGGAGCGCCATCGAGGCCTGTGCCGCCACCATCTGCAGGGTCGAGGCCTGCATGGGGGACGACCCCGCCTCGCCGGTGTGGCCGGCCACCACAACGCCAAACTCGTGGTCGACGGTGCCGAGACGCACGGCGGAGAGGCGCTGTACGCCGGCCTCGGCGAGGGCCGGATGCTGGTCGGAGCACACGTCCACCCGGCGCCGGGTGGGGCTGCCCGCCTCCTCGGCGTCGGGGGCGAGCGCGGTGCTCAGGGGACGGATCTCCTCGATGACGGGGTCGGGGAGGGGCCGCGTACCCACGCTGCCCACGACCCGGGGCGCTTCATCTCCATTGTTCATCAGGACCACGGCCTGGAGGTCCGACAGGCCCATCGAGCGGAGCGCGCCAGTGACCAGGCGCCCCACCTCGTCGGCCGAGTCGAGCAGGGCCAGGGCTGACCCAAACCCGAGTACCGACGAGGGATCCAGGTCCGACGAATGGTGGGA
>CAYULG010000422.1:0-1976 GCA_964445365.1 uncultured Salinivenus sp. | reverse complement strand
ATGGGGACGTGATGGAGGCTGGAGCCCCATCCCACGCGTCCGGAGTTGGCTCAAAGTCCCCCGCGACTACCCCACGAGAGTCCCACGGGGCTTTGTCGTCCCCGGCGCGTACACAAGCCTGAGACGCGGAATGGATGAAGTCCCGTGCCGGGACGGGATTGAGGAGGAACCGCGCGGCGTTCGGCGGGTGGGAGAAATTATCACAGACGTCCTTATCACCGTCACCCGCCCGGCTCGCTGAGCTCCGCTCATGCCGCGCCGCGCCGCTGCGACCGATGGGGCATTAACAACACAGTTAGGTAGAACACTATGCAAAAGGGCAAGCTCAAGTTTTTCGATACCTCCCGCGGCTTTGGCTTCATCGAGCCCCTCGACGGCAGTGAGGACGTTTTCCTGCACGCGAACAACATTTCCGGCTCCACCATGGGCGGGGACCTGCGCGACGGGCAGACGATTGAATACGAGACCGAGAAAACCGAAAAGGGCCTCAGTGCCCTCAACGCGTCCCCGGTCGAAGACGAAACCGGTGACGTCGTATAACCGCCTTCCCGGTGTCCCGCACGAATCGTGGGCACCGCCCACAGCGGTTTCGACCAGAAAACCCGTCCCGTTCAGGGCGGGTTTTTTCTATTTGAGTCCCCTTCACCGTCTGATTACGGGAGTAGGGGGTTCAAACGAGCCTTACCCGAACTCGTCAATCACCGTCACGCCGGTGCCCCTGAAGTCACCCATCTCGCGCAGGGCGGAGCCGGCGTCGGTGAGGGGAATGGTGCGGTTCACGAGGCGGCGGGGCTGGAGGACATCGGCCTCGATCATCCCGAAGAGAGCAGGGTATCGGTGGGCTTGCATGCCGTGCGTCCCGAGGAGCTCCAGTTCATCGGCCACCACTCGGTCCATAGGGATGGCGGTGGGCACGTCGTCGCCCACGAGGAGGCCCACCTGAACGTGCCGCCCGCGCTTGCGGAGATTGGCAACGGAGTTCCGGCAGGTCTCCGGGCTCCCGAGGGCGTCGAGCGAGAGGTGCGCCCCACCGCCGGTGGCCTCGCGAATGGTTGCGACCACGTCGTCGGTGTCGTGGGCGTTGATCGTGATGCTCGCGCCCACGTCGTCGGCGAGGGCGAGCGCCTCGTCCGAGATGTCGACGGCAACGACCCGGGCCCCGACGGCCGCTGCAATCATGACGGCCGAGAGTCCCACGCCGCCGCAGCCGTGGACGGCCACCCACTCGCCCCCGTCTACCTCGCCTTGATCCACCACCGCCCGGAAGGACGTAGCGAAGCGGCAGCCGAGGCTCGCGGCGGTGACCGCGTCCATCGTCTCGGGGAGGCGCACCAGGTTCGCGTCGGCGTAGTCGACGGCCACAAATTCAGCGAATGCCCCCCAGTCCGAAAAACCGGGCTGGAACTGATTGGGGCACACCTGTTGGTGGCCCGCCCGGCACTGGGCACAGGTTCCGCAACCTCCGACGAACGGGACCGTCACGCGGTCGCCCGGCATCCACTGATCGACCCGTCCGCCGATCGCAGTGACCGTTCCCACCACCTCGTGTCCCGGCACGTTGGGGGGATCGATCAGCGGATCGTGCCCCTGCCAGCCGTGCCAGTCGCTCCGGCATACCCCGCAGGCCTGTACTTCCAGCGCGACGCCGTGGGCGGACGGTTCGGGCTCGGGAACCGTCCGCAGGTCGAGGGGCGCGCCGAAGTCGCTGTAGACGAGGGCCTGCATAGGCGGGCAAACGTAGAAGGCAGGAAGGAAAGAATTGGGGTCCCACCCTACGACACCGCGTCGGGTGTGATGCGTGAAACGTGACACGTGACGAAGCCCCGTTCACGCATCACGTATCACGGGTACGTTCCCTTCCGATCGTTGGACGATCGGTCCCGGGGCAGGCTACCGTCATCGGATCAGGCCGCCAACGTCTCCTCCCGCACGAAGTCCCGCAGGACGTAGTGCAGAATGCCGCCGTGGCGGTAGTA
>CAYULG010000421.1:0-1995 GCA_964445365.1 uncultured Salinivenus sp. | reverse complement strand
CGGTCTGAGTTCTGTTTCGGCGTTTTCCGACCCTCCGCACCTCAGCTATCACGTTATGAAGAGCAAGCCGACCTGCTTTTCGTGCTTCTCAAGATGGATCGGTAGGTTCGAGATACCATGCCAACCGTATACATCGAGACCTCCATTGTAAGCTATCTCACTGCCCGTTCAAGCCGAGATGTGGTGACTCTTGCCCGTCAGGAGTTGACCCGGGAGTGGTGGAACAGTCGGCGTGGGCGTCACGACCTATTTACTTCTGATGTCGTGGTGGGGGAAGCAAGTGAGGGAGATGACGAGGCTGCCCGGCAGCGGTTGGATGTTCTTCAGGGAATAGAAGAGTTGGAAACGACATCAGAGGCGGAGGATCTGGCCTCTGCTCTTCTTGAGAAGGGGCCTCTTCTGGAAAAGGCAGCTGTTGATGCCCTTCACATCGGAATTTCTGCAACTGAAGGAATTGAGTACCTCCTCACGTGGAATTGCACCCACATTGCCAATGCATCAATGCGAAAACCAATAGAGGAGGTTTGTCGTACGAGAGGGGTAGAAGCACCAATCATGTGCACCCCAGAAGAACTGATGGAGGAGTGAGCCAATGCAAGATCAAGTTATTCGGAAGGTTGAAGAAACGCGGGAGGAAATTGCCCGCCGGTTTGATTACGACATCAAGAAAATCGCCGCGTATCTTCGCGAGCGGGCTGCGGATCGACGCCAGAAGGAGGTTGCAAAGGAGACCGGTTCGGAAGCATCTCCGTCTCATCGCTCTGCATAACCCTGCAATACAGCTGAAAATGGGCCGGTGCCGCTTTCGGGCGAAGTCGGCTTAGCGGGTTCTGCTTCGCAGATCCAGAGTGGCGACGCCGACGAGTGGAAACCTCATTGGCCGAAGTCGTTCTACCGTCCCAAATTTGGTCGGGTGTTTTCCCGCCCATTGTAGCTGATCTTTGTCGTTATGCTACTCGACCCAGTGCCCGAGAACGCTCGACGTAATTAGAGGACGATCAAATGGTTCGAACCGCACTCAAGATCGCCGGCGGCACCCTTCTCCTCGTTCTTCTTTCAGCCGGGCTTTGGTGGCACGTCAACGGCCTCCACGTCCTCTACAGCCAGTTTAGCCCCTCGACTGAGCAGATCATTGGCGACCACGAGGTCCCCCGAGAGCTTGCGTCCGCCAAGTGGCAGGCCGACCTCGACTCCCTTGCGCAGATCCTTCGACGGCGGCTCATCTACGTCGAAGACGCCCACGGCTCGCGTCGCTTGGCCCGCCGGGTCGACTCCGTGAACCGCATGGTGCCGGAGCAGACCCGAGCGGAGCGGATCCTGTCGGTGGCGCGCCTGCTGGATCTCCCGGCGCCGGGCACTGGGCATACCACCCTTCCCTTTATCCAACGGCCCATTAGTTGGAGACTCCTACCGATGCGCATCCTTGAGTTCGACGATGGCTATTACATCGTCCATGCGAAGGACGAAAACCTCGTCGGGAATAAAGTGCTGGCCATTGGGGGCACGCCCGCCGATTCGGTCGCCGCGGCCCTCGCTCCCTGGGGCATCATATCTTTCGTGGAGCCGCTTCGGGCCGTCGGGGTCGTTGATCAGATCGATGAGATTCCTGTCCGTATGCGGGAACCAGGAGGGCGCCAAGTCACTCGGGCCGTTGAGCCCAAGGGGGCTTGGTCCCTCTCGACCGTGCTCTACGAGAAGTCCCTACAGGAGCCGGTGAAAGGGGAATGGTCCCCCGCGAACGCCCACCCGCGAGAGCGAAATTACTGGTATTCCTACCGCGACTCGACCGACCTGCTCTACGTGCAGTTCAACAGCGTCCAGAATGCGTCTCCGGAGTGGACCATCGCGGACCTGGCCGATAGCCTCCGCGCGATTGTGAACACGCGCCCAATCGAGAAAGTTGCCCTCGACCTACGCAACAATGGCGGGGGCAACCACGACCTGATCGAACCGCTCGTCGATCTTTTCGGCAGCCATCCCAAGCTTGACCGCCCG
>CAYULG010000420.1:0-2000 GCA_964445365.1 uncultured Salinivenus sp. | reverse complement strand
CGGGGGTTGCCGGGTCGACGTAGTACGCAATCGGCTCCTTCGGCTCGACCAGCTCACCGTTCCGGTAGGCCTCCGGATCCGCCGGTTCCAGGCGCCAGCGGGTAACGAAGCACTCCTCGGCGGCCCGCTGCCGGTTGGAGCTGTAGTTGATGCGTTCCACGCTGAAGTACCCCACACGCTGGTCGCAGAGGCGCGGCTGCATCGGCTCCTTCGGCAGCAGCACCATCGAGTGATTCATCTCCACACTGATGGTTCCGGTCTGCTCGCTGGACGGCGGGTTTTGGGCGTCGTACGTCAGAATCGCCTCCACGTCCGTGTTCTTTGGAAAGCTCTCGACGCCCGTGAGGTAGGTTCGTCCTTCATCGAGCCGGCTCACCCCATACTCCTTGCGGGCTTCCTTGGGCAGGCCGAGCGACGACACGTCGGTCGTATACAGGTCCGTGGCGTTGATGACGACGCCGGTCGAGTCCGCATTCAAACTCTCGATCGAGAACGACTGCAGAATGGGCTCGAAGCTGGAGTTCTGAACAGCCTCGAACACCGGGTCTTCCGGGTTGGCGGTCTTTTCGTAGCTGGCCACGCGGAGGAGGAGCTCGTCGTCTCGTCGCTCCCACCGTAGCACCTGCGTGTTGGTCTTCTCACCACCGTACGCGAGGTCGGACTGCGCCTGGGAGACGCGCGACACCATCAGAATCTCGCGCCCGAGGAGGGAGTCCGGAATGCCGAAATACAACTTGTCCTCCACACGATGGGTCGTGAGAAGCCCAGCGTCCGTCTCGGCCGTGTCCGGGACGACCTCACTGAAGGGCTTGATGCCGTTCTGCTCGCTTTTCTCGGTGTCCTTGGCGGCGTCCTGCTTCTGGCCGCCCGTCGACGCGGACTGTGTGCTTGCGCAGCCGACCATAAGGCCGGCAACCATCCAGGCGAGAACGAAAACGGACCACTGAGTTCGGGGAAGTGAGGAAAGCACGATCAATCAGGGCGAATAAGGAAGGATCGGGTGCACGGGCAAGACAGAGACCGGCCGTCGAGCCCCTCTATTGAATTTTCCAAGGTTCCTTCATAAACCCCACTCATCCTGACAATCGCAAGCGGTTTTCGTCCCCAGGTGGCCAACTGCACGTGGGCGTCGCGAGTAGAGCGCTGCACGGTATCGACGGTCCATACGGGGGGCACCACGAGCTAGGTGGCCCCCGACCATTCGCCTCGGCGGGAGGAGTTCGTGTGTAGAGCTCCCAAGACGTGTATGTGTGTTCTGACTGCGGGCCTTTATCCGAACTGAGCGATGAGGATGAAGGCGAGGATGATGCCTGCGAAGATGGCAAGAGCCGTGAGAATCTGGCGAATCACGCGACGGTTCATTGGACTCGAATCGATTCGTGTCGGAGGGACGGACAGCCCCGATTGATGCTGTTCGAAACGACAGGACGGGGAATACATCCGAGAACAGTATCAAGATCGCATAACCGGATTGAGGTTGTCAACCGGAACGAGTCACGTCCGTCAGGATTCAGAACAGCGATTCGTCGCGTTTGCTTTGCCAAAATGCTCCCCAATCCACATGCCATCTGCGCTCCTTCGCCCTCTTCGATTTCTCCTTCCGTTCCTGCTTCTGTCTGCGGTCGTGGGCACTCCCACCCTCGCCCAGGAGCGGGGAAATGACGAGGCGCGAGCGAGCCCGAACGCCGCCGTCTCCCAGACCATTGGCACCACGGAGGTGCGCCTCACGTATGGCCGTCCGCAGGTGAAGGGCCGCACGATCTTCAGCGAGGATGGGCTGGTGCCGTACGGGGAGGTCTGGCGCACCGGCGCCAACGAAGCCACCACCATTTCCGTCTCCTCGGACGTGACCGTTGAGGGGGAGTCGCTCTCCGCCGGTACGTACTCGCTCTACACCATCCCGGGCCCGAACACCTGGACGATTATCTTCAACAACGTCGCCAATCAGTGGGGCACCAACTACGACGAAAGCGAGGACGCCCTCCGCGTGGAGGTCGAGC
>CAYULG010000419.1:0-2002 GCA_964445365.1 uncultured Salinivenus sp. | reverse complement strand
GAGGAAATGATCTACTGTTGCCGTCCATACCGCCACGCCAGATACGCCAGGAACCCCGCCCCGGTGCGCAACGCCTCTTCCTCCACCGCGAACTCGGCGGTGTGCAGGCCGTGATCGGTGCCCGCGCCGAGCTGGAAGAAGGTGCCGGGCCGCTCCTGCAGGAAGTACGCAAAGTCCTCCCCGGCAAACCAGCGGTCGGCGTCGACGGTCCGGTCCGGTCCCACGTAGTCGAGGGCGGCATCCTTGACGACGGACGTGGGCTCCACGTGGTTGTAGAGCGCCGGGTAGCCCACCTCTACCTGTACGTCGGCGGTGGCGCCGTGGGCCTCGGCCGTGCGGGCGGCCACCCGCTCAATGAGGTCGTGCGCCCGGGAGCGCCAGTCCTCGCCCATCGCGCGGAAGGTGCCCTCCAGGCGGGCCGATGCGGGGATCACGTTCGTGGCCCCGTCGGCAACGAGCCGTCCGATGGTAAGGACGGACGGCACGTCGGGCGGGCACTGCCGACTGATCACCGACTGCAGGGCGACGACGATCTGGCTCGCCACGTAAGTGGCGTCCGCGCGCAGCTCGTGTGGATTGGCCGCGTGCCCGCCTTCCCCCGTCACCGTCACATAGACCTCGTCGCTCGAGGCCATGAACCACTCGGGGCGAACCCCAATCGTCCCGGCGGGTAGGCCCGGCTTCACGTGCTGCCCGAACACCGCCGCCACGCCGGGCGATCCATTCGCGGCGTCCAGCACGCCCTCCTCAATCATGAACGTGGCCCCGCCCGGCAGCCGCTCCTCGTGCGGCTGAAAGCAAAAGCGCACCTGCCCGTGCACCGCGTCCCGGTGTCGGGCCAGAATCATCGCCGCGCCCAGAAGCGAGGACGTGTGGACGTCGTGCCCGCAGGCGTGCATCACCCCTTCGTTTTCGGACGCGAAGTCGAGCCCCGTCTCCTCCTGAATCGGCAGCGCGTCCATGTCCCCGCGCAGCAGCACCGTCGGGCCGGGCTTGCCGCCGTCGAGGGTGGCGAGCACGCCGGTGTCGTGAATCCCCGTACGCACATCCAGGTTCAGCTCGTGCAGGCCCTCGGCCACGCGCCGGGCCGTCTCGTGCTCCGCCCCCGACAGCTCCGGGTGCCGGTGCAACGTGCGGCGAAAGTCTACGACTTCGGGATACACGTCGTCGGCCGACGATTTGATCGCGTCAATCATTGTGTAGGGCGTATTGCGTAGAGCGAATTGCGTGATGCGCCGGATCGTCTAATTCGTCTTCTCCCCAATTCAACCGCTAGAACCGAGACTCTCTCTAACGAGTCGTTTTCAGCAACCATCTATGTCTGTACGTGGTTCTCGACCCTCCTACCCTGCAGGGCGATTGTGTATCAAAAGCCGCATTGAGCAATGGAGACTCGGCTGCGTCTGATCGCAGGAAGATGCCGGGCAGGCGCGAGCAAGTGGGGGAAAAGAGATCTCCCGGAGCGTGGGAGCCCCGACATTCTGCCCCCGCAGAAGGGAACGAGCAGCCGTTGTCGTGAAGATGCGATTGCCGTGTCCTCTCCCAAAGGCACGCCCCCTTCCGACCTGTTCCCTCTTGACAAACCGACGCGTGACTCATCGCTCATGACCCATCGCTCCTGACTCACTACTCACGACCCATCAACTCATGACTCCTTCTATAATATCCAGCCAACGCCCCCACCAGACCCTCAACTCCGAACGCCCAACCCACAACCCACAACCCAAAACCCACAACACAGAACCACCCTCGCGGCCCCCTGCTCCCCACGAACACCGAAGCCCTCATCGCCGATCCTGGAAGACGGGAAACACAGCCCTCGAACGCGTTGAACCTCCGCTCCCCCCTCCCGTACGAGCCCCCGAACTCGACTTTCTCCCCGCATCTGCCCGCTTCCCATGCGCCAGTTCGACGTCCCGACGTTTTACCAGAGCCCGATCATCTCGACGGTCACGGATGCGCGCGAAGCCACCGATCCGCGCAAGAAGGACCTGTCACCGTC
>CAYULG010000418.1:0-2005 GCA_964445365.1 uncultured Salinivenus sp. | reverse complement strand
AGCTCGTGGAGCGCGGCATCCGCACGGTGATGATGGTGACGGGCGTGGACTACGAGGCGGCCGACGCGGTGCTCGACCGCTGCGACGGGCACGTCAAAACCGCGATCGTCATGATCCTCGCGGACGTGGAGGTGAGAGAGGCGCGGGAACGATTGGAGGCAACAGACGGCTTCGTGCGGCCGGCGATTGAGAAATAACCTTTCTCAGCCCGTCTCATCGAGAAGCATTTCTGCTCGCCTAACGAACTCCTGCGCACCTTCAAGGCGGGTCCCCACCCGGGAAGGCCCGGGACGGTTCAGTTCATAGTCGCACCGCTGTCGATCCGTTCGGAGTTGAGAAAAAGTTTGGAGGTCGATTGACGCGTTCCGAAATCGATGACCGAGTTGATTTTCGACGCCCTTGTGCGTCGCCGGCCTCCCTTCTCGAGAGGCCAGCATTGCTCGGGCTGCTTCGTAAACGGCGTAGTAAGCTCGGCTGACAGCATCGGCTGGGAATCCTTCTTCCAAGAGGAGCGCTGACGCATCCAGACGCTCTCGAGCGACATCGAATCGTTTCTCCAATCGTTCGGTCACAGCTCGATCCCCTTCTCTTTTGCCCATTCTGCTCGGCGACCCGATTCCGCATCATGGTGCGTGATGATGCGGAGACCCCCATCCGTCTCGTCCATCACTTCGTACGCGATGCGCGTCACGTCATCCGTTTCCTCGAAGGGTTCGTAGGGTTCTTGGAGAACAACGAACACCTCTACGGAGCCCTCTAGTTCCCCCTCAGTCGGGGATCGCTCTTCGTACGGATCTCTCGGCACGGCGTAGACGCCCGCCAGCCGATCGCCGTAGTGCTCTCGATATCGGCGGGAGAGCGTTGCCAGGATGTCGGCGGGGGTACGGGTAACTTGCATGATTCTCGCAGATCGGTTTCGAAGTAGGAGTTTTCTCCTACAGAACGGAGCCCCAATGTGTCCCGAGATTGTTGATTTCCCGTCCCCCTTCCGACTGCTCCGGGAATCCTATCGCTTCGAGTCCGCCACACCGGGCCCCGCCCCGAAGCGAACTGGCAACAGCCACGGCCTCTCGTCCCCGTTCGCCTATCTCTTCCACGTCAAGCCCAGCGTCGAATCCCATGTGAACAAACTCCGACACCGGGTGCGCGAACGCGTCGATAAACACCGTCTCGCCGGGGCCCCCTGCCATGTCGGGCGCAGCTCCGCGAGGGACAACGTGCCGCCATCCCCGAGTACGCGTCCGCCTTTTGAAAGAGCGGGCCGAGGTCCTTCACGCATTTCAGTTCTAGCGGGGTCCCCCAATCGAAGCGATTCGTTTCGGCGGGTCCCGGCGTCGTGACGTTCGGGTACTGGGTCGTTCCGGTCGGACCGCCGATGCACCCCTGCCCCCGAGCGCGCATCGCGCCGGACGCGTCCGTCGCCACGATGTGCCCACCCTGTTTCACGTGAAACATGGTGTCCCCCACGCTTCCCGCTCGTTCCCGTTCTGTCCCCTCGATCCTCGCCTCAGCGGTGCACGTGAAACATCTGCGACTCTTCGCCGCCCCCCGCGTCGACGCGCAGCGCCCCCGGAACCTCCCCGCTCGCCTGTGCCGTTGGTCCTCTCGAAGTGACGATACCCGTCCTCTATACCCAGGCCCGCCTTGCTGTCCCCGACCGCCGCGCACGACGCGGCGTCGGGCTTTCGGTGTTTGGCCCTTCCCGCTGTCGAGTGCCCCCAGTAACCTGAACGACCGCCTGTGTCCCTCTCCACCCTCGCCAACCGCATCGAGACGACCGCGGCCGTCACCCGCCTCCGCGCCTGGACCGCCGAGGCGCAACGGGGCGACCGCTCCCCCGCCCTTCACGTAACCGGGGCGGCCGGCTCCCTCCCCGCCTTCTTCCTCTACCACCTCCACCGCGAGCCCGGCGCGCCGCTTTGCGTGTTGACGCCCGACGAGGACGCGGCGGCGTACCTGCAGAGCGACCTGGAGCAGCTCGTGGCCAGTCCGGACGACGACATCC
>CAYULG010000417.1:0-2006 GCA_964445365.1 uncultured Salinivenus sp. | reverse complement strand
TTCGGTCGCCGCGACCGCTGAGTCGGGACCGGCGGAGACCTCCGTGCTCACCGGGTGAACCGACGCCTGGCACTTCGCCTCAAACTCCTCCCGAAACTTCTTGACGGTGGCACGGATCGGCCCCACGGCGCCGTCGGCAAAGGCGCAGATCGTCCGCCCGCCGTCCATGTTGTCGCAGAGCTCGAGGAGCATGTCGAGGTCGCGCATCTTGCCCTCCCCCTCGTCAATGCGGGCGATGATGTTTTCGAGCCAGCCGGTGCCCTCGCGGCAGGGCGTGCACTGGCCGCAGCTCTCGTCCTGGTAGAAGTGGGCCACGCGCCGGAGGAACGACACCATGTCGGTCTTCTGGTCGAGGACGAGCGGGCAGAAGGTGCCGGTGCGGGAGCCGACCTCACCGAGGCTCTCGTCGTTCATCGTGAGGCCGTCGATTTCCTCGGCCGTCACGGGGGGGACCGACGAGCCGCCGGGCACGACGGCCTTCAGGTCCTCGTTGCGGGCCATGCCGCCGCACACCTTGTAGACCAGGTCCGTGAGCGCCATGCCCGTCGGGTACTCGTAGACGCCGGGCTTCTTGACGTGGCCGGACATGCCGTAGAGGGCGGGGCCGGGCATGTCCGAGGCCCCGATGTCCGAGAAGGCCTCGGCCCCTTTCTCGACGATGAGGGGGACGTGGGCGAGCGTCTCCACGTTGTTTATGGTCGTGGGCGAGCCAAAGATGCCGCTCTGGGCGGGGAAGGGCGGCTTGTAGCGCGGATAGCCCCGCTTGCCCTCCAGACTTTCCATGAGGCTCGTCTCCTCGCCGCAGATGTAGGCCCCGGCGCCTTTGTGCAGGACGATGTCCATCGTGAAATCCGAGCCCATGATGTTTTCACCGACGTAGCCCTTCTCGTAGGCCTGCTCCAGCTGCTTCGCCATATGCGTGATCCAGTCGGTGTACTCGCCCCGCACGTACACGTACGCCGTATCGATGTGCAGCGCGTATCCCGCCAGAAGAATGCCCTCAAACATGAGGTGCGGGTTGTACTCCATGATCTGCCGGTCCTTGTAGGTCCCCGGCTCGCTCTCGTCGGCGTTGACGCCGAGGAAGCGGGGCCGCTCGTCCGGCTCGGGCATAAACGTCCACTTCACGCCGGTGGGAAAGCCGGCGCCCCCTCGGCCGGTGAGCCCGGATTGTTTGACCTGCCCCGTCACGTCATCCGGTTCAATGTCGTCGTCTTCGAGGACGCGGCGGAGCTGGTCGTACCCACCGTTCTCGTCGTAGACCGCCAGCTCGTGGAGGTCCTGGATCGGCGGCAGAAGCATGCGGTCGTAGGACCGCCAGTCGCCGGCCGGGGACGTAGGGGTGCCGTTGGTCGCTTCCATGGTCGTGTGTGATTGTGAGGCAATTCAAATGGATCGTCGTGATCCCGGTAGGATCGAGTCGGGCTTATTCCGCAGGTGGAGACGCCGGCGTGGACGCCTCCTCGCCTTCGTCGGCCGCCTCCGCACGCCCGAGGGCCCGAAGCCCCTGGTAGCACCGGAGCTGGTGGTGCCAGCTCATGTACATGTAAACGGCCCCTGCCATCTGTGCGGCGGCGAAGGTGCACGCGGCCGCAATCAGTCCGAGGAACCCGGAGATCGAAAAGGCGTCGGTCGCCTCGTAGTAGTGGTAGAACGCCGAGGTGGGCAGCACCACGGCGAGGAGCCCCATCGTCACCCCGAGCGCATACACCCACTTCCGGGCCTCGCGCAGCGACCGCACCTTTTGGCCCGCGAACGAGGCCCAGCCCGGCCCACGCAGCCGCCGCTCTTCCTCCTCGGACAGGCGCCCCAGGCTCTCGATCAGTACCTCGCGCGGCGATGGAACGTCAGGTGAGGACATGGCACTGGTCAAAGGAAACGGCCAAGGAAAACCGGGAAGTCCGAGGGAAAACCGATCAGAAACCTGGAAGCATCGACGCGTGGCGGCTCCTCAATCAATGCGGCCATGCGTTCACGCTTCCATACATGCTCACGGCTACTTGAGA
>CAYULG010000416.1:0-2010 GCA_964445365.1 uncultured Salinivenus sp. | reverse complement strand
AACAAGGCCCTGCGCGAGACCGACACATTCGACGTGCGCCACGTCCGCGTCATCGAAATCGGCGGCCTCTATCCTCGCGTCTTCGTGCTGGAGTAGGGAAGGGTCTCTCTCAACTACAAAAGCCGCAGCCCCACGTCGGGACTGCGGCTGGCCGTGTATCTTGGACCGACACGTCGTCGCTGTAACAGTCTCAGCTAGAAAAGGTCATCCAAGTCCGGAAAGTCACCGCCCTCCACCTTGTACGTCGTCACGGTGCCTGTCTGGCTTGGCTCAGAGGTCTCGTCGATCTTGTTGCCATTGCTGAAGAGCTGAACCGTCAAATCGTCAGATCCACTCAGGGACACGTTGACCTGAACGCCATCGAAGTCTGACGCATCAGTGCCATCGGGAGGGCAACTCCCGTCAGAAGTGGGTGTAATCGTCTCGTCAATCGGCACCGTTCCACTAAGGCTGGTGCTTGCGGTGGCCGATATACATCCGTCACTGCCTGAACCGTAGGCGAACGATGGTGACCAACTCACGGAGGTTCCAGATGAGCCCTCTACTTTCAGAGTAACCTCATCCCCTAGGCCCCCTCCTCCGCCTCCCCCGCTATCACAGCCCACGAGGGTAACAGCTAACAAAAGCCCCGGAAGAAGGCGAAGTGCAGCTCGAAAGTATTTCATAATATCGAAATGAAACTATTTTCGAATGCAATGAAAGTGATTGATGCCGAATACGAAATGGTCTCGACAGCAAAAACTGTAAATGGACAGGATATGCGTTGCTTGCGATAACTGCAACTAGTATGCTACTCTACAGTAAAAACGGTCGTCCAAAGTTTCAAATCTAATCCGGGGTGCTGGATTGGGGCCCTGCAACAGAAAGCCGGGACCGGTGCAACCGATCCCGGCTTTCACCCTCAGGACGAGGGCGCGCACGGACTCTGCAAAACGATTCTGTTGCTGTGCCCTCGCGTCAGGCGGCAGCGGGATGAACGACGAACACTAGTTCATGTACACGGAGCACCGCCGCACCTCTTCCCCGTCCTCACCGACGACAACCACCGAGCCCTCGGCGTACGGCGCCTGCCGCGTGACCTCCCGCTGGGTGTCTCCAATCCGGGACTGGACCGCCTCCGTTGCGCCGAACCCTCCTTCACGCTTCCAGGCGTCGGTTCGAGCGTCAATCTCCGGCTTTCCCACCTCGGCCCGAACGCGATGGAGTGATTGGTTCATTTCTCGGGTGCGCTGCGCCCCCGACGCAAAGAGCCGCCTGCCGCTAAGCAAGGCGACGGCGGTCACAGTCAGGTTCCAGCCGGCGACGAGGATCGACGCAACAATTAGAGAAGCGGGCATGGCAGTACAATTTCAGTTGGAGCAGGATGTGCTCAGGTGCGGGTGACGCAAACGATTTTGTTTGTTGAATGCGGTGTTCTTTAAGGTCATCAAAAAGTGTGCCATCCAGACTGAATCTGCCTCCCCGCCTCCACATCGGCACGCACGTTCCTCTGTGCCCGTTCAGGTCGTTCCATTTTTACACTACCCCTGAAAAGATCACCACCCGTTCGTCCTCTCCGACGGCCCAACAGTTACAGGCGATCCAGACATTCGCATTCTCCCCGACGATAAGAAAAAGGACTGCAGGCCGGACTGCACATGCACACGGCGCTGTCGCTCCGACTTTCGGCGGAGAGACGAGGGCGCTTGAAGGACCACATTCGAAACCCCTCACTCCAAATTCCGCATTTGTCCTACGCGCCGACCGTCGCAGTCCCGTTGCCACTCGGCTCGGCCGCGTCGACAGCCGGCGTCTCGGCCTCGAACGTCAGGCCCTCCCCATCCTCCGACAGTTCGATGCGAACGTGGTCGCCGTCATCGATGCGGCCGTCGAGCAAGGCCTCGGACAGGCCGTTCGACACGTGCCGCTGCATCATGCGCTTCAGCGGGCGGGCGCCGAAGGCCGGGTCGTAGCCGCGCTCGGCGAGCCAGTCCTTCGCGTCGTCCGAAAGGGTGAGCGTGAGGTCATGGT
>CAYULG010000415.1:0-2020 GCA_964445365.1 uncultured Salinivenus sp. | reverse complement strand
GGGGCCGACGCGGTGGTGTTTACGGCCGGGTCCGGCGGCGGCACCGGCTGGGACAAGACGCTCATGGTGGATCTCTGGGGCGCCCGGCGCACGATCGCCGCCTGCGAAGAGCGCGGCATCGACCGCTACGTCATGATCAGTTCGCGCGGGGCCGCCGACCCGAACGCCGGCTACGAGCCGATGCGCCCGTACCTCGTGGCCAAGCGCTGCGCGGACGACGATCTCAAGCGCTCGTCGCTCGACGCCACGATCCTCCGGCCCACGAGCCTGACCGACGAGGCGGGCACGGGCCGCGTCACCGCCGCGTTCGATCCCGCCGGGGGCGGGCCCGATATTCCACGGGCCGACGTCGCAACTGCCGTCCTGGCGTGCCTGGACGACGATGCCACCGTCGGCCGCACGATTGAACTCTACGGGGGAGATACGCCCGTGGAGCAGGCCGTGCACCCGGATGAGTGATCGCGGCGTTCGGCCGTCGGGCTACCGGTTACCGGTCAACGATCAGGCTCGGCGGAATGCCATCGCGGAGCACGCGGTCGGCAAGGCGGAGGAGGCGCTTCTGCTCGGGCCAGTTCAGGCGCTCGGCGGCCTCCCGGGCGGGGAGCCACGCGAAGGCGTCGTGCTCGTCGTCGAGGGTTGGGTCGCTGGGCAGGGCGGCGGCGAAGGCCGGGGTAAGGTTGATCCGGTCCTCCTTCCACTCGTAGAAGGTGTTCACCGAGGGCAATGCCCAGAAGGGGGAGGGCGTGTGTCCCGTTTCCTCCTCCACTTCCCGCAGGCCCGCTTCCCAAGCAGTCTCGTCCGCTTCAATCTTCCCACCCACCATGCGCCACTGTCCCGCGTAGGTGGTTTCCGGGGCGCGGCGCAGAAGCAGAAATTCCGGATTCACCGATTGGTCGCGGTACGGGTACACGTCAACGACACGGACGCGAGCGTCTGGCATTTGAAGCGGGGCGTCAAAAGGTAGAAACAGCGGATGTCGAGCGAGAGCGAACAGACCCTACACGTATCGGTCAGAAAAGCCATTTGGGCCTCCAGATCGCACCCGAAAAGGCATTAGACTCACGCGTGCTCCGACGCCCGAAGACGCATCCGACCCACCGTACCAACGTTCAACCTTCCAACGTTCAACGTACCAACGCTCGTCCGTTTGCAAACAGCGGCGGAGCAGAGAAGACAGCAATTCCGTAAAGGTCAGTCCTCTTCTAACCGTAAATCGCGGGCCTTGAACTGGAGATTGGTTTCTCCATTCCACGTGTTCTCTTCCAGGGAAAAGAGGAGTTCGAAGGGTTTGCCCTCCTCCTGGCTTTCTTCGAGCACGGACAGCTTCTCGCCCATGCCGAAGCCGATGACATCGTAGACCGGCGGACGGTCGGCCTCGGCGGTTCGGGGACGGACCTCAAACTTCAGGTGGCTTCCGTCGCTGCCCACGGTGCGGGGCGAGCCGGCCACCGTCAGGTCCGTGGCGTGGAAGACGGGCGTAGCGTTGGCCGGGCCGAAGGGACCAAACTGTTTGAGCACGGCCCAGAAGCGGTCGCCGATGTCCCCGATGACCTCAAGGTCGATTTCGGCGTCGACCTTGATCGACGGCGTCAGCAGCTCGGGCGTCACGCGCTCCCCGACGGCGGCGTCGAAGCGGTCGCGGAAGGCCTCGACGTTTTCGGTTGGCAGCGACATGCCCGCTGCGTGGTCGTGCCCGCCAAACTGCGTGAGCACGTCCCCACAGTCCATGAGCGCGTCGTAAATGTTAATGCCTTCGATCGAGCGGGCCGAGCCCTTGACCTCATCGCCGTTGTGGGTGAGCATAATGGTGGGCTTGTGGAAGCGCTCGACGATGCTACTGGCCACGATGCCGATGACGCCGAGGTGCCAATCTTCGTCGTAGAGGACGAGGGCGTGGGGGCTACGGGCGGTGATCTGCCGTTCGGCTTTTTCGAGGGCGGCGTCCTCGGTCGCGTCGTCGATGGAGCGGCGTTCCTCGTTGAGCCGTTCCAGCTCGGCGGCCAGCGGTTCCGCCTCCGTG
>CAYULG010000414.1:0-2033 GCA_964445365.1 uncultured Salinivenus sp. | reverse complement strand
ATGACTCGCCCTCCACCATCCGACTTCGGGGCCTGTCGGTGGCCCTCGGGCTCGTATTTTGACCGGCGCGAGTTTCCTCATTCTCCGTGCGGAACGACGGTAGGGACATCGAATCGGGAAGCGTCACGATTAAGATCGACTATGTCAACATACCAACACTGTCGCAGGTCGATCTGCCAGCGGTTGGGTCGGTCGAGCCTCACGCGCTCGCTGTACCAACATTTGGCTTCAGTGTTAACACAGGGGCGAATATACGCCTCGGGGGACGGATCGAGGATATAGACGTTGAAGAGGACCTAGGCGGAAATGCCATCAATCTGGGGTTCGGGATTGGAGGGGGACGTGGACGTTGGGTCGGTCACTGTGGTCGTCGATGGCCGGCTCGGCCTTGGATTGTCCGATGTATCCGGCGTTCGGTTCTCTGCCCAAAACCGGAGCATCATCCTGACAGCCGAGGTCGTCTTTTGAGTCCAGTTCGATTCAGCTCGCATTTTTCAATGTTCGGTTTTGCTATATAACACTTTGCCCTTTTTCTCCTCGCAGGCACCGTCGTCGGTGCTGTGGTGATCGGCGCGACCTGCTCGACGCCTACCGCCCCCACCCGAAGAGGACGGGCCGACCTTTGCCCCTGGCGAGTCCGGCGGCGACTCCCTGCCCGACTTTCCCGACCTCTCGACGCAATCGCTGGACAAGGCCGCCCTACCCGAGAGCCAACGACGGCCCACACGCCCTCTCTTTTACCCTACTTTTGATTTTGACCGATGGATCGCCTGTTCTCGACGTTTGGCCTTGCTCTCCTCGCAACTCTCCTGGTGGCCCTTTCTTGCAGCGGTCCCACCGAGCCGCCGACCGAGGAGCCGACCTTTGCACCCGGCGAGTACGGGGGCGATCCGCTGGAGGGGACCGAGTACCTCTCGAACGTTAAGCCGAGCCCGAGCGGGGATCGCTACACCCTGGTGCGCAAGCGCACGCCCGGCGAGCCCTCCGACCCGCGCAATCAACTCTGGATCGTTGATCGGGACGGGACGAATCCCCGTCTCATCGGCGTCAACATTTTGGGTGCGGACTGGCATCCGGATGGGGATCGCGTTTCTGTAACTGTAGCGACCGGAATTGACTTCTACGTCTATACGATTGACTTGGAAACTTTGGTAGCGACGCAGTGGACGGGCAAAGACAATCAGCGGCTTTCTTTTCCTGTAGTCAGCAATCCCAACTGGTTCGAGGAAGGCCATCGCCTCCTTGTCTCAGTGGCCCAGGAAGCCTACCAGCAGCCGTTACCTCGGGGAGTCTATATTATTGACACACAGGATAGCACTACCACTGGCCCCCTTCTCGAATACATGCAGGCCGCGTTTCTTGGCAATTCCGATTCGTATGTCATTGCCCGCAAATACACCGCGGATGACGAGCCGCCGAGTGGAAATTTTATCCGCTACAGCTTTGCCGATAGCACGTGGCACTGGATCACGTCTTTCCCCAAGGACTCGCTCCGGTACGTGGAACCGCCAACTCCCAGCCCGACCAGTGAACGCATTGTCCAGAGCCGCGAGGTGCAAAATGCCGATCAGCTCTTTTTGATGAAGAAAAACGGAGAGGCGGTTCGCCGGATTACGGAGATGGGCGGCGACAATCCGCGTTGGGGAGACGACGGCTCGTCGTTCATTTTTCGGCGGGACGTGCACCGGGGAGAAGGGGCCCGCTACGTGCCCTTCCGCTTCGACTTGGAGGGAATGGAGGCCGAGCCCCTTTGGCCCGCCCTGCCGGACTCGGTGCCCGACTTTCCCGACCTCTCGACGCACTCCCTTGACAAGGCGCTCTCTCCGTAAGGCCGAGCACCGGTTTCGCTTGATCCTCACTCCCCGATTGCCACCGCCATGCAACGTGTTCTCCTTGCTCTTCTCGCAGCGACTACCATTGCTACCCTGCTGATGGCGCCGGCCTGCTCGATGTTCACGGAGCCGTCCCCTGGAGAGGAAGAGCCGACCTTCGCGCCCGGCGAATACGGGGGCGATCCGCTGGAGGGGACGGAG
>CAYULG010000413.1:0-2037 GCA_964445365.1 uncultured Salinivenus sp. | reverse complement strand
GGAAGATGCGTCTCGCGACCTGCAAAGAGCGGACAACCTGCGAGGACGCCAAACCATGGGACATACCGGAAGCCCCGATCATGCGCAGAGTCCTGTTTGCGGCCGATCACGTGCGGAGAGTTTCTAACCCGCAACAGATCAGGTCGATAACCAAAAAGCATGGATGGGGTGGACGTGCACATCTCCCTCGACACACCTACCGCTCGGCCTTCAGCGCCAGCAGGCGATGCGGGCGCAGGGTGAAGACCCCGCCCGGGTCCAGCGGGCCGGTCGTCGCTTCCTGCCCCTCAGCCAATTCAGGCACGACGTGCCACGCCGCGCAGCTCACATCCTCGAGCTCGTTGGTCTCCTCCGGGAGTTCAAACGGAACCGGGTCCTCGCCCTGATTCATGAGCACGAGGAACGAGTCGTCGCGACGGGGCCGGCCCTCCTGGTCCGGCTCCAGGTCCAACCCCCGCAGCAGGTAGCCGAAGGCGCGGAGGCCGTCGTCGTGCCAGTCGCCCTCCGTCATCTCGCGGCCCTCCGGGTGCCACCACAGGACGTCTCCGGTCCCGCCCTCCTCGCCCGCCGGGGCCAGAAAGTGTCGCCGCCGAAAGCTTGGGTGCTCCTTCCGGAAATTCGTGAGCGTCTGCACAAACTGGAGGAATTGCTCCTCCCGCTCGTCGAGGTCCCAGTCGTACCAGGTAATCTCGTTGTCTTGACAGTAGGGATTGTTGTTGCCGCGGCGCGTGTGGGAGAGCTCGTCGCCGCCCAGAATCATGGGCACGCCCTGGGAGAGCAAGAGCGTCGCCATGAGGCTGCGCTTGCGGCGCTCTCGACACTCGATGACCTGGGGATCGTCGGTCGGCCCTTCCACCCCACAGTTGGTCGAATGGTTGGCGTCGTGGCCGTCCTCGTTCCCCTCCAGGTTTTCCTCGTTGTGTTTTTCCTCGTAGCTGACGAGGTCCTGGAGGGTGAAGCCGTCGTGAGCGGTCACAAAGTTAATGGACGCGAAGGGGCGCCGCCCGGAGCGCTCGTAAAGATCGCTGGAGCCGGCGGTGCGGGTGGCCACTTCGCCGGTCAGCCCACTGTCGCCCCGCCAGAAGCGGCGGATGGCATCGCGGTACCGGCCATTCCACTCGGCCCACTGCCACGGGAAGGACCCCACCTGATACCCGCCCGGCCCCACGTCCCACGGCTCGGCGATGAGCTTGACCTGACTCAGAACGGGGTCCTGCTGGACGACCTTGAAGAAGGACCCCAGCATGTCCACGTCGTACAGCTCTCGGGCGAGGGCCGAGGCGAGATCGAACCGAAAGCCGTCCACGTGCATCTCCGTGACCCAGTACCGCAGGCTGTCCATGATCATCTGCAGGACGTACGAGTCCCCGGGGTCAAGGGTGTTTCCTGTCCCCGTGTAGTCCATGTAGTAGCGGTCGTCGTCGGGGTTGAGCTTGTAGTAGGTGCGGTTGTCAACGCCCCGCCACGAAAGCGTGGGGCCCAGGTGGCTGCCCTCGCAGGTGTGATTGTACACCACGTCGATGATGACCTCCAGCCCCGCGTCGTGCAGGGCACGCACCATCATCTTGAAGTCGCGCACGGCGGACGTGGGCCCGTTCGAGGCATACTCGGGCTCCGGCGCAAAGTAGGACAGCGTGTTGTAGCCCCAATACTCGCGGAGCCCCTTGTCCAGCAGCTCGCGGCGGTGCATCTTCGCGTGCACCGGCAGCAGCTGCACGGTCGTCACCCCCAGCTTCTTAAGGTGATCGATGACCGGCTCGGCGGCCATCCCAAGGTAGGTGCCCTGCTCCGAGGCCGGCACGTCGGGGTGCTTCTGCGTCATGCCCTTCACGTGGGCCTCGTAAATGATGGTGTCCTCCCACGGGATCTCGGGCGACTGGTCGTTGCCCCAGGCGAACGTTTCCTCCACCACGGCCGCAAGGGGCGCGTAGGGGGCGCTGTCCGTGTCATCAAAGGAGAGATCGCGTCGCTCCTCGTCGTCTACGTCGTACCCGAAGAGGCTGTCGTCCCAGCGCAGGGGGCGCCCGATGGCCTTTG
>CAYULG010000412.1:0-2038 GCA_964445365.1 uncultured Salinivenus sp. | reverse complement strand
TTTTCCACGGCAACGCCGGCAACATCTCGGGCCGGCTGGAGAGCGTGCAGCAGTTTCGTCGGCTCGGCCTCAACGTGCTCATTGTCGACTATCGGGGGTACGGGCAGAGCACCGGCTCACCGTCGGAGGAGGGCATTTACCGGGATGCCGAGGCCTGCTGGCGACACCTCACGGAGACGCGTGGGATTCCACCAGAAGACATCGTCATTTTTGGGCGATCAATGGGCGGCGGGCCGGCGACGTGGCTCGCCCAGCGACAATCGCCCGGCGCTGTTATCCTGGAGTCGGTGTTCACCAACGTACCCGACATCGGCGCTCACCACTACTCGTTTTTGCCGGTGCGGGCCCTCGCTACGAACCAATTCGACAACGAATCGCGGGTGGCTGAGATCGACGCGCCGACGCTCCACATCCACAGCCGCGAGGACCGCGTCGTGCCGTTCAAACTCGGGCGGCAAGTCTACGAGGCGGCCGCGGAGCCGAAGCAATTTCTGGCGATCAAGGGCGGGCACAACGACGGCTTTCTCGTGTCGGCGGAGACGTATCTTCGGACGATTGACAACTTCCTCTCAGAGCATCTCGGAGGAGGATAGGCGGAAAGCGCCACTATGGCGTCGGTGCGTTCGTACCCCTCAGTGCTTCCGTCCACGGGGGATGCGGCTGGATCCCCGATCTCTTTCAAGAAGGGAGTGGCTGCTTTCGGATTGGGACTTCCACGGTGGCACTACTTTTTCGCCGACCGCGACCTGTCTTCGGGGGCTTCGTCTTTCACGTTTAGAACGGGTCCACGCCGGAGAATACGGGCGAGACGTGATGAGTCGCCGTTCCCCAGCCGGACGACACGCCCGTCTCTCGTTTCAATCTCGACGGCTTGGGCTCCTGCAGCGTGAAATGAACGACCCCGCCCCATTGCTCGGCTCCCCCATCGGAGAGAAATGGGGTTTTCGACAATGCGTACGCTCCGAATTTCGCGCAAATCGATCTCACCCTTCATGATCCCGGGTCCGAAGTACCAGACCAGCGTCCCGTGATCCACCTGGACCGTCAAACTTCCGAACAAAATCCCCGAGAGGATGAACCCGGCGAGTTCGATCCAAAACGCAGTCTGCGATCCCGTCATCCAAGTGAGAGGAAACACGCATACTACTGCCCCGACCATCACAAACAGAATCGGATAGGCGACTTGCGTGTGGTGATAGGAGTGCGGAGGCGGCTTGTCCGGATCGGCCATAAGAGATCGGTTCTGTCCTCTCGACTTTCTGTTTTGGGCAACGTCTTACACTCCCTTTCGGCACCTCGCATCCTGCGTACGATTGCTCAAGGCACGCATACACTCCCGCCATCACGGTTGCTTCATTTAGATCTGAGGCGACGGAGTCGGGCTCAGTTTCTGGAGATCCGGGGTGGACGGGGGCGTTGGTTCAGTGGGCACCTATCTCCGGAGGATCGACGACATTCTGGATGAACATCTCTCCGGCTCGTCCTACTCCGACTGATGCCACCGCTGGGAATTGGAACGGATGTAGTGGCGGATTCTGCGAAGCTCTGCATGATTACGCACGATGTGGTCGTGGAAGCTGGACTGCCAGACCGTCTCGCCCGGTGTGTTTCGTTTCTCGTTGATGCGGCGGGTTACGGTGGCTTTGAAGCAGCCGATGATGGTGGAGAGGGTACCGGCTCTTCGTTTTTCGAGCCCGGGGGGCAACTCTGAAGAGGTCGCGAGATGCATCTCGCGACCGTCCTTCCCAGCGGGCATCTCGCGATTTTCTTTCCGAGACTGGCACGTCTCGCGACCCTTCCTTTCCGATCTTCCTCCTTCGTCTCTGGACTTCACATCTGCCTCCTCCTCCGGGTCATCGTCGGAGTGGCAGATCCAGAGAAGGCCATGGACGTGATCCGGCATTACGATAAATGCGTCCAGGGAAACCTCATCCCGGAGTTCTCCGGTCCGCTGCCATTCGTCGACGACGATCTTGCCGAACCCACTGAGGTACATCCGGCCGCGTTCGACGGCGCCGAAGAGCGGCTCTCGTTTTCG
>CAYULG010000411.1:0-2039 GCA_964445365.1 uncultured Salinivenus sp. | reverse complement strand
AGGTCGGCCGTGAGGAAGGAGCGAAAGTTGCCGATATGTGCGTACATGTACACCGTGGGCCCGCAGCTGTAGAAGCGGAGGTGCTCCTCCTCGATCGGCTCGACCGGTTCGGTCTCGTGCGTCAGCGTGTTGTAGAGGCGGAACGTGGGGGGCGACATGCGAGGGGGGCGACGCGGTTCGGGAGTCGTGACGAAAACCGTTCGCCTGTACCTTGCCGCACACGGATTGTGCCGTGACTTCTCCGTGGAAGATGGGGGGACCGATAATGGGCAAAGGGTTACGGTGGAGGTATGTGGGAAAAGTTGGTGCAAATAGAAGATGTTCGTGGTCGGTCCAAAGCAAAGGGAATGGAGCGAGTTGGCGACGGAGGTCCGTTTCCTTAGGTTGAGGACGTGTTCGAATTTTCGTTCGGGGCCCAAAAGTTATCGTATGCCGTCCACGCTCCGCCTGCTTCTGCTGAGTAGTTTCCTGCTCGTTATGTTGTCGCCTGATGCCGCGCACTCGCAGGTTCTCTACGAAGGCGACGCGTATACCGTCACCGACACCAGCGTCGTGCAGGGTCGCTTTCGGGCGGAGGCTCCCTCTCGCACCCGCCTGACGTCGAACTACCAGCGGGAGACGCTCGCGATCAACTTCAAGTTTAGCCTCAACCAGCGCGACAACGAGCGGCGTCCCGGCGACGACCGGCGCCTCCGGGTTGATCCGGTGGGCGGCCGCTACCGAACGCCCGTCTATGTCTTCGGCGAACGGCGGGACGAGGGGAGTCCCCAGCCCACGACCGTTTCCCGGCGGGGCGACGGGGACGCGGTCGAGGTCGTCTTCCGGGTGGACCTGCGCCCGGTGCTGCGCAGCTTTCGGAAGGAGGGCCGGTACGACCCGCCGGTGGGGGAGCCCATCGCGGAGGAGGCCTTTGAGGGCGTCTACGTGCTCGGCGACGCGGGGCCGTTGTCGTGGGACCCCGCCGATCTCGAGGACAACGACGCCCTCCGCCTCACCGATCCGGACGACGACGGGGTGTACCGCACCACCATTGCCTTTGAACCGCGCGACGTGCGCCCGCTCACCGAGGCCGGTCGGGCGGTATGGTCGCGTTCCCGGGACGTGTCCGAATATCCCTCGTACCGGTCCGACCAGCGGCTCGTCGACGCCCTGTACAATCTCTCCCTCGAAGAAGTCAAGCAGGACATTCGGGACGACGGGGCCTTCATGGCCGGAAAAAAGTGGACGGGCGTCTGGACGCGGGACGTGAGCTACAGCATTCTGCTCAGCCTTGCCCTCGTCGACCCGGAGAGCGCGAAGACGAGTCTGATGCACAAGGTGACCGAAGACGGGCGCATCCTTCAGGACACCGGCACGGGCGGGGCCTGGCCCGTCTCCACCGACCGCATGACGTGGGCGCTGGCGGCGTGGGAGGTCTACACGACGACCGGCGACGAGGACTGGCTCGAACGGAGCTACGACGTGATCCGCCGCTCCGCCGAGGCCGACCTCAAAACGGCGTTCGACTCCACGACCGGCCTCTTCTACGGGGAGTCCTCGTTCATGGACTGGCGCGAGCAGTCGTATCCCGACTGGATGGAGCCGGCCGACATCTACCGGTCGCAGGTCCTCAGTACGAACGTGGTGCACTACCGCACCTACCGCATCCTCGCACGGATGGCCCGCGAGCTGGGCACGTTCTCCGGCGAATGGGCGCACGTGGCCCGCCGCGTGAAGCGGGGAATCAACGAGCACCTCTGGCGCCCCGAGGACGGGCGCTACGCGGGCTACCGCTACGGGCGGACGGCCCTCGCGCAGACCCCGCGTGCCGAGGCATTGGGGCAGGCGCTCGCCATCCTTTCCGGGGTGACCGACGATGAGCGGGCCGCGCGGGTGGCCCGAAACCATCCGGTCGTCGAATTCGGCGCGGCCAGTTTTTGGCCCTATATTCCCGACATTCCGCCGTACCACAACGCCGGCATCTGGCCGTTCGTGACCAGCTACTGGACGTGGGCCTCGGCCGCCGCCGGCAACACGCCGGGCGTGGAGCACGGCCTCGC
>CAYULG010000410.1:0-2049 GCA_964445365.1 uncultured Salinivenus sp. | reverse complement strand
ATGAGGCCCGGGGCGTCGTCGACACTGCGCTCGGCGTAGTCGGCCCGGCCGAAGATAAAGTCAAGCGCCTCGGCTCCGTCCTCCACGAGCTGCAGACGCTTGCCGAGGTCCAGATTCCGCAGGGCCCGCAGGGCGAGCTCCGCGTCGGACGGCTGGTCCTCGATCAGGAGGAGGTCAACCGGCTCAATCGCAGTCGTGCTATTCATTGTCGGTGGAAGTCGATGTCGGAAGGGTGAAGTAGATGGTGGCGCCCGCGCCCGGCTCGCCCTCGGCCCACACCCGGCCGTCGTGGCGACGAATGATGCGTTCGACGATGGCCAGTCCCACCCCGGTGCCCTCAAAATCGTTGTGCAGGCGTTCGAAGACGCCGAACAGCTTGTCGGCGTAGTCCGGCTCAAAGCCGACGCCGTTGTCGCGCACGAAGACCGCCCGCCCACGATCCGTGTGTTCGACGCCGACGACGATACGGGGCGCCTCTTCGTTCTTCGTGAACTTCAGCGCATTGGCCAACAGATTGGTGAGCACGTGACGAATCATCGACCGGTCCCCCACGGCCTCCGGGAGGGACTGGACCTCGATTGACGTCTCGTCGCAGCGGGCCGGGTGGACCTGGCAGACCTCGTCGACGGCCTCGCGGGCGAGGGCCTCCCCGTCAAGGGGCTCCCAGTCCAGCTCGCGGCGGCCGAGGCGGGAGAGGGTGAGCAAGTCGTCGATGAGGGCGCCCATCCGCTGGGTGTTCTCGTAGACGAGGCGGAGCAGGCGCCACCCCTCCTCGTCCAGCTGATCGGCGTGGTTTTTTTGCAGAAGCTGAGCGTAGCCGTCGATGGCGCGCAGCGGCGTCCGCAGGTCGTGGGACACCGAGTAGGTGAACGACTCCAACTCCTCGGTGCGCTCCTGCACCCGCTCCTCCAGCCGCTCGGCCAGGTCGCGCTCCTGGTCCACGAACCGGAGCAGGAGCACCGTGGCGAGGCTCGCGAGCAGGTTGGCGGTCGTCTCGGGGTACTCGCCGAAGCCCGACAGGGCGGCGCCCGCTCCCTGGTCGAGGAAGACCAGAATTTCGTTGCCCTGGTGGACGGCCATCACGAGCAGCACCACGACGAACAACACGGGCCGCCAGTCGCGCAGTCGGTACGCCATCGCAAGCGTAAAGACGGCGCTCCCGAGGAGGGCCGCCAGCGGCACGAGGGTAAAGGCGATCAGGCTCCACATCGAAAACCGAACGGATGGGAGAAAAGCACAGGACCGAGATCAGTCCGAGGCTGCGCCGGGGGTGGGCAGGGTGAAGAAGATGGTCGCGCCTTCCCCCTCGGCGCCCTCGCCCCACACCTCCCCCCCGTGGCGGCGCACGATGCGCTCCACGACGGCGAGCCCCACGCCGGTGCCCTCGAAATCGTCGTGTAGGCGCTCGAAGACGCCGAACAGCTTGTCGGCGTACTCCATGCTGAAGCCCACACCGTTGTCGCGGACGGCGTACACGATCTCGTCGCCCCGGTCCTCGGCGGTCACCTCGATGCGGGGTGGGTCCTCCTCCCGCGCAAACTTGAGCGCATTGGACAGAAGGTTGGTGAGCACCTGACGGATCATGGATCGGTCCCCGAATGCCGTTGGTAGCTCCCGGCATTCGAACGTTACGTCCTCGGCCCGGTCCGGATGGGCCCGCTTCAGCTCGTCGCAGGCCTCTTGGACGAGGGCCTCCACGTCAATCGACACGCGGTGCATCTCGCGGCGGCCGAGGCGGGAGAGGGTGAGCAGGTCGTCGATGAGGGCGCCCATCGTCTGGGCGCTCTCGTAGACGACGTCGAGAAGGTCCCGGCCCTCCTCGTTGAGCTGATCGGCGTGTTCCTCCTTCAGGATCTGCGTGTAGCCGTCGATGGCGCGAAGGGGCGTGCGCAGGTCGTGGGACACCGAGTAGGTGAACGACTCCAGCTCCTCGGTGCGCTCCTGCACCCGCTCCTCCAGCCGCTCGCGCTGCTTCTGCACTTCCTCCAGCAGCTGGCTCTGGCGGATGGCGATGGCCATGTGGTCGGCCAGCTCCCGACCCACCTGCCA
>CAYULG010000409.1:0-2050 GCA_964445365.1 uncultured Salinivenus sp. | reverse complement strand
GGCCCAGCGCCGCTCGGTGCGCGAGTTCTCGGACCGGCCCGTGCCCCGCGACCTCATCGCCGACGCCATCCGCACGGCCGGCACGGCACCCAGCGGCGCCAACCGGCAGCCCTGGCAGTTCGTGGCGGTGGACGATCCCACCCTTAAGCAGGAAATTCGTGAAGCGGCCGAGGAGGAGGAAAAGGAATTTTACGAAAATCGGGTGACCGAAGAGTGGGAGGAGGCCCTCGCCCCGCTGGGCACCGACTGGCGCAAGCCCTACCTCACGACGGCTCCCTGGATCGTGGTCTGCTTTGCCGAGCACTACGGCGTCGACGAGGACGGGGAGAAGCAGAAAAACTACTACGTCCAGGAAAGCGTCGGCATCGCCTGCGGCCTTTTCATCACGGCCCTCCACCACATGGGCCTCGCCACGCTCACCCACACGCCCGCGCCCATGAACTTCCTGAACGACATCCTGGAGCGGCCCGACAACGAGCGGCCCTACATCCTCTTCCCCGTGGGCTACCCGGCCGAGGACATCACCGTTCCCAACATCGACAAGAAGCCCATCGACGACATCGTCCAGTGGAACCGGTAATTCCCGTGGTGAACGAGCGCGGAAGCCCCCGTTGTTCGGTGTAGCCGATCCGCAGGGACGCACGGAGGCACAGGAGAACGGAGGGGTCGCCGTTCTTTCCCGTCTCGCCGTCCCTTCCTCCCGGTAGATCGGTCGAAGAAGGGAGGGGCGCCACTCTCCCCCGTCCGGCTGCGATCCGGGCGTGAAAGCACCGCAAAGGTACAATGGCACCGGGAACCTGCGAAAATGTCGTCAGGTTTACTACGGTCCAGCATTGCGCGAGGCACTGCCTCGCACCGATCAAGGGCAAGTCCCGCACGGCCAGCTCCCTCTGAACCCCGTCAGGGCCGGAAGGCAGCAGCGGTAGGAGGTCGCAGCGGCGCGCTGCGGGTCGCTTGCCCTTTTTCTTTTGCTTTTTTCGCGGATCTGCGCCTCTGCCGCGAACGCCCCGTTTCCCCTTGCGTATAGCTGCCGGATTGAAGCGGGCATCCCCCGCCGCGCTCGTCGATTGCTCCGTCGCATTCTGGACTGTGACCATGCTCTTCCCGTCTGTCCTCGCGCTTTCGCCCGTGCTCCTCGTCGGCCAGTCCGGCGACGGATCGGGCGGCCTGTTCGGCCTGCTGCTGCCCCTCGTCCTCATCGGTCTGGTCTTCTACTTCTTCATCTACCGGCCCCAGCAGAAGCGCGAGGAAGAGCACGAGGAAATGGTTGACAGTTTGGAGCAAGGCGACAAGATCGTGACCGTCGGCGGCGTCCACGGCACCGTCCAGCGCATCGACGACGACAGCGTGCTGGCGCAGGTCAACAGCAAGGGCACCAACCTGCGCTTCGACAAGGACGCCATTGCCAGCAAGGAAAGCAGCGACAACTGATTGATCGCCCTGTCCCCCAGCGATCTCCCGATCCACGGCGCCGTCTGATCACCTGATCACCAGCGACTTCCTCCCATGAGCGACCCGAGGGCCCCGGAGGCGACGTTCGATCCCATCGAGGATGCCATTGGGGCCATCCGCGACGGGGGGCTCGTCATCGTGGTCGACGACGAAGACCGCGAGAACGAAGGCGACTTTATCGGGGCGGCGGAGGCGATGACGCCCGACCTCGTCAACTTTATGACGAAGCAGGGGCGTGGGCTTCTCTGCACGGCCCTCACGCCCGAGCGCACCGAGGCCCTCGACCTCGACCTCATGGTGCAGTCGAACTCGGCCCTCTACAGCACCCCTTTCACCGTCTCAGTCGACTACAAGGAGGGCACCAGCACCGGCATCTCGGCGGCGGACCGCGCCAAAACCATCCGTGCCCTGGCCGACCCCGACGTGTCGCCCCATGACTTTGCCCGCCCCGGGCACGTCTTCCCGCTCCGGGCTCGCAGCGGCGGGGTGCTGCGCCGCGCCGGTCACACCGAGGCGGCCGTGGACCTGGCGCGCCTTGCCAATTTCGAGCCCGCCGGCGCCCTCGTCGAGATTATGGACGAGGACGGCACGATGGCCC
>CAYULG010000408.1:0-2051 GCA_964445365.1 uncultured Salinivenus sp. | reverse complement strand
GTGCCGTCGAACAAACCAGGGCTATCGCATCTGTTGACGAGAGTACGTTTTCCCTACTTGTAAGGAAACATCGGAGCGGTCAAACCCGAAAATCCACCGAATTCAGGATGCTCAGGCGCCAAGTAGGTCCGGTTCGCCGTTCCGAAGGCTTTCGGAATCCGTTCGGCGACCGGAACCTACCACAGTACCGAACAGAGAGGGTCGTTTGACAGACGCGATAGCCCTATCGAACAAACCGCTTCGTTGACTTTTGCCGGACGGCCTCGATATCATAGCGGTCCCGTGCCTCCCAAATTTTCCCCGATGTCCGTCGATGCTCCGTTCCGCCTTCCGGACTTTGTTCGCCGTTCTTCTGGGCCTTCTCTTACCGGTCGCCCCCCTCCACGCCCAGCAGATCCCCGAAGACAGTGTCCGCGTCCTCGCCATCTTCGCCCACCCCGACGACGGGGAGTACAAGATGGGCGGCACGGCGGCCCGTCTCGCTAAGGCCGGACACAAGGTGAAGTTCGTCTCCCTCACCAACGGAGACGCCGGGCACCACGACCAGGGCGGGGGCGCCCTTGCCCAACGGCGGCGCGCGGAGGCGAAGGAAGCGGGCGAGCGCCTCGGCATCGACGCCTACGAGGTGCTCGACTACCACGACGCGGAGCTGATGCCCACCCTCGACGTACGGCGGGACGTGATTCGTCTGATCCGCGAGTGGAACGCCGATGTCGTGATTGGCCTGCGCCCATACGACTACCACCCCGACCACAGAAATGCCGGGCGTGTGGTCCAGGACGCGGCGTACATGGTACAGGTACCCAACGTGGTCTCCCGGGTGGAGCCGACCGACGGCAATCCCGTCTTCCTCTACATGGAGGACCGCTTCACGAAGCCGACGCCCTTCGAGCCGGACGTGGCCGTCCCCATCGACACGGTGATGGCCCAGAAAATCGATGCGCTCGACGCCCACGTCTCCCAGATGTACGAGTGGCTACCCTGGGTGGGCAATTACCTCAACGAGGTGCCCGAGACGGAACGGGCGCGGCGCGATTGGCTGGGCCAGCGCGTCCGCAACCGCGCCTCCGTCGACCAGGACGTACGGGCCACCCTCGAAGAATGGTACGGCCCCCAGCGCGCCCAGCAGGTAGGGGCCGCGGAAGCCTTTGAAGTGACGGAGTACGGGCACCAGCCGTCAACGACAGAACTCCGCCGCATCTTCCCGATGCTTCCTCCGCAGTAAGTGGGCCTCCCGATTCCACGCCCCTCCTCCCGTCCGATTCGTAATCAAACGGGAATCGGGACCTCGCGGGGCTTGCGTTTCCGTCGCCTCCCGCTCATCATGAGGGGCGCCGTTTTGGAACGCTGAGGCCGGATGGATCTGCGATTTGGGCGCCGCCTCTCAGCCCATCGTCCTTTTCACTCACTCCCACACTCCCGTGGCCAATCCACAAGACGACCCGGACACCGAGACGAGCATTAGCGAGCTGGCCGACGACAACGTCGGCAAGATTCTCTTTCTCTCGATCGTCGCTGCGCTGGGGGGCTTCCTGTTCGGCTTCGACAGCGGCGTCATCAACGGGACCGTCGACGCGCTGCAGGCCGAGTTTGGGTCCGACGAGGTGGGCACCGGCTTCAATGTGGCCTCTATGCTGCTGGGGTGCGCCGCGGGGGCCTTCTTCGCGGGCAACCTGGCGGACAAGTGGGGGCGCCGGCCCGTCATGATCCTCACCGCCCTGGCGTTTATCGTCAGCGCCTGGGGCTCGGGCATCTCGGGCAGCTCGCCGGAGTTCGTGTTCTTCCGGATCACGGGTGGCCTGGCCGTAGGCGCGGCGAGCATTCTGGCCCCGGCCTACATCAGTGAGATCGCCCCGCCGAGCATTCGCGGGAGCCTGGCCACGCTCCAGCAACTGATGATTGTGATCGGCCTCTTCATGGCCTTCGTGAGCAACTACTTCATTGCCGGAGCGGCGGGCAGTGCCTCGGAGGTGTTCTGGTTCGGGTTCGACGCGTGGCAGTGGATGTACTGGGTCGAAATTCTGCCCGCGTCGCTCTTTTTCCTCTCGCTG
>CAYULG010000407.1:0-2053 GCA_964445365.1 uncultured Salinivenus sp. | reverse complement strand
TCGCGAAGGAGCCCGGCCGAGGAGACGAACTCGGTGTACATCATGTCGGCCCCGTGCCGCTTGCAGAGGATGCGGAACGGGGGGTCGCTCACGTCCTCCATCGGGGCGAGGAAGAGGGGCCGCTCGTCAAAGTCGAGGTGACCGATGCGCATGGATGGACGCGTTGAACTGTCGTTTGAGCAAACACACGGACTAGCTGGAAACGACGCCGATGCGGGCGATGGTTCCGGAACAACGGCGGCAATTCGCACGGTGCAAATAAAAGGTGGAGAGGAGCAACCGCGCATCGGGGCCCGTGCGATCAATCGCGGCGACGACGGGTATTGTACCTGACACGCGCTCTCCGGTGCTGCGTTGTCGTGCGACGGTGGACCGCCGACCGCTGTCGGCCGTCGGACGAAGCGGAACGATTGGTCCGTGGCACGCGGCCCCCCGCGAGGGCACCAACGGTTCCATTTTCTTTCTCACGCAACCGCTTCTCCCATGGCCGTCCAATTCGGCATCGTCACCTTTCCGGGATCGAACTGCGACCACGACGCCTACCACGCCACCGAGCACGTGCTGGGCCAGGAGGCCCGCTTTATCTGGCACGAGGAGGAGAGCGTGGGCGACGTGGACGTGGTCGTGATCCCCGGTGGCTTCTCGTACGGGGACTACCTGCGGTCCGGGGCCATCGCGCGCTTTTCGCCCATCATGCAGGACGTGGTGCGGTTCGCCGAAGACGGCGGGCTCGTGCTCGGCATCTGCAACGGCTTTCAGATCCTGTGCGAGGTCGGGTTGTTGCCGGGCACCCTCCTCCGCAACGAGTCGCTTCGTTTCGTGAGCAAGCCCACGACGCTCCGCACGGAAAATTCCGACACGCCGTTCACGGGGGCGCTGCGGGCGGGACAGGTCGTGACGTTTCCGGTCGCTCACGGCGAGGGCCGCTACTTTGCGGACGACGAGGTGCTTGGCCGCCTGGAGGCCACCGACCGCATTCTCTTCCGCTACAGCACGCCCGACGGCACGGTGACCGACGACGCCAACCCCAACGGCTCGGTGGACAACATTGCCGGCATCGTCAATGAGACCGGCACGGTCTGCGGCCTCATGCCCCACCCGGAGCGCTGCGTCGAGGAATTGATCGAGGGCACGGACGGACGCTACATCTTCGCGTCGCTCATCGAGCACGTAAAAGCTGTGGCAGCGTGATGCGTGATTAGTGAGGTCCAGCAGAGCAACCCGTTTCACGCATCACGCTTCACGCATCAGTCCACCCACCGACGAAAAGCAGTGCACTCAATCCAGGCTCAGACGCGAGGAAGAGGCAATCCTCAATGGGTGACTACATATCAAAAATTACCTGCACGGCCCAGCCGTCGTCCGATTCTCGGATTGCCATGCCGTGAAAGGTGATGGCCTTGATCTCGGTGTAGACGGTGTGCCGCGCCGGATCGATGGGCTCCCCACGCGCCGTGCCTGTGAGGGTGAGCCCGTCGCCGGGGTCCGCAATCGACTCGACGGCAAAGTCACAGAAGAGCTGGTCGTCGACCGTGTGGTGGTAGTTGAGCTCCGAGAGCCAGCGCACCATGAGCGCCTCCCGGTCCCGCCCCTCGACTGTGATCTGCATTTCGTCCTTGGCCTCTACGGCAGATAGATCAGTGAGGACGTGAAAGGTGCCCACAGCCGCCCGTTCGAAGAGCTGGGCGAGCGACGCGGCCGTCACCTGAATGCCAATGTCACCAGTGTGGTCGATCTCTCGGAGCCAGTCGGGGGCATCCGTGAGCATGGAACAAGGACCTTCGGCGAAGAACGGGGAAGGACGTGGGGCTTCGTTCGCGTTTGGCGAGGGGGAGTTCCGGTGGGAGGAAAGAACTCCTTTCGTGTGTGTTTGGAGTTGAAGATCGACGAGGCCGCGCAGCGGATCGCCGACGCGGCGGAGCAGCTTCGGGCGTTTGCGCTGTAAACGAGGCCATCTATGTGCCTTTTCAAGATTAATCGCCGGACACCCCTCAAACGAAAAGTGCTTCGAAGCAACGACAGAAAGCCTACTCCGGCCTCGAAGAAAATCGCG
>CAYULG010000406.1:0-2053 GCA_964445365.1 uncultured Salinivenus sp. | reverse complement strand
CCGTCGTGTCTCTGGGCGCTACCGAAGCGGCAATGCTCGGCGCCTCCGCCTCTCCACTGAGCGGCACCTCTGTCGGGCTCTCCTGATTGTCCGCGTTGTGGGAAACCAGCAGCGTATCCTGGTCCGGGTTCGACACCTCCGTCGGTGCGTACTCGACAGTCACGTCGCGGCTCTCGCCCGGCGGGAGCGTGAAGGAGCCCCCGCCGCTTGCAATCGCAAACGGCGTGTCCGTCCCCGAGATCTCTCCCTCCAGGGTCGCGACGCTATCCGACTCGTTCGTGACAGTGACGACGCGGCTGGAGGTGCTGTCAATCGCCGTTACGTCGTAGCTGACGGCATTCGGCGAGACGGCAATCTCGGTGTCTTCAACGCGGGCCAGCCCGCTCTCGAACGCCGTATTGTAGGGCTCTGCGTCGGTGTTTGACAGCTCGCTCTCGCCAGTGTTGAAGCCCAGCTCGCTCTCGGTGCCGGTGCTAAGCCCTTCGCCGACCGCGAAGCGCAGGTTGATAAACTTGTCGTCGTTCGTCGACGGATCGATGCCGGACTGCGTCTGGCCGGAGATGCGCACGACCCCGGCACTCGGATTCGAGGTGCTGAGGACGTCGAAGCCTTCTTCGGAGCCCTCAAACGTCAGAACGCTCGAATCGTAGGTCGTCTCCAGCGTCACGGCCCCCACGTCCTGGAGGTCCTCTGCCTGTACCGGCACGCTGATCGTGTCCCCGGCGTCCACACCTCGGTCCGGGAACGAAACGACCGGCGTGTCCCCGGACACGCGTCCGCCGGCAAACTCGGCGGGCAAGACGTTGCCCTCCGTGTCGGTCACTTCCGAATCAGCGCGGAAGTTCAGATCCGAGGCGCCCCCGAAGAAGGAGAACTCCACCTCCACGAAGCGATCGCCGAGCGACCCACCCGTGGCATCTTGCCCCGCGATGGTTACGACCCCGTCGCTGGCATTGGCACTCAGGCCGAGCCCGCTCTGATCGTTCGCGATTCCCTCAAACCGGACCGCCGACGCGTCGTACCCGATCTCAAGAGAGGCAGACCCGACGTCCTGCAGGTCCTGTCCCGACAGCGGAACTGAGACCGTTTCATTTAGCGTGGCGCCGGTGGCCGTGCCCGCGGAGACCGTTCCTGCATCCTGGTCGATGACGGCCCCATTTTCGAAGGCAACGGCGATCGGGTCTCCGTTCGAGTCGGAGACCTCGCTGCTCGTCTCGTCGAACAGGACGTCCCCGGCCCCACCCGCAAAGTTGCTAAACGTGATGTTGAGGAGCGTCCCGTCGCCAAGGTCGACCGGGTCACTGGCGTCAAAAAAGCTGATCCGCAACTCGCCGGGCTCAGGCCGAGTGGCCTCGAACCCGCTCGGCGCGTCGGAAATGAGATCGCTAGTCTCCACGTTGCCGTCGGGGAAGGAGGTAACCTCCGGGTCGTAGGTGATCGTCAGGGAAACGGCCCCTACGTCGGTAAAGCTCGTCGCCTGCACCGGCACGTCCACGGCCTCCCCCGCCTGGGCACGCTCGGTGTCAATCGACAGCGTCGCCTCCTCCTGAGCAAACGCGTCGCTCGCCCCCCATGCAAACACGGCAACGAGCAGGGCGCCGAGGATGACTGCAAAACGCTTCGGCGTATCAAACGGGCTCATGAGAATCGACGTGTGTTCCTGGACATCCGAAAAGAGAGGGAGCGCCCGCGCATCGCATGCTCGCAACGAAAAAGTCCGGCGGCCGGGCCACGAAGGCCCGGTCGCCTTCCTCTATCGATGCGCGCGTCCCGGGAAGAAGCGGGCTTGCCGTACAGCGGTTACCGTACAACAGTGATCCGGCCGGTCTCTTCGGCGGTGCCGCCTTCCAGATCCGCCTTCACCCGGTAGAAGTACTGTCCGGAGGCAAGCCGGGAGCCGTCTACCTGGAGCGTCTGGCCCGTGCCGGCCGCCATCGACCGTTCAATGGTCTGTACCCGCTGGCCGAGCGTGTTGTACACCTCGACGGTCACAGACGTGCGGCTCGGCAGGTCCATCTCAACGGTCGCCTGCCCGCCGGAGACCGGGTTCGGG
>CAYULG010000405.1:242-2060 GCA_964445365.1 uncultured Salinivenus sp. | reverse complement strand
TCCAGAGCGAGCAGGTGATGATGGTGGCCGCGCAGGTGACCGGCAACCACCAGACCATCTCGGTCGCCAACACACACGGCAACTTCGAGCTCAACGTGATGATGCCGGTAATGGCCCACGGCATGCTGCAGAGCATCCGCCTGCTCACGAACAGCGTCGAGGCCTTCCGAACGAAGTGCGTCGAGGGCATCGAGGCCGACCGCGAGCGCTGCCGGGAGCTGCTGGAACTGAACCCGTCGGTCGCCACGGCCCTCAACACCGCCATCGGCTACGACAAGGCCAGCGAGGTCGCCAAGACGGCCGCGAAGGAGCGCAAGAGCGTGCGCGAGGTGGTCACGGAGATGGACCTGCTCACCGAGGAGGAGCTCGACGCGTACCTCGACCTCCGTGCGATGACGGAGACGGGCATTCCGGGTGAAGAGTAGGGCGCCCCCGTGACATCGCTCCCTTCTTCCTTCCTCTTCCGGGAAGCACAGCGCCCGCCGGCCCAGACCGATGCAGGATTATGAGATTACCCGCAGGATGATGCTCTCGTCTTGCGTTCCCGCTCCACCACAGGAGTGAGTGTGCATCCCACCAGCTGTCGCGGATGCACAAAAACCATTGCGGCCACGCGGGATGACCCACAATTGGCCCCTGTGAAGAAATTGGCTGAGAGCTTCGGACTACACTGAAATTCGCCAAAACTCCCACTCCCCCTCCGGTTGGAGCGGCCAGGCAAGGCGACGTTCGACCGCTTCGTCCTGCAGCCCTCCGGGGCATCGATTTCTTCAGGGCCGAAAAGGGGCTCGCTGTCAACCCAGTGAGTCTACAAGCATGAGGAGTAATGTCCGGCGCTTAATCTCAAAAAGACACACCGGGCCGGATCACAGTGGGAGCGTGTGCGGTCTTTCTGGAACCGATCCGTGTTGCGGAGCCGTACCTAATCGCTCGAGAATTCCTGAAGGCCCCACTCTGATCTGTTCGGTGACCTCCCTTCTGCTGTGGCCCAGGCGGATCCTTCCCGATAACCCGTTGCGCGGACGGGCTCGGCTTTTCGCTCGCAGGATTTTCGGGAAGTCGATATTTTTGAGGGGGTCTGCCCGGGATCTCGATTCATGCTATGCCGAATCCGTCCGTAGCGTGACACGGAATAGATCGCCCTAAGATCTGTTCTGGCCTCGTTGGACAGTGCCTTCTGGACGGTGTCGCACCGGATGGACGGATGCCGTCCCCAGCAATATCCATCCGGGGTCCACTCCATACGGGGGCGGCAACGGTCGTACTTCACTCTGCTGCGGTCCTGCCCGCGCGGAGATTGGTGCGGCGCCGCCCGGATCGTCCCTACTGGGCAGTTCCAATCGTCCCATTCAACGAGGATTGACTTCGTAGAACTGATATGATACTATGTCAGTCCTCTTGATATAACACGTAGCCCGTTCCGCTTAACCTGATGGATTTTACGTCACTTAAGCCGGTTGACTTATATGGGATATGTCAAAGGTCTTGATATAAGTACAGGTTATGCAGCCAAGAGAAATCGCCTCTCTCAAGAACAGTCCAGGAGGAGAAACATGAGTCGAGTTGCCGTAATTCTGTTCGGTATCGTCTTCTTCGCAAGTGGATGCGACGTGATCGGTGATTCCTCCAGTGACTCAAACGGAGAACTCAGCGTTGTGACCGATCAGAACGCGTACTCTTCGAGCCAAAAGGTGGCGGTCCGTTTCGACAATCGTCGTTCGAGTCCGGTTTTCTACGATGATTGCGCAACGATACTTCAGCGCAAAACCGAAGACGGATGGGAAGCGCACGACTCGCTGATTTGCGACCCAATTGCTG
>CAYULG010000405.1:0-232 GCA_964445365.1 uncultured Salinivenus sp. | reverse complement strand
ATCGATTCAAGTTTGCCGTGACCAACTCGAACGGGGACTTGTTGCCGGAAAAAGAACGAGTAACGGATACTGTCGAGGTTGAGAGTGACT
This sequence comes from uncultured Salinivenus sp., assembly GCA_964445365.1. Lineage (GTDB taxonomy): Bacteria > Bacteroidota > Rhodothermia > Rhodothermales > Salinibacteraceae > Salinibacter. The sequence continues at coordinate 142 of CAYULG010000405.1, read as the reverse complement.
GACGGGCTGCATAACACAACACTGCTGCCGACGAAGGGCTGAAGCTAATTGCTTGCGGCAGCGTCTCTGCCGCTGGTTTCGTATCTTTTCGTGCCCTTCGCGGCAGAGTTCAACCGTTATGTTGAAAATTACCTAAAGACGT
>CAYULG010000404.1:0-2085 GCA_964445365.1 uncultured Salinivenus sp. | reverse complement strand
TGGATCCCATGATGCTCACGACGGACGTGGCCCTGAAGCGGGACCCGAGCTACCGCGAGATCATCGAGGACTTCCGCGAGAACCCGGACGCGTTCGAGGACGCGTTCGCCCGGGCCTGGTTCAAGCTGCTCCACCGCGACATGGGCCCGAAGGAGCGATACGTCGGGCCGGAGGTGCCCGAGGAGGACCTGATCTGGCAGGACCCCGTGCCCGACGTCGACCACGAGCTAATCGGCGACGAGGAGATCGCCGAGCTCAAGGAGGCCATTCTCGACACCGACCTGTCCGTCTCCCGCCTGGTCAAGACCGCCTGGGCGGCGGCGTCGACCTACCGGGACAGCGACAAGCGCGGCGGCGCCAACGGGGCGCGGATTCGCCTCAAGCCGCACCGGAGCTGGGAGGCCAACGAGCCGTACGAGCTCTCCCGCGCGCTGAACGTCTTGGAGGACCTCCAGCAGGACTTCAACGCGTCGCGGTCCGACGACGTGCGGGTGTCGCTGGCCGACCTGATCGTGCTCGGCGGGGGCGCCGCCATCGAAAAGGCCGCGGCGGACGCCGGCCACGACGTGACGGTGCCGTTCCATCCCGGCCGCACCGACGCCACGCAGGAGCAGACCGACGTGGAGGCGTTCGAGTGGCTGGAGCCGAAGGCCGACGGCTTCCGCAACTACATCGCCGACGATCTCGACCGGGACGGAACCCCGGAGGAGTTTCTGATCGACAAGGCCGACCTGCTGGACCTGACGCCCGCCGAGACGACGGTGCTCGTCGGCGGGATGCGCGCGCTGGACGCGACCCACGAGCAGGCCGACGGGCACGGCGTCTTCACCGATCGCCCGGAGACGCTGACCAACGACTACTTCGCGAACCTGCTCGACATGGACTACGAGTGGGAGCCGGTCTCGGAGGCCAAAGAGCACTTTAAACTCCGAGACCGAGACACTGGTGAGGTTGTGTGGAGGGCCACCCGTGTAGACTTGATCTTCGGATCTAACTCCAGGTTCCGGGCGCTTTCGCAGGTCTACGGGGCCGGCGACGCCGAGGAAAAGTTCGTCCATGACTTCGTGGACGCCTGGACCAAGGTAATGACCCTCGATCGATTCGACCTCGAGTAAACAGGCCGAGCGAAGAGGATTTGATCGTGGGTCATTGATCTCCAGTGCTTCGCTGTGTTCGGCTGTGTTCGGGCGCCACCCGCAGACACACTCGCGGGGCGCCTGACGGAGGCCCTGGAGGCGACGCGTGCGGGGTCGGCATTGAGAACATCCATTTGCATGCTGGGCAGGCGCCCCGTTCGGTGGCCCGGACGGGGCGTTTTTCTATGGAAGCTCGCAACAGCGGAAGGGGGCGGACGTTGGACGTTTCGGCTTGCAATCACGCTTGACTTTGGATCATCCACGTCTACCGGCATGGTGACGCAACGCACCCTCGGCCACAACGATCTCACCGTCTCGGCCCTCGGCCTCGGCTGCATGGGCATGTCCGACTTCTACGGCACGCCCGACGAGAATCAGGCCATCAAGACGCTCCAGCGATCCATCGATCGCGGCCTCACCTTCTTCGACACCGCCGACATGTACGGCCCCTTCACCAACGAGAAGCTGCTGGGCCGCGTGCTGGGCATGCACCACCACAAGGTGACGATCGCGACCAAGTTCGGCATCGTGCGGGACGAGGACGGGGCGATGCAGGGCATCAACGGCCGCCCGAGCTACGTGCAGAAGGCCTGCGAGGACTCCCTGCAGCGTCTCGACATCGAGACCATCGACCTCTATTACCTGCACCGCGTCGACCCGGAGGTGCCCATCGAGCATACGGTGGGGGCCATGGGGCGGCTCGTGGAGGAGGGGAAGGTGCGGTACCTCGGCCTGTCGGAGGCCGCCGCCGACACGCTGCGCCGGGCGAACGAGGAGCACCCCATTACGGCACTCCAGACGGAGTACTCGCTCTGGAGCCGCGACCCGGAGGACGACATTCTGCCAACGTGCCGCGAGCTGGGCATCGGCTTCGTGCCGTACAGTCCGCTGGGCCGCGGCTTCCTCACCGGCCGCTTCCAGTCGCCCGACGACCTGCCGGAGGACGACT
>CAYULG010000403.1:0-2086 GCA_964445365.1 uncultured Salinivenus sp. | reverse complement strand
ATCGAGGTCTGCAAGCGGCCGGAGGTCGACGCCGACGACCTCCTGCGCCACGCCGGGATCTACGACGAGGTCGTCACCGAGGCGCCCGGCATGCTCAGCAGCCCGCGCCTCATTGAGATTGACCTCAAGTATGAGGGCTACATCGACCGGCAGCAGGACATGGTGGAGGAGATGGAGGAGAAGGAGCGCTGGCCCATCCCCGACGACTTCGACTACCACGAACTCGACAACATCTCGAAAGAGGCCCGCGAGAAGCTGAGTAAGGTGGAGCCGGACAATCTGGGGCAGGCCTCGCGCGTGCCCGGCGTCCGTGCCTCCGATATTTCCGTCCTCATGGTGCTGCTCAAGAACGAGGGCGTGGAGCCGCTGCCGCTGGATCGTGACCTCGAGGACGTGGTGGGCGACGGCTTTGGTGCCGAGCGGGAGCAGGCGGTGGAGGTGACATAACTCGTTGCACGTTGAACGTCAAACGTGAACCGTTGACCGCGCAACGCCCCTCATGGACGACCTTGCCTGGAATCCCTTCGAGCAGCTGTCGGCCGAGCAGCGGCAGCAGCTCAACGCCTTCGCGGAGATGATCTGTCGGTTCAATGACCGGGTGAACCTCATCTCTCCGGAGACCGAGCGCGAATTTCGGACGCGGCACCTGCTCCATTGCCTGACGCTCACGGCCCGTGACTTTCCTCCTGGTGGGACGATTGTGGACTGGGGCACCGGGGGCGGCCTGCCCGCCGTTCCGCTCGCGATCTGCTATCCGGAGAGCACCGTTGTGGGCGTCGACTCGGTGGGGAAGAAGGGACGGGCCGTGCGAACGATGGCCCGGCGGCTGGACCTGGATAACTGCTACGCGTGGTCCGGGCGGGCGGAGGAATGGGAGGGACGGGCACACTACTCGGTGTCGCGCGCGACGGCCCCGCTGGCCGAGCTCTGGCAGTGGCACCGGCGCGTGGCGATTCCGCTCGACGGCATTTCGGGGGACGAGACGTGGGCGCCGGGCCTGCTGGCGCTCAAGGGCGGAGATCTGAGCGACGAGATTGAGACCCTCCGGGAAACGGATCCGGCAGTGGACGTTGAGCGGCTGTCCCTGGCGTCGATGCTCGGGCGGAACGGATTCTTCGGGGAGAAGGAGATTGTTGCACTTCGTGCTTCGTAGTTCGTCGTCCCTCTGCGAGTCTGACGGCGCCGTGACTATCTCGGAGTTTTGCGGCCGCGTCCCGTGCCGTCCTCGTATTTCTCGTCCATGAGGGTCATCACTTCCTCGTACAGTCGTTTGATGTGTTCGGGCGCGTCGACCGGGTCCGACACCGGTACCGCCTCCCACTCGTCGAACGTCCACTGGTTTTGAGGGGCCCGTGCTTTCAATTGCTCCTGTAGCTTCGTTGGGCGAGAAAAGGAGAGATCGAGGGGGCGAGTCAGGGCGAAGGACAACCAGTCCAGGCGAGCCTTTTGAATCACGTAGCCATCTACGTACGGCTCGTCGATCATCGTTCCAATTTGGTGGGCATCCCCCGTTGCGGTCACCGTGTAAACAAGTGGGTCATCCGACGATATGCGATCCAGAAGTACTTCTTGTTCACGATGCAGGCGGAGGAGCGACCGTGCATACTTCTGCAGATCTTTCGACGCGGCGAAGTCCGGAAAAGAGGTCCCTCCCAATCTTCCACGGACACGCACGCCGAGGCTCCGCCGGGTTCGATTTCGGATCGTCGTCCGGAAGGTATCCATCTTGGTCGATGCCGTCGCCGTTCTCTCATTGTGAAAGCTGTGGCTCCCGCTCAGTCCGCCCCCAGAGAAGCGGAGCCGTTCGAGTCGAACCTTTGGTCGTTCGTCGAAGAGGGAGGCGACCGTAGAGGGAGCAACGAGTGTATTAAACACCAGCCGAACGGTCGTGCCAGGCCGCTCCTCCGTCTCCTCACTGCGGGTCGGGACGTCTGGGTCATTGCAGCCGAGCAGCATCAGGGCCAGTCCGATTCCCAACAGCCAGCCGAGTTTTTGTATCGTCTCGTTAGGTTTTCTGCGCCGCTGCATGCCCCACAGTCTATTGTGTTTTTGACGCTACCATTTTTGCCTCCTATCATTCGATGGG
>CAYULG010000402.1:0-2091 GCA_964445365.1 uncultured Salinivenus sp. | reverse complement strand
GCCTGTCGACTTCGTGGCGGGCAACCTCGGGCTCAACGCCGTGCTGGAGGCCAGCCCCGACGAGCCAGTGCGCGTGTATGTGAATGACTTTGACGACGACGGCAATACCGAGCCGATCCTCACGCGCTACCGGAACGGGCGCTCTACCCCTATCGCCGGGCGCGCTCGGTTAGCCGAACAACTGGGCTTCATCGAGCAGAAGTTTCCGACGCACGAATCACTGGGCGCGAGCCGCATCGAGGAGATCGTGCCGGACGGAACGCTCCAGTCGGCGACCGTCCGCGAGGCGACGACGTTTGCGACGTCGTACGTCGAAAACGACGGCGACGGGACGTTCAGCGTCCGCCCGCTGCCGACACGCGCCCAGCTTAGCCCCATGTACGACGCGTGGAGCCGCGACGTCACCGAGAACGGACACACCGACCTCGTGCTCGGGGGCAACTTCCACGGCGTGGTCCCCGCGCAGGGCCGCTACGACGCAAGCTTCGGCACCGTACTCCGCGGAGATGGCACCGGCCGGTGGACGGCCCGCCCTCCGACACAGACGAACCTCTACCTGGAGGGCCAGATCCGTGCCCTTCGCTCGTTGCGGACGGCGGATGGGCGACACCTCCTCGTCGCTGCCCGAAACGATGCCCCCCTGCAGGTGCTCCGCGTCCATGCCAGGGCAGGAACTCCTGAATGATACCATCTGCCCAGGACCGTTACCGAACCGTGCAGAAATACCTGAAGACGAAGCCTCTGGGTATGGGCGTCTGGGAGTATGTGGGTAGAAAAAATCGCCCATACGCCCACACTCCTATACTCAACCCCGTTCCGCCAGAGCATTCTCGATCGAGGTCGGCGCACCCCATTAACGAAGTTGTAGGGAGGACCGGCGGGTCGTCCCTACGTGAACGTACGGGAGCACAAATGCATATCGAATTCTCGCGTTTGGTATGACATGTGCCCCTCTTTCCCGCGACCCACCCGTCTGCACAAGACACATCTGCATACGGACCGCGATGCGGACTGGGCCTGCATCCTGAACTGAACGCCATCACCCCGCCCTTTCGTCGTCGTGACGATGGTGGTTTTTGCACCTCCGGATGTGCTGACGCACCTTTCGGCCAACGAAACGTTATCATTAATATTCCTTAAACTTGAAAGCGCTTTTTGAAAACGAAGTCCCGAGTAGATATGCAATCATCGTAGCTATGTCCGGAAGTTCATTCGTCGTCCCCCTGTCGCCATGTCGGAATCCGACCTCGACCGAATAGATCGCCGTCGCTTTCTGGAGGGAATGGCCACCGTCGGCGCGGCATCTGTGGTGGGGGCTCCACTGTCGTCGTGCACACGCCGCGAGGAGGCCTCTGGACAGGGGACCAATGTCTTGTTTGTGGGGTCGGACGACCAATTCGCCACGGATCTGGGGTGTTATGGGAACGATGTCATCCGTACGCCCAACATTGACCGGCTCGCGGCGGAGGGATGTCGCTTTCCCCGAGCGCACGTGGCCTCGCCTCAGTGCAGCCCCAGCCGGTCCGCCACGTCCACGGGCCGGGCGCCCGACACGACGAGCACCTCGCGTCTTCACACGCCCCTCCAGTCCCGATACGCGTCCGTCCTGGCGCCCCTCAAGGAGGCCGGATACTTCGTGGGCACCTACCGAAAGGGGCATCTCGGCGCCTCGTTCACCGACCGTTGGGACGTCGACGGACGGGGGGCGGAGCGAGAGGAGTTCCAACAAACGCTCAGCGACTGAATGAAGGAGACTGCCGACTTCCTGCCCCCGCCGGATGGAGCCTTCGGCGGGTTCGACCTCGACGCAGATCCAATATCCGGAACGTAGCCCGTGCCCCCTGTTCTCGCCGGCAAACAGCTCACCGCGATCGGTCTCACCCCCCACGGGCCGGCGCTTCAAGACGTCGATGCGCCCACGATGATTGTGCGGCGGCATGAAATCCACTCGCTACGCCCACCTTCGGCCCGCTCGCCCTCGCCCTGATCCTCCCGATTCCCCCAGCGACCGATGAATGAGTTTGATGTCGTCCTGGTCGACATCGTCGTCCTCGTCGTCTACATCCTGCTCGCCCGGTTCATTCCGCTGTG
>CAYULG010000401.1:0-2115 GCA_964445365.1 uncultured Salinivenus sp. | reverse complement strand
GCCGAGGTGGGCCTCAGTCCCCGCCAGCTCCAGCGCAAGCTCAAGCGCCTCACCGACACCTCCCCGGCCGCGTTCATTCGCCAGTACCGGCTCGACGTCGCCGCGCAGCTGCTGAAGAACGAGGCGGGAACGGTGTCGGAGATCGCCTATGAAGTGGGCTTTGGGACGCCGGAGACGTTTGCCACCCGCTTCGAGGAGCGGTTCGACTGCTCCCCCTCGGCGTACCCCGAAGACATTCCGACCCTCCCGTCCGACCCGTCCGACTGACTCGACGCCCCCCCACTGCCCCCTTCTTCGGTCCAGTCGGGAGACAGTTTGGGTCGCCTCCTGATCTTTCCGCACGGGAAATCTGCATCTCTTCCTCCGTCCCCGGGTGCTTCGGCAGTCCGAATGGACCCGAGATCCGACATTCTTCCCCCTCAAATGCGACATGTCGGATTTGACGGGGGAAAATGTCGCAATTGGGCCCTGTCCGACTGGTACGATAAAAGCTGCAGCGGCAACTTCGGAGCGTCGCTGCCCTCTCTTTCCGACGCTGCACGTCAGGAATCATTTCCGCTAGATCAGGTCACCGACTGTTTCCCCTCCCATGCGTTCTCATCTCGAATCGCTCGCCCAGTATTCACTCGTCTCCGGAGGCACATTGGGGTTCCTCGTTTTTTTGGTGTTCCCCTTCGTCGCGGCGGCTCAGGACTCTCTCGATTATGAATCGCCTCAGCCGAAGGAAGACGGGGCCTTCGGCGTGGCGGTCGCCATGATTGAGGATTTCAACGACGACTTCACTCGTGATGTCCTCGTGGGAGCCTCCGGAGAGGGCACCACCGGCCAAGCCTACGTCCTGAGCGGAGCCGACACCACCGTCGTTGCAACAATTGATGCCCCCAACGCTGACGACGAGAAGTTTGGCGAGGTCGTGGCCCGGCTCGGGGACGTGAACGATGACGGAACGATGGACTTCCTCGTCGTGGCCACAGGCTCGGACCGGGCCTACGTCTTCGACGGAACGGATGGAAGCCGGCTCTACACCGCCGCCGTACCCAGTCGAGGTCTTTCTACCCGTTCTCCCAACGGAAGGCCGATCGGCACCAGTGCCAGCAAAACCGGGGACGTGAACGGCGACGGTGTGCCGGACTTTCTGATCGGGGCATCTCACCCAATAAGTGATGACGACGGAGATCGGGCGTATGTGTTTAGCGGCAGCGATGGCTCTCTCCTCCGCACCTTCTCGGCCCCTTCGGACATCAACTTCGGATCGGGCGTGTCCGGCATCGGCGACATGAATGGAGACAACACGCCCGACCTTCTCGTCGGGGCGGCCTCAGACCTCGACGACAATTCCGGACAGGTCTACGTCCTGAGCGGGGCCGACAAGACCGGGATTGACACCCTCGGCTCCCCCCAACCCGTGACCGCTGGATGGTTTGGATTTTCTCTGGACAATGTTGGCGACTACGACGACGATGGGACGCCGGATTTTCTGGTGGGCGAGTCGCAGAGTGACGCAGCCCATCTCATAAGCGGCGCCGACGGCGAAGCGATTTACACCTTCAATCCCTTCGAGGATCAGAGAAATGCCCGCTTCGGGCATGCCGTGGCACAGACCGGTGACCTTGACGAGGACGGGGTGCGGGACTTGCTCGTCGGATCCCCGAGGAGTGTGTATTTCGACGGGGAATTCGAGCAGGGCGGGTACGTCCACGCCTTCAGCGGAGCAACCGGCGAGCGATTGGCCGCCATTCGACCCGTCAACGCGTCGGGCAACTTCGGGATTGCTCTCGGTTCTCCGGTTTCGGAGTTCACGGCCAACGTGATTGTGGGCAGCGAAGAGGAAAATGTCGGCGACTCGACGGCAGCCGGCCGAGCCTATCTGTTCCCCGCTCTGGTGGCGCAGGAAAACCCGTCGCCCGTGGCCGTTCCGTTCAGCATGAGCGCCTTCCTTCGCGACGGAGTCGTTACTGTTAGTTGGTTTCCGTTCGGCCCGGAAGGCGACCTTGCTGGCTTCCACCTCTATCGCTCCCCCACGTCGTTCACCGACACGACCGCTGCGGATCGCATCAATGATGATCTTATCGATCCCGGGTTTGGGTCCACGACGTACGAGGACGACACCTTTCC
>CAYULG010000400.1:0-2119 GCA_964445365.1 uncultured Salinivenus sp. | reverse complement strand
CCGACACCACGGTGGCCCGGCTGGAGCGCGCCCTGACGGCCGCCGGACCGATTTCGATCATGGCGCGGGTCGACCACGCGGCCAACGCCGAAACCGTGGACCGGTCCCTCCGCCCCACCCACCTTCTCATCTTCGGGAATCCCGAGCTGGGCACGCCGCTAATGGAGGCCCGTGCCACCACCGCCATCGACCTCCCGCAGAAGATGCTGGTGTGGGCCGACTCGACCGGACAGGTGCGCGTGGCCTACAACGACCCGCAGTACCTGGCCGCCCGGCACGATATCACCGGCCGCGACGACGAGCTCCAGACCATCAGCGGGGCGCTCCGCAAGCTCGCTCGACGGGCCACGGCGACGGAATGATCGGGGAACCGGTCGTGGCCGGCAACTCTAATTTCCCTTTAACCCGCTCTTCGCACCAATCGACGGGCGAAGCGCTTACAGTAGCGTGTCCGAATCCCGTTCTCGTTTTACCGACTCGCCTACAGCATGACTGCTTCCCTCCGCACCGCACTCTGGACAATGGCCGGACTGCTGCTTGCCCTGCCCGTGATGGGTCAGGGGGTTCCCCAGCAGGTGCCCGACCATAACCTCGATGTCTTTGAGCCCCTCGACCTCCCCGATCCCTCCGTCTACCGCGCCGGCGACGGACGGCCCGGCGACCGGTACTGGCAAAATGAGGCCGACTACGAGATCGACGTGACGCTCGACACGACGGACCACCGCCTCACGGGCCGGCAGACGATCACCTACACCAACAACGCACCGCGAGAACTCGACCGCCTGTGGGTGCAGCTCGAGCAGAACTTCTTTCGGCCCGATAGTCGGGGCGCCAAGGTCGTGCCGTCCGACGCCCGCTTCAGCGGCTTCTTCGAGGAGGCCGGCTACGACCTGTCGAACGTTCAAATCGAGCGCGACGGGGAGACGGTCTCCCCGGACTACTCGGTGGAAGGCACACGCCTTATGATTCCGCTCGACGACCCGCTGGCGGCCGAGGGGGGCACCCTGTCGCTCTCGATCGACTGGGCCTTCACCATTCCGGAAAACGGCGCCGACCGCCACGGACGATTCGCGTCGGAGGAGGGGACCGTCTACGAGCTCGCCCAGTGGTATCCGCGCATGTACGTTTATGACGACAGAAATGGCTGGAATCACCTTCCCTACCTGGGCCAGGGCGAGTACTACCTGGAGTACGGCACCTTCGACGTCAACATCACGGTGCCCCGCAACATGATCGTGACGAGCACGGGCACGCTGCAGAACCCGACCGACGTGCTGACGGAGACGCAGCGGGAGCGGCTGGCCGAGGCCCGCGAGCGCCGCGAGACGACGATGATTATTGACCGCGACGAGGTCGGCGATCCGTCGACGCGCCCCGACGGCGAGGGCCCGCTCACCTGGCGCTACACGGCCGAGAACGTGCGCGACGTGGCGTGGGCGGCCTCGGCGGCGTTCGTCTGGGACGCGGCAACGGCCGACGCGGGGGACCGGACGGTACTCGCACAGTCGCTGTACCCGCCGGAGGGGATCGGGTCGGAGGAAGAACCCGGCTGGGAGAAGTCGACCGAATACGTGCAGCACTCCGTCGAATTCTACTCGGACTTCGTGGCTCCGTACCCGTATTCCCGGGCCGTCAACGTGGCCGGCATTGTGGGCGGCATGGAGTACCCCCAGGTCGTGTTCTGTGACGTCGAAAGTCGGGGCCAGGGCCTTTTTCGCGTCACCGACCACGAGTTCGGCCACACCTGGTTTCCTATGGTCGTGGGCTCGGACGAGCGGCGCTGGGTCTGGATGGACGAGGGCCTCAACACGTTCATGAACTCCTATTCGCTGTCCGATTACTACGGCGTGTCCACTCAGCGGGTCATGCAGTCCATGTCGAAATTGATGACGGAACGCTTCTTTCCGTCTCCCTTTTCTGACCAGCCGATTATGGCCTACGCCGACTACATCCGTCGCGGCTTCGGCCTCGGCCTCATTGCGTACCGGAAGCCCGGCTACGGCCTCATGCTCCTGCGCGAGCACGTGGTGGGCCCCGATCGCTTCGACGAGGCGTTCCAGGCCTATTTTGACCGCTGGGCGTACAAGCACCCGAAGCCGGCCGACTTCTTCCGCACCAT
>CAYULG010000399.1:0-2124 GCA_964445365.1 uncultured Salinivenus sp. | reverse complement strand
CCGCCGAGATCGACGAGGACAGCGAGGAGGACCGCCCCAGCGTGCAGGTGGGCGATCCCTTTACCGAAAAGCAGCTGCTGGAGGCCACCCTGGAAGCGATCCGCGAGGGCGTCGTGGAGGCGATCCAGGACATGGGCGCGGCGGGGATCAGCAGCTCGTCGTTCGAGATGAGCGCGTCCGGCGGCACCGGGATGGAACTGCACCTCGACCGCGTGCCGACCCGAGAAGAGGGCATGACGCCCTACGAAATCATGCTGTCGGAGAGTCAGGAGCGCATGCTCGTGGTCTGCCGCCCGGAGGATGAGGACGCCCTCATGAGCATCTACGACAAGTGGGACCTGAACGCCCAGCAGATCGGCACGGTCACCGACGACGGCCGCGTCCGCGCCCTCTGGCACGGGGACGTGGTGGCGGACATGGATCCCCAGCACGTGGCCGGGGACGACGTTCCGGTCTACGAACGGGAGAAAGAGGAGCCGGACTACCTGTCGGAGGTGCACGCCTTTACGCCCGAGAAGGAGGGCATCGACGACGTGACGCCAGAGACGGCGACCGGCGCGCTCACCGAACTCTTGTCTTCGCCCACAATCGCTTCGAAAGAGTGGGTCCACGAGCAGTACGACACCATGGTGCGCACGAACACCGTCGTCGGCCCCGGGCCCAGCGACGCGGCCGTCGTGCGCATCAAAGAAACCGGCACCGGCCTGGCGGTGAAGACCGACTGCAACGGCCGCTACGTCTACCTCAATCCGCGACGCGGCGCACAGATCGCCGTGGCGGAGGCGGCGCGCAATGTCACCTGCGCCGGGGGCGAGCCCGTCGCCATCACCAACTGCTGCAACTTCGGCAACCCGCACAACCCAGAGATGTACTGGCAGTTTGCCGAGGCCATCGGCGGCATGGGCGACGCCTGCCGGGCGCTCGGCACGCCCGTCACCGGCGGCAACGTGTCCCTCTACAACGAGCACCCCGAGGGCGCCATCTTCCCCACCCCCACCGTCGGCATGCTCGGGGTCGTCGACGACCTGGAGACCCAGCCGACCACCGCCGACGCCAAGCAGCCCGGCGACGTGTTGTTCGTGCTGACCCCGAGCGGCTGGGTGCACCCCGGCGGCATCGGCGCCTCCGAGTACCTGTCGTACGTGCACAATCGCACGATGGGCGACGCCCCCCACCTCGACCTCGACGAGGAGGTCGCCGTACAGGAGGCCGTGCGCACCCTCCTCCGCGCGGGGATCGTCCAGCACGCCCACGACATCTCCGACGGCGGCCTGGCCGTGTGCCTTGCCGAGTCAGCCATCCACTCAGGCGGCCTTGGCCTGGAAGCCAACCTGCCTGGTGCCGGAGAAAGGCGTCTTGACGCCGTCCTCTTCGGGGAGGCGCAGTCGCGCGTCGTGCTGTCGGTACGCCCGGACGAGGTGGAGCAGATGACCAACATGCTCGCCGACCACGAAGGCGTGCAGGCCCATCGACTGGGCACGGTGACGGAAAGCGGCGTGCGGGTTGCCGTAGGAGGCACAACGGTGATCGACACCGACCGCGCGACGCTCGCCGAGCCGTACACGACCGCCATCCCGGACGCCGTGGCGGAATGACAGCGTGTCGCCTCACGCAGTCCGGCATGCTTTTGGCGGCCCTTTCTGGTGCACAAACCGGCACAATGAGTCGGGGCCCTGAACGCAGTCCAGCGTGGAAAAACACGACGGACTCGCTACGATTCGCCGAGCAACGAGCGGAGACGGGACAGATGACGCCCCGAGGCTGTAACGCCTTCCGGGCACGAAAACACCCCAGTACGTGCTAAATGGAGTGCCGAGTGATGGAGCCCGGCGCCCGCGGATTGGTCGGTGCCCGTCGATTCACGGAATGCATGCACTCTTGGGCGTGCCCGGAAGAAACCGCACGCGCCACGCGGCAGTACCAAGCGGAACTGCGCACACACGCTTTTCTCCACACAGAACGACACAAACTTATGGCTGAGAATGCCAACATCACGACGCTTACCGACGACAACTTTGAAGACGAAGTTCTGAATTCTGACCAGCCCGTGCTCGTGGACTTTTGGGCCACGTGGTGTGGGCCGTGCCGCCAGATTGCGCCCATCGTCGAGGACCTGGCCGACGA
>CAYULG010000398.1:0-2124 GCA_964445365.1 uncultured Salinivenus sp. | reverse complement strand
GCGGGACCGGCGGGAGGAAGTGGAGGCAAAGCTCGCGGACGTCACGACGCCGTAGCGGGGGGGGGACCGGTACGGACCGGCGGGCGAAGAGGCCGCCATTCCTGAGCCCCCATCCGGTACAGTTGTCCGGGTGGGGGCTTTTCGTGTCGGCACGGAAAGTTGCTGAAGGATCTGCTTGGGGCGAAGTAGACCGCAGAACGAACCCTGATACAGGAGACGCTTGGCTTTTGCATCACGCGCCTCCAGAGCGGCCCGTTCGGGTACGACCAGCACCAGTCGACGCCCACGTCACGGAGGGCACCATCGACGTGCTCATCTGCTCCTTCCTGCTGGGGCCGGAAGACGGCAACCGGTCGGGGAGAGGCCTGAGTGATGACCAGTCCACGAGGTATCAACTGCCGAGGGACGGGCACAGGTCGGGGCTGGCACGTAGCCGGTCCGATAGGAGAAAACTGCCTTTTCTCCGACCAAAGGTTGGCCGACCGGGCAGATGGGGGCGACCCCACGAAGAACGGGCACAATCCGGTCTCCACACTCCCATTCCCTCACGCCGTGTACGATATGACGGACGACGGCACCGGTAGCCGATTCGCCTGCTCAAAGCGGCCTCGCGTTAAGCTTCCTTCGTCTCCACCGTTCCGATGGTGAAGCCCTCGATCTCGCTCGTCCGAAAGCGGAAGACCGATCCGCCAAGATTAATGGCCTCGGCGCCGGTCATGACCTCCTGCACGGACACGTGCACGAACTCGCCCGAGTCGTCGTCTCCCAAGGTGTCCATCATCGCCGAGATGAGGCCGCTCATCGCGTCAATGGCGCCGTTCTCCTCGCCGGCACGCTCACGGGCCATCTCTACCATGCGGGACGTATCGGCCTCGAACGTGTCCTGGCCCACGACGTGTCCGGTGACCATGTTGCCGCTCACCACCAGCGTCACCGGACAGGCCGCCTCGTCGGTCTCGTTGGCTGCCGTGCTGAGTGCTTCGATGCCTGGATCGCTCATCGTTTTGAAAGAGGATTGCTTCGAAAAAAAATGCGAATTGCGGTATGCGAACCATTCAAAAGTAGGGGCGGAACGGGGACGGCGACAACTCCTGAGACGAGCCTCATCGGAAATGGACGAACGACTCATCGGAATGACCCATGTGAACGCAGTACACGATTCATGGGGAGCAGTTTGGACCAAATGCCCCCGCGCCAATCGGGGGGGAGCTGGGTAATTTGCCGTGTGAAAGGGAAAAAATTTGAATACAACCACTGCATTTAGTTACTTCGGAGCAGTTCCCATCGCGTAATCTCGGCGGGATCTGTATTTTCGTTTTCGATGTAACCGCTTACATTCTCGACCCATGTCCCCGGACTTTCCCATCGCTACCCTCGACCTGGCGATCATTGCCGGGTACTTCGTGATCGTCGGCATCATCGGGTACGTCGTAGCCCAGCGGATCGAAAGCGGGGACGATCTTTTTCTGGCCGGGCGCACCCTGGCCTGGGGAACCATCGGGTTTTCGCTCTTCGCGTCGAATATTTCCAGCACGACCCTCATCGGGCTTGCGGGGGATGCATATCGGACGGGCATTGCGGTGTCGAACTACGAGTGGATGGCGGGCGTGGTGCTCGTGTTCATTGCCATCTTCTTCATCCCGTTCTTCATTCGGTCGGAGCTCTCTACGATTCCGGAGTACCTGGAGAAGCGGTTCGACGTGCGATCGCGGAAGTACTTTTCCGGACTCACCATCTTCACGAGCGTGATTATCGACACGGCCGGGGGCATTTACGCGGGGACGGTGGTGCTGCGCACCTTCTTTCCGGAGTTGCCCTTCATCCCAACGGCGGTGGGGCTGGCGATCATCGCGGGGATCTACACGGCGGCCGGGGGCCTCGCGGCAGTCGTTTACACCGACATTCTGCAGGCGATTATTCTTCTGATTGGGTCGTTCTTCATCGCCGGTATCACATTCGCCCAGTTCGACTTTTCATGGGCGCAGGCCACGGCTCAGCTGCCGGAGGACCACCTCTCGCTCATTCGGCCCATGGGAAGCGAAGGCCTGCCGTGGCTGGGGACGCTCATCGGGGTGCCCATCCTCGGGTTCTACTACTGGGGCCTCAACCAGTACATCGTCCAGC
>CAYULG010000397.1:0-2138 GCA_964445365.1 uncultured Salinivenus sp. | reverse complement strand
CTTAATCGGCATAACAAACAATAGTCAGCGACCGACGAACGGATTCACGACTCACTCGCCTCGTAGAGAATCCGCTTCTCCTCGTCGCTGAGCGACTCGTATCCCTTCTCGCTGATCTTATCGAGAATGCGGTCGACTTCCTTGGTGCGGTCGGACGAGCGGCTCGGGGCGCCGTCGGAACTGGTGGGACGCTGCGTGGGGGACGCGTCGTCCGGGGTGTCGCGGGAGTCGGATTGCTGGAACCAGCCCTTCATGCGCGCCAGTATTCCCGGGGACGAGCGGCGCGACCGTCCTCCACCGAATAGGCCTCCGCTGAACAGGGGGCCCACGACCGGCAGGGCGCTCAGGGTGCCTTGCTGGTAGCGGGCGTAGAGGAAGCCCGTAAGGGCCCCGCCCCAGTGGGCCGCCACGGCCGTCTGGCCGTCCGGCCGCAGGGCCATCAGCGCGTCAATGACCAAAAACCCGATCACGACCCACAGCAGCGGCACAATTCCGAAGAAGAGCAGCCGGATCTGCTTGTAGGGATACATAATCGCCACGGTGGTCAGCACGCCGAGCACCGAGGCCGAGGCGCCGAGCACCGGAACGCTACGTCCGCCTGCCATACCGCCCGCAATGCTGGGAGCGATAGGGCTCAGCAGCAGACAGATCAGCGCGCCCCCGACCGCCGTCGCCAGGTAGACCTTCCAGAATTGCTCCGACCCGTGCATGCGCTCGAACTCCCGCCCCACCCAGAAGAGCAGCAGCATGTTGATCCCGATGTGGAACAGCCCAGTGTGCATGAAGCTGTACGTCACCAGCTGCCACGGCTCCAGCAGAATGTCCGGAAACACCGGGTGCAGGGCAAGATGGGCCTGGACGAACATGAGCCCAGCGCTCCAGAGATTCAGGAACTGCATGATCACCCATACCACCACGTTGATCGTGATGATGGTGCGCAGCGCCGACGGCTGCTGGTAGTACCACGTTTGGAAGTCGTTCACGATCGGTTACTGGGCTGTTCAACCCCGTCAGAAATAAGTAGAAGGCGGCTGTCTCCCGCTCTCGCGACCCGCCGACAGATACGCAGGCTTATACCGCGTACTGGAGGCAAGGTTTGCTGAGGGAGCCGTTCTCAGTGGTGCGTTCTCCTCTGCTGAGTCGTCGGGTTGATTCTCGGGGATTCGGCTACGTCGGTAGACGTATTGCGTATTTCGTATTCCGTATTTGTTTGACCATCCGGCCGAACTGCGCAATACGCACTACTGGATTGTCAAAGCTCATTCTTCAGGTTCTGAAGCGATCTCAAAATTCCCGAATTACGTCTCGTCATTTCGAGCGTAGTCGAGAAATCTCCCCGAAGTCGGCTGCCAAGTCTCATGGAGGCTCCTCGACTTCGCTCGGAGCGACGTGCCCTGGAATTTTGAGATCGCGTGTTCAACCCGTAGAATGACGCTTGACGTGGTACTACGCAATACGCCACTACCACCGCATCGCCCGATCCGGCTGCACGGGCAGTTTGCCCCGCCAGTACTGAATGAGGAGGAATCCAACCACCATGCCGCCGAGGTGGGCGAAGTTGGCCACGCCCGCCTGCGTGCCGGTCACGGCCGAGTAGAGCTCCAGCGCCCCGAATCCGGCGACGAGCCACTTGGCCTTAATGGGAAACAGAAACCAGATGTAGATCGGCTGATTGGGAAACATCATGCCGAAGGCGAGGAGGATGCCATAGACGCCGCCGGACGCCCCCACCGTGGGAATGGGACTGCTCACAAAGGCCAGGTGGGTCAGCGCCGCGCCGATCACACAGGCGAAGTAGAAGAACGCGAACCGCTGGGACCCCCACCGATTCTCGACCTGGACCCCAAACATCCAGAGGGCGAACATATTGAAAAACAAGTGGCCGAAGCTTCCGTGAAGGAAGCTATACGAGACCAGCTGCCAGGGCCAAAAGTCGGGACCGGCCGTGCCGGGCGGATAGAGGGGCATCTGATCGAGCGCGAGGGCCAGCAACGAGGAGCTGGTGAGGGTCTCCGCCGCTACGAACTGTGCAATGAAGAAAAGCCCGTTCAGGACAAGAAGGTTCTTGATTACCGCCGGCATCACGGAAAACCGGGTGGGCGGCCGGTACTGCGTTCGTCGCGGCATACGTCAAAAGT
>CAYULG010000396.1:0-2142 GCA_964445365.1 uncultured Salinivenus sp. | reverse complement strand
GCCGGAAGAAGTCGAAGTCCATGGAGATGAAGGAGCTTCGCTTCCGGCCGCAGACGGAGCAGCACGACTTCAACTTTAAGGCCGATCACGCCCGCGAATTTCTGGAGGACGGAAACAAGGTGAAGGCGTACGTCCAATTTCGGGGGCGCGACATCGTCTACAAGGACCAGGGCATGGACCTGCTGCGACGGCTCATCGAGCGGCTCCAGGACGTGGCTCGTATCGACCAGCAGCCGCAGATGGAAAACCGGCGCATGACGACCATCCTCGCCCCTCACAAGGATAAGTAGGACGGTGCTGCCTTGCGGTCCTCGCCGGCGCATTCCTTAACGGTCGCTCGGCCGCCTCCGTCGAGACGACGGGGAATCGGTACGTTTAGCGGTGTGGGCTCGCCGTGAAAGGCCCAGCCGGACGGGAACGCACCTGCAGAGGGCCCATACACGAGCATCCGAATTATTCGTGTTCACGAACGAGATGCCCTCAGGGTGTTATTGCCATGCCTAAGATGAAGTCGCACAGCGGCGCGAAAAAGCGTTTCAAGAAAACCGGCAACGGGAAAGTGAAACGCAAGAAGGCCAACAGGGGCCACCTGCTTACCAAGAAGACCTCGAAGCGCAAGCGCCAGTTGCGCAAGAGTGTCGTCGTTGAGGACAACGCGAACCGGAAGCGCATCAAGCGCTTGCTTTCAACGTAGGATCCGGTTTGCCCCGTGGAGCCTCTACAGGGTCTCCATCGGGTGTTGGTGAAGTTTTCGCGGGCGGCAGGTTGAACGCCTCGCCGCCCGCTGACTACGTTTCTATTCTATTCGACTCTACGAATCGACTTTCGATCGCTTATGCCGCGCGCAACGAACAAACCGGCCACCCGTCGTCGCCGGAAGAAAATTCTGAATAAGGCGAAGGGCTACTGGGGCCGCCGGAGCAAGGTGTACAAGGTGGCCAAGCACGCGGTCGAGAAGGGCCTTCAGTACGCGTACCGTGACCGTCGCCAGAAGAAGCGCCGGTTCAAGCGCCTGTGGATTACCCGGATCAACGCCGCCACCCGACAACACGACGTGAGCTATTCGCAGTTCATGGGCCAGTACCGTAAGTCCGACCTCGACATGAACCGAAAGGTGCTGGCAGACCTGGCCGTACACGACTCGGAGGCCTTCGAGCAGATCGTGGACCACGTGATGGAGTAACTTCGTGATGCGTGAGACGTGAAACGGGATGAGGAATCAGTTCACAGCTCACGCATCACTATTCATCAGCCGCACCGCTGCGATGTCATTGGTCCCGACGCCCCGGTTTTCTTCTGCATTTTCGCCTGCACGAATCCCGCAGGGGGATTGACTGTTGACCGACGACATTTCCGGCTGCCTGCCTCCCGCCCCTGCCCAACAGGCTCGGCGGGATTTTTTATTTCGTCGACGACCGCCCTCCACAGCAAGGGCTCTACACGCCGAACCCGCAACGCTCACCCCTCCACGTGCTCCCATGCCCGACGAGATTGACGAGCTCCACAAGCAACTTGACGCCGAAACCATCGAGAGCGACGAAGAGGCCGAGGCGTTTCGCATCAAGTACCTTGGCCGCAGCCAGGGCGCTATCCCGAACCTGTTCGACCGGATTGGCGACCTGCCCCCCGAGGAGCGCCCCGAATTCGGCAAGCGGGTCAACGCGCTGAAGGCACGGGCCGAAGAGCGCCTGGAGGAGGCGAAGGCCCGCCTCAAGCGCGAGGAGCAGGCTGGCGGCCCCGACATTGATCTCACGCTGCCCGGCCGCCGCAACTTCCGGGGCTCCACGCATCCGCTTACGCAGACCACAGAGGACCTCCTGCGTATTCTGCGCGGACTGGGGTTTTCGACCTACGAGGGGCCGGAAATCGAGACGGACTGGCACAACTTCACGGCCCTCAACTTTCCGCCCGACCACCCGGCGCGGGACATGCAGGACACCTTCTTCCTGAAGGATGCGCCGGAGGGCGAAGACCCGCGCGTGCTCCGGACCCACACCTCACCGGGCCAGGTTCGCATCATGCAGGAGCAGGAGCCGCCCATTCGGGTAGCCGTGCCGGGCCGCGTCTACCGCAACGAGGCGATCTCCTACAAGTCGTTCTGCCTCTTCCACCAGGTGGAGCTGCTGTACGTGGACGAGGGGG
>CAYULG010000395.1:0-2143 GCA_964445365.1 uncultured Salinivenus sp. | reverse complement strand
ATCCGCTCAACCATTCGCTTCACGATTGTGAGCCCCAGCCCGTTGCCGTCGTGCGTGCGGTCGTGCCCGCTCGACGCCTGGGCAAACTGATCGTAGACGTGCGGCAAAAACTCGGGGTCGATGCCGACGCCGGTGTCCGACACCCGAAGTGCGACGGCGTCCGCCTCGGCGGCGACCGTCACCGTCACCCCGCCTCCCTCCTCCGTGAACTTGACTGCGTTGCTCAAGAGATGCGCCAGCACCCGTTCCACGAGGTATTCGTCCAGGATGGCCCCGACGGCCCCGTCGGGCTCGCGCACCTCGACGGTTAGATCATCCCGCTCGATCTGATGCGAAAACGCATTGACGACCGACCGCGCGAGGGTGCCCAGGTCGACGCGCTTAGGCGTCAGCGATACGGACCCGGCCTCGAGTTCCGCAAAATCCATCACCGTGTTAAGGGTGTGAAGGAGCCGTTTTCCGCCCCCGTGAATGCGGTCGGCAAACGTCTCGGCCTTCTCTGGATGCTCGGCGACGAGCTTCGAAAAGCTGATAATCGACGTGAGGGGCGTCCGGAGCTCGTGGTTCATGTTCGACAGGAGCGCCGACTTGATGCGGTCGGCTTCTTCGGCGGTCTCCTTCGCCTCTTTTATCTCCTCTCGGCGTCGGACCTGCTCAGTTACGTCCTGGATCGCCCCACGAACGCGGACGATCTCTCCCTCCTCCCGCTGAGGCTGCCCACGAGTACGGACCCACCGTTCTTCTCCCTCGTCCGTTATTAGTCGAGCCTCAATGTCGTAGGGCTCTCCCTCTTCCACGGCGCGGCGAAAGGCCTCGTCGGCCTTCGGTCGGTCGTCGGGATGAAAAAGCCCGTGGCTCCGCTCCGGCGTCAGGCTGCCGTCGGGAGGAAGCCCATGAATCTTACACGCTTGATCCGTAACGGTTAATTCCTGCGTCTGAAGATCATACTCCCAGGCCCCCACGTCGGCAATCTCCTGTGCCCGCTCAAACAGGTCGTTCTGGCGCTCCAGTCGCTGCTTGCGCCGCCGGCGCTCGGTGACGTCCCGCCCAATGCCCACCGCCCGGAGTCCCCCGTCCGGATGCTCAACCAGGCTTCCGACGAACTCGTAGGGGATCGTCGTCCCGTCCTCACAGAGAAGCGGGGCCTCGATCTGAGCGTGCCCGGTCTCCATTGCTTTCTTAATCGCTGCGGCAACCCGCTCGTGCTCACGTTCGGGCACGAGGTCGAAGGCCCTCATCCCTTCGATCTCCGCGTCCGTGTAGCCGGTTACCTCTGGAATGCTGTCGTTCCAGCGACGGAACCGGGCCTCCTCGTCGATCGAGAAAAAGAGATCATCGATGGCATCGAGGAGGCGGTCCGTGTACTTCCGATAGCGCTCCAGGCGGCGGCGCGTCTCTTTCCGCTCTGTCACGTCCTGCGAAACCGCCATGCCCGCCATGATGTCTCCATTCCTATCCCGAACGGGTAGCGTCTGGACGCGATAGTGGCGCCCGTCGAGTGTCTGCTCAAACACATTCTTCTCTCCTTCTAGAGCCCTGCGGTAATAGCGCATCGTCGTTTCGGCAAGCTCTTTCGGGAAGAGGTCTTTGATCGTATGTCCCTCAAAGTCCGACGGGGCGAGGCCAATGTCCTCAATCCCTTTTCCCCCAACAATTTTGTACTCCAGGTTCTCGTCGAAGAGGAACACGCCCCCATTCGGAAAGTGCTCGATCAGGGGGCCCGTGTACGCCCGATACTGCTCCAGCTCCCGGCGGCTTTGTTTTCGTTCGTGGATGTCAAGGTGAATGCCCGCCGCACGGGTGACATTTCCCTCCTCGTCTCGGTCGATGACCTTCCCGATCGTCTGGATCCATTTCCAGTCCCCAGCTTTCGTCCGCATTCGAATCTCCGGGTCATAGGTCTCGACCTCTCCTTCAATGTAGCGGTCCAGCATGTCGGTTGCTCGCTCCAAGTCGTCCGGATGCACCAGGTTCTCCCAGGTACTGAAGTGGAAGTCGAGCTCCTCCCGCGAGTAGCCGAGCATCTCGGCCCACTGGCGGTTGAAGATCACCTCACCGGTATCCACGTCCCAATCCCAGGTCCCGATATTGCCGCCTTCGATGGCCATCTGGAGTCGCTCTTGGCTTTGGCGAAGCTCCTGCT
>CAYULG010000394.1:0-2146 GCA_964445365.1 uncultured Salinivenus sp. | reverse complement strand
ACGTTGCCGAACGTGTCCAGCCGGTCATTGACCTGCACCTGCACGGAGGCGTCGATGCCCCAGTACTCCACCGTCCCGAAGTTGCGGTACGAGAGAAAGCCCCCAACCTCATCGGAGCCCCCTCCGCCCGGCAGCACGTTCTGGTCCGGCTGCACGACGGCCGTCGGCGTCTGGTTCAGCCCGTTCCCTATGATCTCATCGAGGAGGCCGGGTATCGAGTCCCGCGGGATGCCCGAGTTTTCGAGACGCTGAACATCGAACTGAAGCTGGCCGAACTCCGCAGCCGTAAGCACGTCGTCGAGATCACTGAGATCGTCGTATTCCCCGTCGAGAGCCGCCGCGACATCCTGGGTCAGTTCCCCTCTCTGGAGGTATGCAAGAGGCGACTCGATCTGCAGTGGGCTGATGAAGTCCTCCTTCCGTTCGTAGTAGCCGTCCACGTTCACAAGAACCCGGTCGGCGAATACGCCCTTGTATCCGACCTCGAACGTCTGGGTCGTGGTTTGCTCCAGGGGAGAAATGTCGGTGGGGCCGCTCACTTCCCGGAAGCCCTGTTCGCTGTCGTCGGGAATGCCGAGCTGAACGGCGTCGGTCCGATTCTCCGACATGCCCGGGTCCAGCACCGCTTCACCAGCCGCCGCCGCCTGGGCCGTCAGCCCAAAAAAGCGAGCGAGGGAGGTAAGCTGCTCGTCACTCAGCCCGCCGGGCAGCTGATCGGTCACGCCGTCGGTGAACGATATGTCGCCCTCCGTGTCGATCGCCCCATTGGCCACGGCGGCGTACATTGGCGCCACCGGCAATGCATCGCGGGAATACTGCTGCTTGAAGAAATCACCGACCGGAAGCGAAAACCGAACGGACCCATTATCCCGAAAATTATCAAAGGTATACCCGTCGGCGGCCCCGAGCCCCTGAAACACGAGGTCTCTGTTGTTGCCCAGGGGCTGCCGCTGGGCCTCGATGTCGAGGAAGTTGGAGTTCGTTCCCGGCGAGGAGAGCGACTGGTTGAAGGTGCCGCGGAGGGTGTGGTTCGAGGCGGGCTTGAAGACGAGCGCCGCCCGGGGCGAGACACGCACCTCTTCAATGATATTATTGTAGTCGAGGCGCCCGGCCAGCGTGAGTGAAAGCTTCGGGGTCAGCTCCGTCGTCGACTGCGCGTACCCGCCGTACTCGTTGATGTGGTCGTCATCCTCGTTGCGGCCCAGAATTTCGCCGTCCGTCCGCGGCTTGGTGATGTCCACGTCGCCGCCCACGATGAACTGGGTGCCGATCGGGTCGGCGCGATAGTCGTACTGCACCTGCCCGTTCCACTGCACGCTCTGATCGACGATCGTCCGGTTCGTCCCATAGACGTAGGTGTCCCCGCCGTCAAAGTTGGAGTTCACGTAGCCCTGTACGAACAGATTCCCGGCCTCCACGCGCAGCTGGCCGTAGCTGTACCCGAAGCCGTTGGGCTGGAGCGTCCCGATGCCCGACTGGACCGGCGAGGTGATTTGGCCATAGCCGCCGTTGGCCGAGATCGTGGCGCCGTCGGTCCGGTACTGAAGCATCCCGTTCGCGTTGAACTTCCGGTAGGTGTCTTCCCGACGGAGCCGAAACCGCTCGGGCTCCCCGTCATCATCCTGGTCGATCTCATAGACGCGCCGATCCTCCGGTCGCGAGTCGAACACGCGGTAGCGACTCACTTCGCGAGAATCAGGGTCGAGCGTTCGATTGGGATTGCTCTCAATCTCTTCAATTTCCTCCGGGTCCACGACGGACGGACTGAGGCCCCACTCGTCCCCCCGCGCAAACTGCGCCGTCACCTTGTAGCCGAGGCGCTCGCTGAGCGTTCCCGCGTGCCGAAACTGCCCGCTGAAGAGCGCCCGCGACCCGCCGGCCACCGAGATCGACGTGCCCGGGTGCTGGAAGGGATCCTTCGTAAAGAAGTGAATGACACCGTTGCTCACCCCAGGGCCGTAGAGGGCCGACCCGGGCCCGCGCACCACCTCGATGCGTTCCACGTCGATCGACATGTTCGGCATGATGCTGTACACGTTGACGCCGAGGGACGGCACCGCCGCCTGGCGGTAGTCGGTGAGCACGTAGGTTGCGCCCGTAAATGCGTCGTTGAAGCCGCGCAGGCTCACCTCGCGCCGGTCGAGGC
>CAYULG010000393.1:0-2146 GCA_964445365.1 uncultured Salinivenus sp. | reverse complement strand
GCGTTCACCCCGAGGTCGCTCTGTCCCACCCGGCTGGCGCTGCGCACGTGGAGGCGGCTCCCCGTATCGGTGGCGTCCACGGCCACATCCACGTCGTCCTTGAAGATGAGGCCGGCCCGGTAGACCGCCGAGGCGCGCCGGCCGTCCGGCTGAAGCTGGAGTTGGGTGGGGCCGAGCCGGTCGAGGGCCTGCTGGGTGGCGGCGAAGAGCGTATCGGCGGGTACGTCGTAGGTCTGTGATACCCGCTCGCAGTTGGGGGAGTCCGGGCAGTCGGGCAACGGGTTCGATGAGTGGGCCGAGGGGAGGGATGGGGAGGAGCACCCGGTGCCCATCCAGCCCAGCGCGATGATCATGCCGAGCAAAAGCGTCGTGGAGCGGAGAGAAGGACCGGACACAGACGGAGGAGCGGATCGGGGAGCGGACTACTGCGGCTGACGGGACCCAGAAGCGGAGGAGGTCGACGTGCTGGCCTTTTGCTTCAGGCCCTTCTGCTCGTTGTACTTGGAGGGGCACTTCACCAGGATGTCGTCGGCGGCGAAGGCATCGCCGTCCATCGTACCCTCCACGACCACCTGTTCCGCCTGTTCAAAGTTGGCCGGCTTCGGATTGGGGTACCGGACCTTCCGGACCGTGCCCGTTTCGTCCTTCATGTAGAAGACGAAGACGTTCGCCGAGCGGTCGTAGCGGGTCGGTTGGTCGTCGACCCAGGTCCCCACCACGTGCGCCTGACTGCCGGTCTGGGCGGCCTGTTCGAAGTCCATGTAGCCGCCTACCTGGCTCCCGAAGTTAAACAGGAGGAGCCCGGCGAATCCGGCCATGGCAACGAGCCCGATAATCGATTTCCACGTCATGGGGAAACTGTACCAGGTGGGAGAGAGAACAGGAGAGAGTTACGCCGTGTCGTCTTGGGAAAACCCATTTTCTGAACTGGTCTCGTCGAGGCGCCGTTCCAGGCGGTCGATCTTGCGGTCGGTCCGCACCAGCAGCGTAAGCAGTCCAAACCAGATGAGCAGGACGACGACGAGCACAACGTAGATCTTGCCGTCGGTGCCCATAATCCGATCGAGCCCCGACGGCTGTTCGGCCTGCGCGTCGGGCCGTTCGGTCCAGGTGCTGTCGTAGGCCGACGCCGTGTCGGGCCGCTCCTGCCGGGGCCGAGCCCGGGGAGCGGTACCGGTGGGAACGGGGTGGATCGTCATGGAATCGGGCACGGGCAAGAGAAACAGACGTCGGCTGACGACGAACGACAGCGGACCGGGAGTCGAAAGGCAATAAGCTCTTGTCGGTGCGCCGGCGACACGCCGCTACAGCTCCGGTTCGTCGCGCAGTTGATCGCGGAGCCACGCCAGGCGGACCCGTTGCGTGTACAGCAGCCAAAAGAGACCGAGAAAGCCGAGCACGGAGGGGTAAAAGACCCACCGCATGGCCGGCGCGAGGTCCGTCTGGCTGAAGGCCGGGCTGCCCTCCCCGCCCGGGTGCAGGCTGGGCAACTGGCGGGGAATGATGTACAGGAGGAACGGCATCGTTACCACGGCGAAGAGGTTGTACACGGCAGCGATGCGGCCGCGCGTGTCCGGGTCTGCAATGCTGTCACGGAGCACAAAGTAGGCCCCGTAGATCAACAGGAGCACCGCCGCCATCGACTGCTTCGGGTCGAAATTCCACCACTTCCCCGTGCCCTCGTACCACGTGAAGCGGGCCCACACCATGCCCGTCACGATGCCCAAGAGGCCGAAGAGGAGGCCCAGCCACGCCGCCTCTCGGGCGCGCAGGTCCCGCAGCCGATCGCCGGACTGCAGGTGGCGAAGTGAGTGGTACGCCGAGACAATCGTTGCCCCCATGAGCGTGAACCACATCGGCACGTGAAAATAGAGGTTGCGGGCCGACTGCTCCAAAATGTCCAGTTCCGGAATGGCGCCCAAAAATCCGGCCGCAATCACACCGGTGAGGACGAGGGCCACCGTCGCCCGCACCAGGCGGTAGAGGCGTCGGTTCACGAGTGGGGGGGAGGACGCAGACATCGCTCCGGGGCGGTTGGGAAAGCAGGGGCACCAGCGGCTGTGTTGGTCAGGAAGCCACCTTCTGTACGGTCGGAGAGAGAGGGCATTCCCCGTCGGAATCTGAATTTGCGCAAGGTTCAAACCGA
>CAYULG010000392.1:0-2162 GCA_964445365.1 uncultured Salinivenus sp. | reverse complement strand
TCATGGACCACGTGAACACGCAACTTCCCCTGGCGAGCGTGGCGGGGGGGCTGGCGATTGTGGTGTATACCCTGATGGTGGTGCTCTTCGTCTGAGCTGGGGTTCTTTGAGGCAACTGGCATCGAGGGACACTCTGGCCTCCAACGTCCGCTCATCGCACCCTGAGCACGAGGTACCGCATCCGTCCCTCCCGAAGCACGTGCACCAGCAGCCGTTCGCCGGAGGGGAGAGAGTTGAGCGCGTCCCGAACGTCGGCCGGGCCGCGGACGCGTTTTCCCTCAACGGTAAAGAGCACGTCGCCCGGTTGGAGGCGGTCGCCCCAGGGCGTGGGCGGACGGGTGCTGGCCGCCACAAGGGCGCCGCTCGGAATGCGCATCTTCTGGATCAGGCCGTCGTCATCGGTGACCGGCAGAGCGAGAACGCCGAGCGCCTCGACGCGGTGTTCTTCGGGGTTGGCCGCCTCGGCGAATCGGGCCTCCCGGTCCTTGCGTTCCACGACCCGCACGCTCTTCCGAAAGGCCGAGTCGCCGCGAACGACCCGGAGCGTCGCCAGCGAGCTGCGGGCTCCGTACAGGTTGACGTCCAGCTCGCGCCCGTTGCCCATCGGCTCTCCGTTGAGGTGGGTGACCACGTCCCCCGGGCGCAGGCCGGCGCGGGCGGCGGGGCTTCTGGGCAGGACGTCGGCCAGGACCACGCGGTAGGAGTCGGGCACGCCGAGGGCCTCCGCCAGTTCGGGGGTGAGCGTCTGCGCGTTGACGCCGATCACGCCCCGGCGCACCCGCCCGTACTCCCGGAGCTGTTTCACCACGTTCTGCACGATGTTGCTGGGGCCGGCGAAGCCGAGGCCGGCACTGTTGCCCGACTCCGACAGGATAAAGGTGTTCAATCCCACCACCTTGCCTTCCGCATTGACGAGTGGGCCGCCGCTGCTGCCCGGGTTGATGGCGGCGTCGGTCTGAACGTAAACCATTGGGTCCCCCTCCTTCAGCTGGCGGGCCATGGCACTGACCACGCCCATGCTCACGGAGTTTTCCAGGCCCATCGGGCTGCCGAACGCGAACACCAGTTGGCCGCGACGGAGCTCGTCGGAGTTGCCGAACGACAGGGACTGGTAGCCGGAGCCCGGCACCTTGAGCAGGGCTACGTCGGTTTCCGAATCGGTGCCCACCACCTCGGCGTCCAGTAGGTCGCCCCGAGGCCGCAGGATGGATTCTTCGCCGGGCGCGGGGGGCGGGGGCTTTGGCAACTGGACCTGCACCCGGTA
The DNA here is from genome assembly GCA_964445365.1 of uncultured Salinivenus sp. Taxonomy (GTDB): domain Bacteria; phylum Bacteroidota; class Rhodothermia; order Rhodothermales; family Salinibacteraceae; genus Salinibacter. The sequence continues at coordinate 898 of CAYULG010000392.1, read as the reverse complement.
GGCGCCCGACACGACGTGGGCGTTGGTGACCACGTAGCCGGTGGAGTCGACGAAAAACCCGGATCCGCTCGTCCGACGCTGGTCGATCTGGGACGAGCGCCGGCCGGAGCGGCGAGACGGCTCGTAGGTGCGGGCCTTGATTTTCACGACCGACGGTCGCACCTCCTGGGCGAGGGCCTCGAACCCGGCGCTAACCTGTTGCATCTCATCGAGCGCCTTGTCCGACGTCGCCGGGGAGAAGGGGGCCTGTCCGTGAGCGGGAGGGCCGGCAAGATTCGGGAGAAGGAGGAGAAGCGCAAAGAGGTCGGTGCGCACGATTGGATTCTTGGGAGATCGCTTTGGAGAAGCGAGTAGCGACTCCTGCGTTCAGGGAATGAAAGTGGCGTTACGCCTGAGGGAGACCGAGCCGCAGCCCGTTGTAAATGACGCAGTGCTGTACTGATTTCCTATCCACACGTGTCCGAGAAGAGGAGTCGGTCCCAAAGCTGGAAGGAGTTCCCATCGGGCTGTCTCTGGCTTTCAGGATCACTGTGACGTTACGAAGGGAGAGGACAGCACGAACACGTCCCCCGCAGCGAAGAACTCAACAAAGATGCCGCGGAAAAAATAGCCCACTCTCCGAGCTATCTCCCAGGCATAGAGCCGTGGCGTTGGAGAGAGTGGGCGAATTTACCCCAAAGTGATAAACTGTTCCTCCCATAGCGGGTAGCAATCATCAACTTAAAAAAGTTAACTACGAAGGAGCATCTGTCGACAGCGAGGCTTGGGGGACAGGAGGTGCTTTTTCTGCCGTTGAGCCACGTTAACAACCTACTACATCAACCACCTTCCCACTACGCACATGGACCACGAAGAAGGACAGTACAAAGTACGCGACCTCAGCCTGGCCGACGAGGGC
>CAYULG010000391.1:0-2174 GCA_964445365.1 uncultured Salinivenus sp. | reverse complement strand
ACGAGGACGTTGGCGGCCAGGCCGTACACGCCCTCGTGCAGGGGGAAGGGACGAAGGGCCGGAAGCACCAGAAACAGGGTGTTGGTTCCGATTCCCGCAATCAAGCCCGAAAGGGCCCCCGCACCGGTGGCCCTCGGCCAGTAGAAGGTGGCGAAGACGAGCGGGAAGATCTGGGCCACGCCCCCGTACGCGCCCAGCAGGAGCGCCACAATGCTCACCTCCGAGACCACGGCGAAGTAATAGGCCACGGCACTGATGGCCACGACCAATCCCCGGATCCATTGGCGTTGTCGCGTATCGCTCATCGTGCCCGTCATCAGCGGCCGGATGCCGTCCCGCAGGCCGATGGAGGCGGCGGCGTGGAGGATCGCGTCGCCCGACGACATCGACGCGGCCAGGGCCCCTGCGCACACCAGCCCGACGAGCACCGGCGACAACTCAATCTCGGTGAGCAGGTGGGGGACGATCGTGTCGGCGGGCGAGACCTCCGGAAACGGGAGGACCCCGGAGAACCCGATCAGCAGGATGGGGACGAGGAAAAGCTGGAAGGTGGGGTAGAGGACGACGCTCAGCTTGAGTGTGCGCTCGCTCCGGGCCGTAAAGGCACGCATGAAGAGGTGCGGCCACATCGAAAACCCGACGGCCGACACGATGACGGCGGAGCTATACCCGGCCCAGGTCCAGGGTGAACCGTCGCCCGCCAGGCCGGGCCCCTCTAGCATCGCGCCCACGTCGCTGGCGGCGATCGCCTCAAACATCGGTTGCACGCCCCCGTGCAGCTCGTAGGGCAGGTAGAGCCCTAGAAACCACGCCACCACCATCATAAAAATGCCCTGAAGCGTGTTCGTCCAGCCGATGGCCATCATGCCGCTGGCGAAGACGTAGACCAGCACCACGCCGTAGGCCACCAGCGCCCCCAGCCATTGCGGCACCTGGCCCTCCGAGATGGTCGACAGCAGGAAGCCCGCCCCCTTCATCTGGAGCGTGAGGTAGGGCACGAACGCGACGACGCTCAAAACCGCCAGGAGGACCGAGAGGGCGCGGCTGTCGTAGCGGTGCGCCAGCATCTCGGCCTGCGTGACGAAGCCGAGCTCTTCTCCCACCCGTCGCGCCTTGGGTCCCAGAAAGTAGAAGGGAATCATCCCCACCGTCCCGTAGGCGATGATGTAAAAGGCCGCCGCGCCGCGCGAGTAGGCCCAGCCCGGCGCCCCGAGGAAAGCAAACGACGAAAAGACCGACGCCCCCAGCACGAAGTACAGGACGAGGGTCCCCAGCGTCCGGTCGCCGGCCACGAAGCCCGTCACGCTCTTCGACACCGTGCGGCCCGACCACAGTCCGAGTCCCAACGCCAGCAGGAGGTAGGCGCCACAGATCAGGAGGATGATGATCCACGCTTCCATTGTGGGGAGGCCGTTTTTCAGTGGGAATCTCAGTTGAGGCCGAGGGAGGTCCCTGCTCCGGAGGCTCTCTGGGTTGCGGTACGGAGAGGGAGCGCGGGGGGCGTGGGAACAAGAACAATTTATCCTCGAGAATGGCAGGCGTCGCTCTCGTTGCGGATCGTCCCAACTCCGGCTGGGGACGACGTGGGGATGAGCGGACGATCAGTCGGCGGCCGCGTCGTGCTCCTCGGTGCGGTAATAGAGGACCAGGGCGAGAAACACGACGACCAGCCACCCGACGACCCACGCGAGCGAAAAGGGCACCCCGAAGACGTAGGGCCGGATGCCAGCGACAGAGGGGTACACTGGCCAGATAAGGGCAAGACCCGCGACGGCCACGACGGCTACAAATGCGAGGGTCCGTCGCCGACGGGACGTGGTGTCCCGGAGGGAAGAGAAGACGAAACCACGGGGTACGTCGTCAGAGGTGTCCGACACGGGGAGGGAGCAACAATCAACCGTACGACGAAGACGGAGGGCCGTTGACTAAAGACCGTCGTGAGACAAGGAGCCCAGGACGATGGGCCGGGCGCCGACCGAGGCGGGCGTTTTGTTGGTCATTATCTGGGGTGGGGCCGAGTGGGAAACGGATGAAGCCGGAGAGTCAGCGGCACTGGTCCCCATGTCGTGCGGTTGCCCCCCACCGCGGCAGGAGTACAAAACAGAGGCTACAAGCAAAAGAGCGGCGCCTCCAGCGATCATCGCGAAGGTGCCGGCGGCTGCAAGGCGTTTCAT
>CAYULG010000390.1:0-2187 GCA_964445365.1 uncultured Salinivenus sp. | reverse complement strand
CCCCGCCGAACAGCGCCAGGGCGGCGATGGGCGTGACGTTGGGCGGGTGGGGCACTAGCCGGGCGGCCGCGGCGAGGACAACAATTCCGCCAAGAATAGCAAAGCGGACGAATTTATCACGGGAAATCATAAGGGCTCAGAGAATGGTTGACCGACAGAAACAGGAGCCTGGAACGCACAGGAGACCTACCGTCTGTCGCGTAGGAAGACGATGTGAGCCGGGGCGATACCAGTCTCGAAGCGAGTCACCTTATTCCCTTCCCGATCAAGTATGATTGCTGAGGCGTTTGCCTCAAAATTAGGGCCACCCTCGGGGCCTACGGGAAGGCGCGTGACGTACAGGTCCTGATTCACGTCGTCGTAGCCGACTGCGGTGATATTAATGAGTTCATCGTTCTCGGGGACCTCCAAGGTTGCACCCAGCGTGTTGGCGTCTGTGTTCACACGGAAGATTTCACCAGTCCCCGCTCTTCCACCAAATCCAAACGATTGAACACCACTGATCGCGTACAGCTCCTCGGCTTCCTCTGAATAATAAGCCGACTGTGTTGCGTTTGCCGAACCGATGGGGGCACCAAGCTCCACGCGATCTGCGACCTCTTCGGTGACCGAATCAAGGAATAGGACCTCGGAGGCCCGTTCTGCGCTACCTTGACAGACCACGGCCACCTCATCTTCCCCATCCACGAATACACTTTTCGGACTAGGGCAGTCATTGAGTGAGAGGGTGCCGGTTGTGGTATCGGCTTCCGTGTCCAGAATCGAGAGGGTACCGTCCGCGGAATTTGCCACAAACGCCTTCCCAGCAGCCACCGCAATGCCCTCCGGCGACCGCCCAACGTCAACCTGTTTCTCGACCGAATTATCCTCTAAGTCGACCACGGACACTGTGCTCGTATCGGGAACGAAGTTCTCGTCGAAGAGGCTCAAGTTTGGAACGTACCCCTTCTTCTCAGTGGGGAAAGCGATGCGCCGTGGCGCGCGGGGATTGGGAAACTGATCGAGTGGCTGCAACTCATTGTCGTCAAAAATCGTGATCCGACCAGCGGCGGGACCGGTGTTGTCGACCACGAAGAGACGGTCATTGTGTAGGGCGAGGCTGTTGATAAAGGCCACTTCGATATCGCTGGGGGTGGCCGTAGAGTCGGTGGGATCATACAACGTAAGAGATCCGTCCGCGGCTTCGACACCGGGCCCAGAATTGCCAATTACCACGTCCGTTGTTACACGGCGTTCGCTGTTGTCATTGGAGCCGAAGAGGTCGCAGCCCGTCACGAAAAGGGTCGTGGCGGTTACCAGTAAGATCCAGGAAGCGGAGCGAAGGAAGCGCATGCCGAAAGAGGTCACAGTCTGCAAAAAAGGGAGGGAGGAAGTACGCATTGTCAGGTGGGATTAGGAAGAACCAGGGAACGAAAAGCGAAGTTGGAACGTCGCGTGGCGGGGAGGCATGGGGTAGAGCCGTATGATATCGTAGCGGCGATTGAGTACGTTTTTGACCTGAGCTTCCAGGGCGAGTCGCCCCGAGTCGAAGGTCCATTGATAGACGGCTCGCACATCGACCGTCTGGTACGGCGCGAGCGACTTGGACTCGTCGCTCGAATAGAAGCGGGTCCCCACGAGTCGGCCCGTGGCGGAGACGGACAGTCCCTGCCACTCCACACGGGACCAGAGCTTCCACGTCTGCCGCGGGACGTAGGGCAGTTGGGCACCGTAGGCCGGTGAGTTGGGGTTCGCCCGGTTTTCGGCCCGAGTGTGCGTGAAGTGGCTGCCGCCGGAGACGGTGAGGTCGTCGCGAAACGAGCGCCGGGCCCGCAGGCTCAGTTCCAGGCCTTGGCTGTGGACGCGGGACACGTTGGCGGGACTCCAGACCTGTACGCCACTGATCTCGTAGCTGGGCCGCCACACGATCTTGTCGGTGAGACGCGTGGCAAAGGCCGTGGCTTCCGCCGTGAGGAAGGCGTCGGGGCGGGCGAGGCGGAAGGAGAGCCCTCCCTCCGTGGTCCATCCGTCTTCGGGCTGGAGGTCGGGCGTGCCCCCCGGTTCGTAGTACCGTTCATTGAAGGTGGGATAGCGAAAGGCCCGGCCCACGAGGCCGCGAAGTGTGAGGCCGACCTCGTCGAAGGGGCGCAGGTGGACGCCGAGGCGAGGGCTCGGGACGACGGTGGGCGTCCCGTTGGCCCGGATGGC
>CAYULG010000389.1:0-2195 GCA_964445365.1 uncultured Salinivenus sp. | reverse complement strand
GCGCGTCGTGGGACATGGAGAGCGGGAAGGCAAAAGAGGAAGAGCGTAGCGCGTATAGGGTAGAGGGGCAAGGGCAGAGGATCAATTCAGGGCGTTTCCTCGCACGTGCGTCCACCCCCCCCCTCCGTGAAAAACGAAAGGATTGCACTCAGGGAGGGGGCTCTTTCTGGATCAAGTGTTATTATCAGGGAACGCACGTCGGAAACTTCCGAATGATGCCCCTCTCCATTGGAGGGAATAGTGCGGCACGGACGGCATTTTCTGTGTCCTGTTTGCTATTCGTCAGAACGCGGTGACGGAAGAAGGAATATGCCGTAAGCTGAAGAGAAGAGGGCCAATCCGTCCCGTCCGTGGTGAGAAATAGGCTCCGTCAGGAGGAAGGACCGAGTGGGAATCTGTGTTCCGGGATGAGGAACATCCTGCTTGGTGCAAATCTTGTGCGTCTCAAAACCAGAAGGTCTTTGGAATCAGCCAGCATTTAGCGGTCTGTTATGAACATTGCAATCATCGGAACGGGCTACGTCGGGCTCGTCAGCGGCACGTGTTTTGCCGAAATGGGAAATCAGGTCACCTGCGTGGACATTGACCGGGAGAAGGTGAAGCAGCTCCGGCAGGGAGACCTTCCGATTTACGAGCCCGATCTCGAACACTACTTTGCCCGCAATCGGAACGAAGAGCGGCTTCACTTTACCACCGAGCTTGCGGCGGCTGTATCCACGGCCGATGCCATCTTCATGGCGCTTCCGACGCCGCCGGGCGAGGGGGGGAAGGCCGATCTTTCCTTTGTGATGGAAGCTGCGGAGGACGTTGCGGACCTGCTGGCCGCCGAGGAGGAGACGCGGTATCGCGTTGTCGTGAACAAGAGCACGGTGCCCGTCGGCACGGCCGACCGGGTGCAGGGGATTATGGACGACCGCGGACTTGAGGAGGACGTCGACGTTGTGTCGAATCCGGAGTTTCTCCGGGAGGGCGCGGCCGTTGACGACTTCATGAAGCCGGATCGGGTCGTAATTGGTACGTCCAGCGAGAAGGCCGCCGATCGCATGAAGCGTCTCTACAAACCGTTCGTTCGACAGGGGAACCCCATTCTCGTGGTGGACGAGCGCTCGGCGGAGATGATCAAGTATACGGCCAATTCGCTTCTGGCCACGCGCATCTCGTTCATGAACGAAGTCGCCAACCTCTGCGAGCGGGTCGATGCCAACGTCGACAAGGTGCGCCTGGGGATCAGCAAAGACCATCGCATCGGTCCGCACTTTCTGTACGCTGGGATCGGCTTCGGCGGCAGCTGCTTTCCGAAGGACGTGCAGGCGTTGGCCCGGAAGGGACGGCAGGAGGGCTATGACTTTCAGATTCTCGACGCGGTCCTCGACGTGAACGACCGTCAGCGTCGCCGATTGGCCGAGCAGGCGACCGAGTACTTCGGCGGCACCGTCGAGGGACGAAAAATTGCCGTTTGGGGACTCTCCTTCAAGCCCGGGACGGACGACACGCGCGAGGCGCCCTCCCACGTCATTATCGACGACCTCCTGGAGAAGGGCGCGGACATTTCGGCCTTCGATCCGGAGGCGATTGAAACAACGAAGGAAACGTTCGGCGACGCCATCGACTACGGCGACGACATGTACGACATCCTGGATGGCGCCGAGGCATTGATCATCTGCACCGAGTGGCACGAGTTCCGGCGTCCCGACCTGGAAGAGGTGCGTGACCGCCTGGGCCGCCCGCTCATTTTCGACGGCCGCAACGTGTTTGAGCCCGAGCGGATGGCAGAGATGGGCTTTGACTATTACAGTGTCGGGCGGCCCCACCATCCCCCCGAGCAGGATCCGGAGGCGATCCAGCAGGCCATTGTCGAAAACGGCCAGCCGTAGGGGTCGTCCGACATCGGTTTTCACGCCCGGTGCGTGTCCCTCTTTCGCTCCCACGCTCCCATTCCCTCCACTCACCAATATGCCCCGCACACTCATCACCGGCGGCGCCGGCTTTCTCGGGTCGCACCTGTGCGACCGGTTCATCGACGAGGGCCACGAGGTCATTTGCATGGACAACCTCGTCACCGGCGACACCGAAAACATCGAGCACCTGTTCGAGCTCGGGCAAGATCGGTTTCGGTTTGTCGAGTACGACGTGACCGACTACATCCACGTCAACGGCGACCTCGACTACGTCCTGCACTTTGCCAGCCCGGCCGC
>CAYULG010000388.1:0-2196 GCA_964445365.1 uncultured Salinivenus sp. | reverse complement strand
GATTAAGGACAAGTACGACGACGATCAGGAGAAGCAGCAGGAGGAGATGATGAAGATGTACCGCGAGACGGGGGTGAACCCGATCGGGGGCTGTCTGCCGATGTTTTTGCAGTACCCCATTCTCATCTCGCTGTACCAGTTTATTCCGAAGTCCATCCAGTTGCGCCAGAAGAGCTTCCTGTGGGCGGCCGATCTCTCGGCGCCGGACAAGATCCTGCAGTTGCCGTTCGAAATCCCGTTCTACGGCGACTATGTGGCGGGCTTTACGCTCCTCATGGGACTGGCCATGATCGTGACCATGCGGGTGCAGTCCACCGGCGGGGGCGCTGCGGGGGGACAGGCCAAGATGTTCATGTACGCGATGCCGGCGGTCATCTTCTTCATCTTCAACCGCTTCGCGTCGGCCCTGAGCCTCTACTACCTCTTCTACAACATCATGACGGCGGCGCAGCAGAAGTGGATCAACATGCAGCTGGAGGCGGAGAAGGACGACGAGGGCAAACTCACCACGCGCACGGACGGGGAGGGCGACGAGGAGCAGGGGTTCTTTGCCCGACTCATGGAGCAAGCCGAGAAGGCGCAGAAACAGCAGGGGTAGGGCGTTGAAGGTTGGGAAATTGGAAGGTTGGAAAGTAGGAAGGTCGAGGGTCGTTTGCGTCGGGAACAGGCGTGCAGGAGCTTCAAAGTGGTCGTTTTCTTGGCCAATCCGTTGAGGAAATCGGTCACCTGAGCTCGGTCGTTCTACCGCTTTGGTTCCTTCGAGGCAGGGCCGATTGCCGAACCTTCAACCTGCACCCTTCTCACCTTCAATCATGGACGACCTGCAACCTGCTAACCTTTGACCATGGACGACACGATTGCAGCCATTGCGACGGCACGGGGACGGGCAGCACTGGCCGTTGTGCGCACGTCCGGGCCCGACGCCATTGACGTCGTGGACGCGTGCTTCCGGGGCGAGCAACTCGACACGGTGGAGAGTCATACCGCGCACGTCGGGTTTCTGGTGGACGAGGACGGAGCGGACATCGATCAGGTCGTCGTGACCGTCTTCCGCGCCCCGAACTCCGCCACCGGAGAGAACCTCGTCGAGGTGTCGTGCCACGGGGGCGACCTCGCGCCGAAGCTGACGCTGCAGAGCCTCCTCGATCATGGTGCCCGCATGGCCGAGCCGGGCGAGTTCACCGAGCGCGCCTTCCTCAATGGCAAGATGGACCTGGCGCAGGCCGAGGCGGTGGCCGATCTCATCCACGCCTCTTCCACGAAGGCCCACCAGGCGTCGCTCACCCACCTCAAAGGTCGCTACTCGGAGCTGCTGGGGGATCTGCGCGAGGAGCTCCTCAACCTCTGCTCGCTGGTGGAGCTGGAGATCGACTTTTCCGACGAGGACGTCGAGTTCGCCGACCGGGAACGCCTGGAGAATCTGCTCGACGAGACCGAAGACATCCTGCAGAATCTGCTCGACACCTACCCGACGGGCGAGAAGCTGAAGGACGGCGTGCGGGTCGTGATCGGCGGGCGGCCCAACGCGGGCAAGTCGACCCTGCTGAACGCACTGGTGGGGCACGACCGGGCCATCGTTAGTGAAACGCCCGGCACCACGCGCGACGAGATCGAGGCGGAGGCGGAGATCGAGGGGGTGCTCTTCCGCTTCGTCGACACGGCCGGCCTGCGTGAGACGGCCGACGAAATTGAGGCCGAGGGCGTGCGTCGCGCCACCGAGTCGATCGAGGAGGCCGACGTACTCCTCTACCTCTACGACCTCACTGTGGGCCTCGACTCCGAGGAAATCGACTTCCTGCACGAGTTGGCCGACGACAGTTCCGAGGTCCAACCCTTCCTTATTGGCAACAAGGCCGACGCGGCCCCTGACCTGCCTGTAGCCACGCTCGACGGCCTCTCGTCGCTCAAGCTCTCGGCGCTCGACGCCCGCGAGGACGCCGACGAGCTGCAGCCGCTCCTCGACCGCCTCACGGACACGGTGGCCGAGCACCTGAGCCGGGCCGAGGCGTCCCCCGTCGTCATGAATCAGCGTCACCGCCAGCACCTCCAGGACGCCCTCGACGCCGTGCGGCAGGCCCGTGAAGCGCTCGATATGGGCGTCTCCGGCGACATGCTCACGCTCGACCTCCGTGCGGCGCTGCAGGAACTGGGCGCCATCACCGGCGAAATCACGAACGAAGATGTCCTCGATCAGAT
>CAYULG010000387.1:0-2198 GCA_964445365.1 uncultured Salinivenus sp. | reverse complement strand
CGCAGAGCGTGGGCCCGAGGATGGCGCCGAAGTTGATGCCCATGTAGAAGACCGAAAAGCCGGCGTCCCGGCGCGCCCCGCCCTCCGGATACAAGTCGCCCACCATCGTGCTAATGTTGGGCTTCAGCAACCCCGTGCCCACGACAATGAGCACGAGGCCCAGGTAGAAGAAGGAAACCTCCGGCAGCCCGACGACGGGGGCCGCCAGGCTAAAATGCCCCGCCGCGATGATGCACCCGCCCACAAACACCGATCGTCGCTGGCCCCAAATGTTGTCGGCCACCCAGCCGCCCGGCAGGGCCAGCAGATAGACAAACGCCGTGTAAAGCCCGTAGATGGCGGTCGCCTTCTCGGTCCCGAAGCCGAGCCCCGGGTTCGTTGCCGCGGCGCCCGCCGGGGCCGTCATGAACAGCACCAGGAGCGCCCGCAGGCCGTAGTAGCTGAAGCGCTCCCAGAGTTCCGTGAAGAAGAGCGTAGCGAGGCCGCGGGGGTGGCCAAAGAAGTCCTGCTGCTCCGGGGCGGCGGTGGCTGCTCCGGCACCGGCCGGTTCTCCACTCTGCATCGAATCGTCCGACGATGGATCGCTACTGGACATCAGCTGCCTAAGAATCGATGAACGGAGACGAGTCTGCGGACCCCTCGCATGGGGCCAACGATGACGTCACGAAAACGGAAACACGAGAAAATAGCGGCTGGGGCGCGCTCTGTCTAATTCTATGTCTAAATTCACGGTGAGGACGAACCGGGGATTGATTCTGTCGTTGCTGTTCGCAAGATAGTGCAAATTGCTTTTCCCCGTTCGTGTCAAGCATCTCCAACCACTGTGCTCGTTTTGGAAGAGTGGTGCGGGATACGTGATGCGTGACGCAGGAGAGTGCCTGAATTCTGCGTGTCACGCCTCACGATTCACGCATCACGCTCCCTCGAACTGGGGCACCGAGATTCTCCCCGGACGATAACATTGATCCTCAATAATCGGATTCCACTATGGCCGACCAGCCCCGCGCCGACCTCATTTCCGCCGACACCCACGGTCCCCGCTCCCACACCTGCGGCGACCTGCGCGCCGACCATGAGGGCGACGAGGTCACCCTCAAAGGCTGGGTCGACACCCGACGCGACCACGGTGGGCTCGTCTTTATCGACCTGCGCGACCGGTACGGCCTCACCCAGATCGTCTTTTCGCCCCAGGACAACGAGGAGGCCTACGAGGCCGCCGGGCGCCTCCGTCGCGAAGATGTGATTAGTGTCCGGGGCGTGGTGCGGCCCCGGGGCGAAGACATGGTTAATCCGGATTTGGAAACCGGCCACATTGAGGTGAAGGCCGAGAGCCTGAACGTCCTCAACACGTCCGAGACGCCCCCCTTCGTGACGAGTGCGCACGAGGAGCGCCAGATGGACACCGGCGAGGACGTGCGCCTGCAGCACCGCTACCTGGACCTCCGGCGGCCTGCGCTCCAGGACAACCTCCACCTCCGCCACCGGCTCTACCAGACGACGCGCCGCTACTTCGACGCCCACGACTTCCTGGAGGTGGAAACCCCGGTGCTGATGAAATCCACCCCGGAGGGCGCGCGCGACTTTCTCGTCCCCAGCCGCCTGCACCCGGGCCGCTTCTACGCCCTCCCCCAGTCGCCACAGACCTACAAGCAGCTGCTCATGGTGGGCGGGCTCGACCGCTACGTCCAGATCGTGAAGTGCTTCCGCGACGAGGACCTGCGGGCCGACCGGCAGCCCGAGTTCACGCAAATCGACGTGGAGATGACGTTCGCCACCGAGGAGCAGGTCTACGAGCTGACGGAGGGGCTCATGGCCGACCTCTGGGAGACCCTGGAGGACACGACGCTGGAGACGCCCTTCCCCCGCATGACCTACGACGAGGCGCTGCGCACCTACGGCACCGACAAGCCGGACACCCGCTTCGGCCTGGAGTTGCACGACGTGAGCGAGTGCTTCGACGGAAGTGGCTTCCGCGTGTTCGAGTCGATCATCGACGACGGGGGGCGCATCGTGGCACTTCGGGTGCCCGGCGAGGGCGACCGGGGCCGCGCCGCGATGGACCGGCTGGAGGACTACGTGACCGACGAGATCGGCGCCGCCGGGCTCATCTACTTCCAGCTGCCGTCCGACGGCTCCGGCCTCGAACAGAACCTGAGCGACGACGCCCTGCCCCACGAGTACGGGCGGGCCGCCGCCGA
>CAYULG010000386.1:0-2200 GCA_964445365.1 uncultured Salinivenus sp. | reverse complement strand
CTACGTTCTTCTCGCAATGGCATTGGGCTTGCTGCTCCTCGCCGTCACCAACGTAACGAATCTGGCCACGGCGCGGTCGCTGGAGCGGGCCCGAGAGACCGGCGTGCGGAAGGCGCTCGGCGCGCAGCGCAGCGGGCTCGCGGCGCAGTTTCTGATAGAGACGCAACTGCTGGCGTTCGGCGCGCTTATCGTGGGGCTTGCGGCGGGAAGTGCTTTGCTTCCGGCCTTCAGCACGTTCATCGAGCTGGAGTTGTCCGTCGACTGGACCGACCCGGCAATCTGGGGAGGCATGGTGGGACTGGGCCTCTTTGTGGGGCTGATGGCCGGGGCCTATCCGGCAGTCATGCTGTCGGGCTTCCGGCCGTCGGCGGCGCTTCGGGGCAACCTTCCGAGCCGACCGGGAGGCACGCGCCTGCGCCGCATGTTGGTGGGGGGCCAGTTTGCCCTGGCTCTCCTGCTCGTGGCCGGCACCTTCGGGATGCAGCGCCAGATTCAGTACGCGGAGGACAAAATGAACGCCCTGCCGCTCGACGAGGTGGTGCAGATGAGTGTTCGCTCCGCACTCTTCGATTCCGCAGAGGTCGGTCGCAAACGGCTCGCGACGCTACGGTCGGAACTGATGCAGTCGAGCGCCATCGCGTCGGCGAGTGTGTCCAGCGGGGCGCCGGGGGCCTATGCCAATGGGGATTCCTACGCCGTGCGCCCCGGGGGAAAAAGCTACATCATGCGTCACCCCTACGTGGGACTCGGTTACTTCAACACGTACGGCCTGGAGATCGTCGAGGGACACGGCTTCGACGAGGCCACCGACACGGAGCGCGAGCGCGGCGTCGTCGTCAACCAGGCGACGATGCGCGCCCTGGGTTGGGACACGATTCAGGGAAAGACGCTCCACGGCGGCGACAACCCGAACGCTTCGATCCCGGTGATCGGGGTGGTTGAAGACTTTCACTTCCGCACGCTCCGCGCGCCGATCCAGCCCGCGGTGCACTCCTACTCTGGACTGGACGTCGGATTCTACGACCTGGTCTCGGTTCGGGCCGCTGGATCGATTGAAGAGGCCATTCAGGCAACGCGGGCCGCGTGGGACGAGGTCGGCATTCCTGCCCCCTTCGACTATCGCATCGCGGGCGATGAGTTTAGCGGCGTGTCCCTCGTCGACCAGAAGCTGAGCGGGCTCGTCACCTACGCCGCCGTGCTCGCCCTTCTCATCGCCGCAATGGGCCTGTTTGCGATGGCCTCGCTCACGGTGACGCAGCGGCAGAAGGAAATTGGCATTCGCAAGGCATTGGGCGCGTCGGTCTCCCGTATCGCGTGGCTGGTCTCCTCACAGTTTGCCAAACTCGTGGGGGCAGCGGCCGTCGTGGCCCTGCCACTGGCGTACTGGGGCGTGCAGCAGTGGCTCCAGGGATTTGCCTACCGCGTGGACCTCTCCGGCTGGTCGTTCGCTCTGGTCGGCATCCTCGTGCTGACCATCGCTCTTCTCACAGTGGCGACTCAGGTCATCCGCGCCGCCCGCACCGACCCGGCCACGACGCTGCGGGACGAGTGACCAAATGATTATTTTTCATCCACCATCTCCAGGATCCGATCATGCAGGGCCTCGCTCATCCAGAAGCCCGCGTCCTGACGCAGAGAGCGCAGCAGAGGACGAAGTTTGGGGACGTGTCCCGTCCGTTTGGCCTCGACCAGCACGCCCAAGAGGCCAAGCCGAGACACGTCGAGACGGGTGGCCGCGCGGCGCCCATTGCGCTCGTCGATCAACAGAGGAGTCTCGGCATCCACGGCCATAGCGATGGCCTCCGCTTCGCCCGCATCGAGTTCCGTCTGGAGGGCAGTGGCCAGATCGGGACGGGGACAAACCTGAGGGGTGATCCACTCCATCGATTGCACCGCCTCCGCTCCGGGCTGCTCCTCAAACCGAGTAATCTCTCGATGCACGGCGCTGGGAATCCGCACGGTGTCATAGAGTGCCCGAAGCAGGTCCAGATGGTCGATGGCGGCAAGGTTAATGAGGGCGAGGTGTCACTTACGACCATCAGCCGTCGGCTCGATCGCGCAGCGTTTCGAGGTCTTCTTCAAAATCGTCCACGTCGTAATGCGGACCAATTTCCCGACTCGCGAGGAGATGCTGAAACGAAAACGGACTCATCTCGGCCACCTCGGCCGCCTGAACGAGGGTGAGGCGGTCCCGGCTGAA
>CAYULG010000385.1:0-2204 GCA_964445365.1 uncultured Salinivenus sp. | reverse complement strand
TAGATCGGCTCGGTCAGGGCGCATGGGAGAAGACCGTTCTCGTCTCCGATGAGTCCTATTTGGCAGCCAAACGTAAGATGCAATCGCCCTTGTATCATCGAGATTGCTTCAAGACGTTGAATTACAGAGGCGACAGCTCGCCAATCGCCCAGGGCCATTGTTTGGCAAGTCGAGGAATGAGCCCGAGTGGCAGCTGGAGCGTCGTCTCTTGAGGCGGGGCCTCCGGAGGCCCCGCTTCTATGGGAGGCTTTGCCCCTCTGGGAAGCTCTGCTTCCCTTTGTCGCCAAGCCCGCACTGTTGAAGGAGCCGGGGGGCAATCCGACCTTCCGTTCGGGAACACCAGAGACGAGATCGTTCTCGGAATCAGGCATTCAAATGCCGGGTAGTCTGGAGACATAGACTGACGGGATTAACAGCACAGCGGATTCGAGGGTCCGACGTCCTCCATTCACCAATCGGTCTTTCCTTCCTCAGATCATCCGTTTGAAGCGCGAACGGGCCGGCTGAATATCCAGCGTTTCCGGGCTCGTTGAGATGCTCCCCTTTCCCCTGCGGAGCGAAACTTTGGGATCTTCTGGACAACATGCTCCCAAGATTCCAGACAACGACGAGAGGGATCGCATCCAGGCAATACGCCCTTGTCCGACTCCACCCTCGACATGCTCGATCTGGGGATTCCGTTATTGACACCGTCCGAAGTAAGCCCTTGATTAAGAGATGCGTGCTTGGAACCGACGGCTTCTGTTTTTGGGCGACCTCTACATCCTCGAGCCAAGCGCGACCGCTACTCCCTCTCGTGTGCCCCCGATCCGATGCCCAACTCTGATTCGTCAAATGGTGGCCTGGACCTCTCGCTCCGCGAACTGCGCGATCACCTGCAGGCCTTTCAGGACGACTATCTCGAGGACAAGAGCGACGAGACGGTGGGCACCTACCGCCGTTCGCTCAACTCTTTCCAGAAGTGGTTCGTGCAGCAGAACAACTTCCGGTTCACGGAAGACGATGTGCGCGACTACAAGACCTACCTGATGGAGGAGCGCGACCTCAGCCAGGTCTCCGTCTCCACCTACCTCACGGCGCTCCGTCGCTTCTGCCAATACCTCACCGACATCGGCGACCTCCCGGAAAACCCCGCGACGGCCGTCAAGGGCAACCGGCGTCCCGACACCCACTCGCGCTCTGTGCTCACCGAACAGGACATCGAAAAGCTGGAGGAGGTGCTCGGCGACGCGACCCAGATCGACAAGCGCGACCGGGCGATCGTCTCCCTGATGCTCTACGCGGGGCTCAGCGAAATCGAGATCGTCCGCGCCAACGTGGAGGACCTGGAGCACACCCTCATGGGCCCCGTCCTCCGCGTGCAGGGGAAGGGACGGGAGGTCAAGGACCAGGAGGCGCCCCTCGACGAGCCGGTACTGGAGGTGGTGGAGGACTACCTCGATACCCGCGACGACGTACACCCCGAGGACCCACTCTTCGTCTCCCACGGCCACCGGTCTCACGACCAGCGCCTCAAGACGCGCTCGGTGCGCAGCCGCATCAACGACTACCTGCGCGACGCCGAGATTAAACGCAAGGGCGTCTCGCCCCATAGCCTCACCCACACGGCCGCCCTCCTCTGGCTCAACGACGGCATGCCGGTTGAGGAGGTGAAGGACCGGATGCGCCACGGCACCCTCGAAACCACCATGATCTACTACAAGAAGCAGGGGCTCCTAAAGCGGGACCCGGAGGAGATCGAAGAACTCATGTCCTGAGAGAAACCGCGTGCTGGAGCCGAGCCTGACTCGGAAACGCAGTCGCCCTACCTCCCCGGCCTCCAGTGGGCACGTGCGCTCCGCGTTTCTCCTTCTCTGGCGGACGAGACCGTATCTTCCTGGGACGGGGAATGCGAAATTGAGCCATCTCGTTCGGCGGAAGCCTCCTTTCCCGAAGCAGGATCTCCTTTACTTCTCTAATCCACTAGCATGCAAAAGAACTGTGAATCGATAGTTTTATGTTGAACAGTTTAATGACGAACGACATATTAGTGGCTGGAAAATGAGGAGAGGGCGGTCTTCTCCTCAGCAATTTGCGTTTGCTCCTTGCAACTACATCATACAGAACCATGGTTGTCGTCACCGGCGCCACCGGCACCATCGGGAGCACTGTTCTTCGTCGCCTCTCAGAACAAGGCGTCCGCACACGGGCCCTCTCCCGCATCC
>CAYULG010000384.1:0-2211 GCA_964445365.1 uncultured Salinivenus sp. | reverse complement strand
AGGGAAAACGTACTCTCGTCAACAGATGCGATAGCCCTGGTTTGTTCGACGGCACGGTCGGGCGCAGGAGCCGGAAAACATCGCGCCCCGTTCCGCGATTCGCTAAGATGAGACGCCTCACCCAACGGCCCCACAAATTCCGGCTTGCAGACGCGAAATGACCGACCGGCGTGCCCCAGATCCTGATCCGGAGGAGTCTGCTCGTCGGCAGAACGCCGCTTCCGGAGGGCGGGTGCGGCGCATCATTCACGTGGACATGGATGCGTTCTACGCGGCGATCGAGCAGCGCGATTTTCCAGAGAAATACGCGGGCGAGCCGATCGCGGTGGGCGGCACGCCGCCCCGAGGCGTCGTCCAGACCGCCAGCTACGAGGCACGGCCATACGGCGTCCACTCGGCCCAGCCCGCCGTCGAGGCCGATCGCCGGTGCCCGGACTTGATTTTCGTATCCCCCCGGATGGCCGTTTACAAAGACGAGTCGCGGGCCATCCGGGCCCTTCTGCACCGCTACACCGACCTCGTCGAGCCGCTGTCCCTGGATGAGGCTTACCTCGACGTTACCGAGCCGAAGACCGGCCCGCCGTCCGGTACGCTCATTGCCCAGCGGATCCGGGAGGCGATTCAAGAAGAGACGGGGCTGACGGCGTCCGCCGGGGTCGGGCCGTCGAAGTTTGTCGCCAAGGTGGCCTCCGACCGGGACAAGCCGGACGGGCTGACTGTCGTGGAGCCAACGGAGCAGCGGGATTTCATCGCCGGCCTTCCCATTGAGGCGTTTCACGGCATCGGGCCCGCGACAGCCGAGGCGATGCACGAGCTTGGGATCGAGACCGGGGCCGACCTGCAGGACGTGTCCGAGCGGACGCTCCGACACCACTTCGGAAAGCGCGGCGCGCACTTCAAGACGCTGGCGATGGGGGCGGACGACCGGCCGGTGCAGCCGAACCGAGAGCGAAAGTCGGTGGGGGCAGAGAAAACCTTCCGCGACGACCTCTCCGACCCCGACGCCATGCTGAGCCGGCTCGAACGGATTGCCGGCCAGGTCGAACGGCGGCTCAAGTCGGCCGGGCGAAGGGGACGGACCGTCACCCTTAAGCTGAAAAGCCACGAGCACGAGGTATCCACCCGGCAGACCACGCTGGAGCGGGCCGTGGCGGACCAGGCCGCGCTCCTGGCCCTTGCCGAGCGGCTGCTGCACCGGCCTCAGCCGCCCGCGGAGCCGGTTCGCCTTTTGGGCATTAGCGTCTCGTCGCTGACGGGGGAACAGGGGAGTGGTGGGCAGCAACTGGAACTGGACTTTCCGTAGTGCGGCCCCATGGGCAGGCCGTTGGGACCGACTTTTGAGCTAAGTTCGCCCGAACCCTGCGCCCAACGCTTCGACCCTCTGCCATCCTGTCAGGATTGGGCAGGCTGGTACGCTTTTCGATCCGTGTACGGGTGCACGAGGCTGGAAACGAGGCTTGCCGCTGGACGCATCGGGCGGACAGATTGTTGCGGCCCGACGCGACCGTATACCGACTTTGCTGAACCATCAATAAATCGATATCACCAACATGAACCTCCAGAAGTTTACCGTCAAAGCACAAGAGGCCGTCCAAAAAGCGATGGACCTAGCGGCCTCCCATAACCACCAGGGCATCGAGCCCGTCCACCTGCTGGAGGCGTTTCTGAGCGACCTCGACAGCGTCGCGGTTTCGATCCTGCGGCGCATCGGGGCGAACGTGAACCGGCTGCGTCAGCAGGCCGAGGAGGCGCTCGGCAGCCTCCCGGAGGTGACGGGGGCGAGCGCGGGCGACCAGTATATCGGTGAGGAATTGAAGAAGGTCTTCGACCGCGCCCGCGCCGAGGCCGACGTGATGGACGACGAGTACGTCTCGACCGAGCACCTGCTCATCGGCCTCGTCGAGGGCAAGAACGAGATCGGACAGGCGCTTCGCGACCAGGGCGCGTCGAAAGACCAGGTGATGGACGTGCTCGACGACGTGCGCGGCGGCCAGAGCGCCGACGACCCGCACGCCGAGAGTCGCTACGAGGCCCTCGATCGCTTCGCGCGCGACCTGAATGAATTGGCCCGTGACGGCGAGATCGATCCGGTCATTGGCCGCGACCAGGAGATCCGCCGTGTGCTCCAGATCCTGAGCCGCCGCACGAAGAACAACCCGGTGCTCGTCGGCGAGGCCGGCGTCGGGAAGACGGCGATCGCGGAGGGCATCG
>CAYULG010000383.1:0-2214 GCA_964445365.1 uncultured Salinivenus sp. | reverse complement strand
ACATCCACGTCAACGGCGACCTCGACTACGTCCTGCACTTTGCCAGCCCGGCCGCACCGGACGATTACCTGCGCCTGCCGATCCAGACGCTCAAGGTGGGGGCGCTGGGAACCCACAAGGCGCTGGGCCTGGCGAAGGCAAAGGACGCACGGTTCTTGCTCGCCTCTACGAGCGAGGTGTACGGCGATCCCCTCGTGCATCCCCAGCCGGAGGACTACTGGGGCAACGTGAACCCCATTGGCCAGCGGGGCGTCTACGACGAGGCCAAGCGGTTCGCCGAGGCCCTCGCGATGGCGTACCACCGGTATCATGGTGTCGAGACCCGCATCGTGCGCATCTTCAACACGTACGGCCCGCGCATGCGCACCGACGACGGGCGAGCGCTGCCGACGTTTATGTCGCAGGCGCTCCGGGGCGACCCGCTGACGGTTTACGGCGACGGGAGCCAGACGCGAGCGTTCTGCTACGTCGACGACCTCATCGAGGGCATCTACCGGCTCCTTATGAGCGACGAAACGGAGCCCGTCAACATCGGCAACGCCGACGAGATCACAATCAAAGAGTTTGCCGAGGAGATCATCGAGATTACGGGCACGGACAGCTCCATCACCTACGAAGAGCTTCCGGAGGACGACCCGCAGGTGCGCCAGCCCGACATTTCCCGGGCGAAGGAGATTCTCGACTGGGAGCCGACCGTCGACCGGCGCGACGGCCTGCGTCGGACCCTCGACTATTTCAAGAAGAAGATTGACACGACAGCTGCATCCGAAACCTGAGACGATTTTCGGAGTGCATCCTGCGGTTTCCTGTGGGATGCGGTCCCATCCATCTGACCTTCCCAATCACCTCCACACTTGCCGACCATGACCATTGCAGCGGACACGTCTGAGCATCTGGACTGGCTCGAATCGGAGGCCATTCACGTGATTCGAGAGGCAGAGGCGCAGTTCGACAACCCCGTCCTCATGTTCAGCGGGGGGAAAGACTCGCTTACCATGATTCACCTGGCCCGCAAGGCGTTCTATCCCGGCCAGGTCCCCTTCCCGATCCTCCACGTGGACACGGGCCACAACTTTCCCGAGACCATCGACTTTCGGGACAACCTGATGGAGGAGCACGGACTCGACCTGATCGTGGGGCACGTCGAAGACACGATCGCGTCGGGGCGCGCGAAAGAGGAGCAGGGCCCGGACGCAAGCCGCAACAAGCTCCAGATCGTGACCCTTCTCGACACGATCGAGGAGCACGGCTTTGACGTGGCGCTCGGCGGCGCCCGGCGCGACGAGGAGAAGGCCCGGGCCAAGGAGCGCTTTTTCTCGCACCGCGACCGCTTCGGAAACTGGGATCCCAAGAACCAGCGGCCCGAGCTCTGGAACCTGTACAACGGGCGCAGCAAGAAAGGAGAGCACTTCCGCGCCTTCCCGTTGAGCAACTGGACAGAGCTGGACGTGTGGCAGTACATCTACCAGGAGGATCTGGAGATCCCGAGCCTGTACCTCGCCCACGAGCGCCCCATGTTCGAGCGCGACGGCGTGCTCCTGCCGAAGTCCCCGTACAATGAGCTTCGGGAGGGCGAAGAGTACGTCGAGAAGATGGTCCGTTTTCGCACCATCGGCGACATGACCTGCACCGGCGCGGTGGAGTCGACGGCCACGACGGTGGAGGCTGTCATCGAAGAGGTGGCCACCACCCAGCAGGCCGAGCGGAGCGCCCGTGCCGACGACCAGCGCGCCGAGGCCGCCATGGAAGACCGCAAGCGCGAAGGATACTTCTAGTCAGTTTCTCATTGTGTCATTTAATCATTGTCTCATTTAGAGTTATTCGTGAGTTCCTATTGGAGAATGAGACGATGGTCAAATGGGGAAATGATAAAATGGTACAGATCTAAAATTCGAATTCCAGGCAACTCAACACCGAACAGATGGACGTACTTCGATTTACCACGGCCGGGAGCGTCGACGACGGCAAGAGCACGCTCATTGGTCGTCTCTTCTACGATACGCAGCAGATCTTCGAGAACAAGCTGGAGGAGATTCGCCGCAACACCCAGCGGAACGACGACGAGATGGAGCTGGGCCTCCTGACCGACGGCCTGCGGGCCGAGCGCGAGCAGGGCATCACCATCGACGTGGCGTACCGCTACTTCTCGACCCCGAACCGCAAGTTCATCATTGCGGACACGCCGGGGCACGAGCAGTACACCCGCAACATGGT